>JAIFMO010000158.1 GCA_020048435.1 Sulfuritalea sp.
CACATACTGTAGGGATGCCCAACGGAGTAATCGCTTACGCAGAAACAATAATTATCGGACGTTGAGGTTTGAGCAGCGAGCGCTGCGTAATGATGTAAATAGGTTGATCCGATGAGGCACCCGGCGATCTCACCGGCTTTTGGGGTAGTTGCTGGATCGCCGTTTTTTCGCAGGGTTCGACCCGGCCTGGTCGACAGGGTAGGACGTTGCTGGCGAATGCGTATAGCAATTGCATGGTTGCCTTGAAGCTGCGTTGGCGCGGATGGGTGTTGTACAAGACAGCCGCTGGCGCCATTGCCGCCCGGATCAGCTTGTAGGCCAGTTAATGCACGGTGATTTCCTTTTTCACCATGTCAAGTGCTCTGTCCCGATTTATCCCCGCACCCTGTCTCTCGCCCTACCGTACCGCTAACGCCGACTTATTGAGGTGATAGCGATATTCGGGAATAAAGTCTATGTCCAGTGAAATGGGCGAGTTGCCTTCTTACATCGCTTCCAGTTCGAGCACCGCCACGCTGATGTGGCGGCCGAAGTGGAGGTCGAAGCCTTCCCAGCCGATGTAGGGTGCGACGGCGGCCTTGACGGTTTCCTTCATTTCGTAGTCTTTCTTCCCCGCATCGTATTCGCGCCGGACTGTTTCGAACAGGCTTGACAGGTAGTTTCGGTACGCAGATACGTTCTCGCGGCCGCCCGTCTTGCCGTGGCCGGGGACGAAGATCTTGGCGGGGAGGAGCAGCGCGCGGTCGCAGGCGGCGATATTGCCGGCGAACGTGCCATCGTTCATCTGGCCGAAGCGGCCGTTCATGACGTTGTCGCCGAGGAACAGTAGTGATTCGGTGGCCACCTCAATCATGATATCGGTGCCGGAGTGCGCTTTTTCGGGCGCGTGGATGCGGAATTCGATGCCGCCGGTGGTGAAGCGCTGATTCTCGGCAAGGGGAATGGTCGGGATGATGGCGCGGGTATCGCGGGTGAAGCCCTGTGTCAGGCGGTCCATGATATCGAGCCAGGTCGCCGCGGCGCTGTCATGGGCGACGCGGATCATCTCGGGATGCGCCATGATTTTTGCCCGAGGATAGGCATCGTGAATGGCCTGGTTGCCGAGCCAGTGGTCGCCGTGCACATGCGTGTTCAGCACATGGGTGACGGGTTTGTCGGTCAGTTGGCGGATCTGGCGCAACACCATGCGGCCGGCCTGCACGCTGGAGCCGGGATCTACGACAACCACGCCGTCATTGGTCACGACGAAGGCGGGGTTATTCATGAAGCCCTGGTTGGCGACCGATGGATCGCCGAGTGGACCGTGGATCACCCAGGTATGCGGCGCCACCTTGACCGGCGCGTAGTCGCGCAACTCGCCGGCGACGGCGGCGGAAACCAGCAGCAGGATGGACGCTGCAATGGCGGCAAGGCGTGACGGCACGTTCATGGTGATTGAGTCTCCGTTAGCGTTCGATGCAATCCGGCAGGCTGTCCTTGATCGCGGCGCAGACACGATCCACGTCCGCCTCGCTCATGGCCGGGAACAGCGGCAAGGTGATGGTGCGGCGGCCGACGCGTTCCGCCTCGGGGAAGTCGCCTTCCTGCCAGCCGAGTTTGCGATAGAGCGAGAACAGATGCAGCGCCGGGTAATGCACGCCGACGCCAATGCCACGTGCCTTCATGGCGGCGATGAAGACGCCGCGCTTGGCGTTATCGGGCAGCAGCGGCTGGAACATGTGCCAATTGGCGTTCTCGAAATCCGCCGGCGGCAGTTCGAGACCCATTGCAACGATGGATGGATCGATCTGCTCGAAATAGCGGCGGGCCAGGGCGCGGCGGCGTTCGGTGAATGCGGTCAGGTGTTTCATCTGCCCCAGACCGATGGCGGCGGCGATGTCGGTGAGGTTGGCTTTGCCGCCGAGCATGTCGACGTCCATGCCGCCGTCGGGGAAACGCTTCACGCCTTGCAGGCGCAGGCGTTCGCACAGCGCCGGGTCGACGTCGGCTGGCAGCACCAGCGCACCGCCCTCGCCAGTGGTGAGGTTCTTGTTGGCGTGGAAGCTGAAGGAGACAAAGTCGCCCGTCGAGCCGATGGGGCGGCCATTCCACGAGGCGCCCAGCGACTGAGCGGCATCCTCGATCACGCGCAGGCCGTGCTTTCGGGCGATGGCATAAAGGCGGTCGCGGTCGACCGGCAGGCCGGCGAGGTCGACGGGGATGATGGCTTTCGTTTCCGCCGTGATGGCGGCTTCCAACTGGTCGAGGTCGAGGTTGCGCGTGACGGGGTCGATATCGACGAAAACGGGTGTGGCGCCGACCGCCAGAATCACGTTGGCGGTGGCTACCCAGGTCAGCGGCGTGGTGATTACCGTGTCCTGCTGGACGCCGCCCGGCCGGTCGTCGTGGGCGCCGACTTTTGCCAAACGTAGCGCGACTTCGAGCGTGGCGGTGCCGGAGCTGAAGACGCGTACCGCGCGGCCACCGCAATAGTGGGATAAGACCGCCTCGAAGGCTTGCACCTTGGGGCCGCTGGTGATCCAGCCCGAACGTAGCACGTTGGCCACGTCGGCGATGGTGTCCTCGTCGATGCTGGGGCGGGTGAAGGGCAGGAAGGGTGTATTCATGAGAGCCTATGAACGAGCGACGATCCAGACGCCGACGCAGATGAAGCCGATGCCGAGCAGTTTCTGCGCGGTGATGGCTTCGCCGAAGAGATAGTAGGCCAGTATGGCATTGACGACGTAGCCGATGGACAGCATCGGGTAGGCGACGCTGACCGGCACGCGCGACAGCGCCATGATCCAGATGACGACGCTCACCACATAACAGGTCAGGCCGCCGATGATGTAGGGGTTGAAGGCGAACTTCATGCCGATGGGCATAAGGTTGTCGAGGCTGAAATCAAAGTGGCCGACGGCATTGGTGCCGCTCTTGAGGAAAAGCTGGGCGGCGGCATTGAGCAGCACGCCGGTCAGCACGAGGGCGAAGGAAACTGTTGTCATGGCTGGGGCACCTTGGTCACGATTACGCGGCGGGTATCGCGGGCGATTTCGCGCATGGGCAGGCCCTGGGCGTGGAGGCGTTGGTGAACGTCGGGCGGCATCAGCGCCATGGCCTTCGGCGCTGACTTCCAGGCGGCTTCAAATTCGGCAAAGGTTGGCATGAATTTTTGCGGTTCCCATTCGATGCTGTACTTGAGTTCATCGGTATGCTCGACCATCTGCAGTGTGCGCTTGAGATAGAAGGGCAGGGTCTGGTCGTACATGCCGACAGTGAAAAAAGGCATGTCGGGCGTGAGTTCGGGCTTGATTTTCTGCGCGATGTGCCAAGCCGACGTAGCCGGGGCGATGCCGTCCATGCCAAGCAGGCCCAGCTGGCAGGCCAGATTGCCGCCGATACCAAGCGCCAGCGCGGCGGCCAGGCGTGAATTGGGTAAATTTGGTCGGGAATCTAATTTTGAATAGCCGAGCAGCCAGAGGGTCAGGCCGGCGCCAATGACGAGGCTGAGTCCCGCCGCGATCATCCAGGGCACCCAGGCGTCGAACATGGCGATGGTCATTTGCTCGTCGCCGAACACAAGCATGAACGGGGCCGCAATAACAACGGCAATGCCGGCCAGCACCCAGGCGGCGGCATGCCACTGGAGCGTTCGCTGTCCCGCCGTCAGCCACCAGCCGCCAATCAGCACGGCCAGCGCGGGAAACAACGGCAGGATATAGGGCACCAGCTTGGAACTCGATACCGAGAAGAAACCGAATACCACCACGATCCACACCAGCAGAAAGCGCTGCGGCTGGAAGCGCAGCGCGGTGTTGCGTTTGACGGCGCTCCACATGCCGCCGAACAGCGCCAGCGTCCACGGCGCCAGGCCGACGGCAAGAACGGGCACGAAGAACCACATCGGCGCGTAACGGCGATGCACCTTGGTCAGGAAACGCTGGAAGTGTTCGTGGATGAAGAAGAAATTGAAAAACTCCGGGTTGGCCAGCGAAACGGCGACGAACCACGGCGTAGCGATGGCGAAAAAGATCGCGAGGCCGGAAACCAGGTGCAGGCGCCGCCACAGTGCCCAGTCGCGCTGCCATAACGTGTAGGCAACCAGCGTGGCCGCCGGCAGCACCATACCGATCAATCCCTTGGTGAGCACCGCCAGGGCCAGCAGCGCATAAGCGGACCACATCCAGTTGCGGGTTTCTTGCGGACTGGCGTCGTCGCGCTGGGCCAGGACAAAAGCGAAAATGGCCGAGGCCAGAAATACGCTCAAACTCATGTCGAGCACGGCCACATGGCCGAGTAGTACATAAAGCAGGCTGCCGCCGAGCACGCTGGCCGCCACCCAGCCCGCTGTCGCGCCGAACAGGCGCGCGGCGACAAAGCCCGTGAACAGGATGCCGAGGAAACCGGTTAGCGCCGGCCACAGGCGAACTGTCCACTGATGCTCGCCAAAGACCTTGTAGCCGGCCGCCGTGGCCCAGTATTGCAGCGGCGGTTTTTCAAAATATTTGAAACCGTTGAGGCGCGGCGTCAGCCAGTCACCCGTGGCAACCATCTCGCGCGGAATCTCGCCGTAGCGGCCCTCGTCGGGCTTGACCAGTTTGCGGGATTCGAGCGTGCCGAACCAGAGGGCGGTGAACAGGATGGCGATGAGCCAGAGGATGCCGGTCGTTCGTGAATTCATGGGATTATCAGGATGGCGATTACGCTGCGGCCTTCGGCCAGCAGAACATTGTAGGTGCGGCAGGCTGCCGGCGTGTTCATGACCTCGACGCCGCGGCCAGCTTCGATCAAGGCGCGCAGGAGAACCGGCGCGGGAAAGCGCTGGCGCTCGCCGGTGCCGAGCAGGATGACGTCGCCAGACAGGGCGGCCAGTGCCGCGAAATGGCTGGCGTCGAGTTCATCGAAAGTTTCCGGCCCCCATGTGGTGTCGATGCCATCAGGGTGAAGCAGGCCGGTGCGCGTCAGCCGCCGCCCGCCGACGGTAACGTAGCCCGGTCCATATGAAGTGATAGCGCGGGCGGCGTAGCGGACGTCGGACTGGAGTTTCATGCGGTCGCTACTTCGGCATCGCGGTGCTGGCCGATGGCGATGATCGGTAGATTAGGGTATGGCGATAATCATACATTACTTGGACCGCGACTTCTTCCTCGCCCGAAGCGCTGAAAAAGTCGGCGGTAGCGGTACGGCAGCAATGCCTGTTTCTTTCGTTGGTGTGACCATTACGGCTACCGCAGGCTTCGCAATGTTTCCCGCGCTGTCTCGAATTCATACTGCCTGACCTGGCGCCCGAGTTCATCGCAGTGGGGGCCCAGGGCCGTTCTCAGCGCCATCGCGTGTGCCTCGAACAGCGCGATGGCGGCGGTATCGCTCTGCGCCAGCATTGCGTCGAGATCGTCAAACACGGCCCGCAGGTCTTCCGGATTCAGGGGCGCGATGTCCGCCGCCGGGAGAGCGGCTGACGGCGGCGGCAGGGCGGCGGCCAAGGTCGTGAATTCGCGGCGGATGGCGTCCATTTCCGGCCGGATATCGTCGGCCTGAATGCTTCCTGGCGGATTCGTCCGCAGCAGGCTTTCCAGACTTGCCGCCATGGCCGCCAGGCGATCCGCCCCCAGCGTGGCGGCCGCGCCTTTGAGGGTATGCGCTTGCCGCTGGGCGGTGGCGTGATCACCCGCGGCCAGGTTCGCGGCGAGCCGCGTCATGTCATCGGCGTCCGATTCAACAAAAAGGCTCAGCAGGTTCAGATACTTTTCGGATTTTCCGCGCGCCACGTTCAAGCCGCGCGCCACATTCATCCCCGGCACGCCGGCCAGGCGTGTCAGGGCGGCTTCGGTCGTCGATTCCGGTGTTTCCACCGCTTCGGCCTCGTCGGGACGCAGCACGGCCGGCGCGGGTTCCGCCTTCCCGTCGGCCTCTGCCGGTTCATTTGCTACCCTGGCCGGCAGCCATTGCAGCAGGGCGGCATACAACAAGGACGGTTCCACCGGCTTGACGACAAAGTCATTCATGCCGGCGGCTGTGCATGCCCGTCGATCTTCATCGAAGGCGTTGGCTGTCATTGCCAGGATCGGTTTGATGTCCCAGCCAGGCAGGGCGCGAATGGCTCGGGTGGCTTCGAGACCATCCATGTTGGGCATCTGCATGTCCATCAGGATCAGGTCATAGGCGTTGCTCCTGGCTTTCTCCACCGCTTCCCGACCATCGGCCGCGGTATCCACCTGCAGACCCAGTCCGTGCAGCAGTTCCACGGCCACCTCGCGGTTGATGAGGTTGTCTTCCGCCAGCAAGAGCCGGACGTGGTGGTGGTGACGGCGCAATTCGGTCTCGGCATCCGTCGTGTCCACGGCTGACATGATGGGCATGATGCCGCGGCCGCGTTGCAGTCGCGCGGTGAACCAGAAGGTGCTACCCATTCCCGGCGTGCTGTCGGCGCCGACTTCTCCACCCATCATCTGGGCCAGTCGCTTGGTGATGGCAAGCCCGAGGCCAGTGCCGCCATAATTGCGCGTGGTCGAGGCATCGGCTTGCTCGAAGACCTGAAACAGCCGAACCATCTTGTCGGGTGCGATGCCGATGCCGGTATCGGCTACCTCGAAGCGGACTCGTATATCGTCGTTGCCGTCTTCCAGAAGTTTGGCCCGCAGGGCGATGGCGCCCTTTTCGGTGAACTTGACGGCATTGCCGGCATAGTTGAGCACGGCCTGGCGCAGTCGCGTCGGGTCGCCACGTAACCAGATCGGGACGGCATCGCCATCGACTTCGATTGTCAGACCTTTCTCCCGCGCCGCTTGCCCGACAATTGAGGCGACATGATCGAGGATCGAGGAAAGATGGAAATCCGTGCTTTCCAGTTGCAGCCGTCCCGCCTCGATCTTGGTGAGGTCAAGAATATCGTTGATGATGGCCAGCAGGTGCTGGCCCGCCTCGTCGACCTTGTCCAGTCGCTCGGCCTGCTCCGGCGTCGCCCCGGCGCGTCGCATCAGGTGGTTCAGGCCAATGATGGCGTTCATGGGGGTGCGTATCTCGTGACTCATGTTGGCCAGGAAGGTGCTCTTGGCGAGATTGGCCTTTTCCGCCGCGGTTGTGGCCTCGGCAAGTTCAGCGGTCCGGGCAATCACCAGTTCCTCAAGGTGATTTCGATGGCGTATCAGTTCGCCCTGGATGCCGAGCAGTTGTCGCTCGATGCGCCCCGCCAAATAAAAGATCACCGCGGCGAAGGCCAACAAGGCCGGAAATGAAACCAGCGGCAAGGAGACGAGTAATTGTTTGGTACGCCATAGCTGTCCGTCGCTCTCGTTGCGGATTCGCGTATTCAGGATGTAAAGATCATCCAGCAGAAAATCCTGACGCTGTTGCAGGAATTCGATGGAATTAATCAGGGTTCGAACCGCGACGTAGTAGTCACTGCTTTCGTTTGCGTTCAATCCCTCGCCGAAGCGACGCAGCAGCGACTTTTCCATGAGATTGCCCTCGCCAAACAGGGGGCTGCCGAATTGTCGCTGAATATCGTCAATCTCGACGCGGATGGGCTGCCAGGCGTCGAATAGCGCCTTGGACTGGGCCGGCACGGCCAGTTTGAGTTCGCCCAGCTTCCCTTCAAACTCGCTCACCGCGATCCCCCAGCGCTGGCGCTGCTTGATCAGTTCCGGCGTTGAAAGCAGGCGTTCCGTGTGATATTTGAGCGCCAGCACCGACTTGTAAGCATCATCCACGGTACGTTGCCGGGCAACCACGGCGCTGTAGTCGGAAACGAGGTAGGTGAGCGATACGCCACTGGCCAGCGCGCCGAGGATGAGCAATCCGAACCCGTACAGAGTCAGGGTTCGGATGCTGAGTTGCGGAAAGCGCACGGCGTGCCTACATGCCAGCGTCGGACCGTCGGACGTTCAGGGATGCTTTGTAGTAAGCGATCTGTTTTTCCCGACCCAGTCGATCGGTGATCTTTTCCCATTCCGCAGCAGCCGCGTCCAGGGCTTGCCGCGGCTTCAGTTCGCCGCTTACCGCCTTGTAGGCGGCTTCGTCGAATACCTTGTAGTACTCGCCGGCGCCCGGAATCGTGATGTCGTAAACAACATTCTGATTTGATAATGACTTGGTGATTTCATCGAGGTAAGCCTTGGCGGATTCGGTCGAGAACCCGGACTGGTTCCAGGAGGCGGGATCGGCGAAATGTGAACGCCGCGACGGATTGACCGCCGTGCCACTCGCCGCGGTCAGTTTCTTGGTCAGTTCTTTCGCCGTCATGTGGGCGGCAAACTCAAAAGCCAGCGCCTTGTTTTTCGATGCCTTGCTGACGAAGAATGTCCAGTTGCCGCTGATCGAGGAAACGTGATTCGGCCGCTTGTCCCATTTCCCCGTGGTGCTGTTGAATATCTCGGTGCTTCCCGGAATCTGGCTGTAGCCGATCTTGTCCTTGATCACGGAAGCGGGCGAGTTGACTGCATGAACCCCCATGTCCGCCCAGTCGATGGCCATCGCTGTCTGGCCCGAAACAAAGCTGTTGCGAACATCATGCCCGGCGAAATTGGCCATGCCGGGCGGACCGAACTTGAGCGTATTGACCCAGATCTCCAGCGCCCGCACAAAGCCGGGATTGTTGATGCGCGGCTTCAAGGTGTCGGGATCGAAGTAATAGGCCGGATCGTCGGGATGCTTGGTGTGCGCCGCGGCCTGGGCGAAAAATTGCAGCATCGAAATATCGCCCTTGACGCGGTTGCCGGCGATACCGTAGTCGGGCTTGCCGTCACCGTTCCAGTCCCAACCGGTGAAGAACTCGGCGATGTCGCGGTACTCCTTCCAGTTGGCGGGAGGCACCAGATCGTATTTGTATTTGGTCTTGAAGCGCGCCTGAAACTCCGGATTGGCGAAAATATCCTTGCGGTAATAGAGATTGATGCAATCGCCGTCATAGGGAAGGCCATAGGCAACATTGTTCCAGGACAGCACTGTGTTGCGGTAGATCGGCAGCACGTCGTCCCAGTCAATCTTCTGCTTGATGGCCGCGGGAACCGGTTCAATGTAGTCGCCGCCCAGCAGGGTGCCGCTCCACATGGAGATCACCACATAAATGTCGAAGTTGGCATCCGGCGACTTGAGCGATTGGTCGATCTTCTCGATAGTCTCGTTCCAGCCGGGAGTGAGAACCCTGACCTTGGCGCCAGTCCGGGTCTCGAAGCCTGCCACTTCATCCAGAATTGGCCCCCGAATCAAGCGCGCATCGAGTTTGGGGACAATCACCGAGATCGATTGTCCTTCAAATGGCCGGGCTACAGGTTTGGCAGGCGCTTCGGCTGGTTTTTCGCTGCAAGCAGCCAAGAGTACCGTTGCGATTACAGCAACACCGAAGTGCTTCATGATCCATTTCCTTTCGAACGCCGGCTCGGTGGCAAGGCGGAAAAAACCATAATTTGACTGGGGATTATAGGCCGTCCAATTCGCCGATGCGGGTGCAGCCAAGTTTGGCGATGATGTGCGCGCAGACGACCAGTCCACCCTCTGGAAGATGTAGCGTTGCGTCCGGATGCGCTTGTTGCTGGCGATTCCAGCCTTGGAGGCGAGGCGATTTGCGGTAGGATTACGCCTTTCGCGCCGGCCCCATCAGACGCCTGCGGCCCTTTCCCCGTAACGTTTCAGGTCACGATCATGCAACCCGTACTCAAGTCCGCCAAACTCGCCAACGTCTGCTATGACATCCGCGGGCCGGTATTGGCGCGCGCCCGGCAAATGGAGGAAGACGGCCAGCGCATCATCAAGTTGAACATCGGCAATCCCGCGCCCTTCGGCTTCATCGCGCCGGAAGAAATCATCCAGGACATCATCCACAACCTGCCGGCGGCTTCGGGCTATACCGACTCCAAGGGACTTTTCGCCGCGCGCAAGGCGATCATGCACTACACGCAGGTGAAGAAGATCGTCGGCGTGCAGGTCGACGACATCATCATCGGTAACGGCGCTTCCGAACTGATCACGATGTCGATGAACGCGTTGCTGGATGTCGGCGACGAGGTGCTGGTGCCGGCGCCGGATTACCCGCTATGGACCGCCGCCGTCAGCCTCTCGGGCGGCACGCCGCGCCACTACATTTGCGACGAGGGCGCCGGCTGGCTGCCGGATATCGCCGACATCCGCGCCAAGATCACACCGAACACGCGCGCCATCGTCGTCATCAACCCGAACAACCCGACCGGCGCACTGTATCCCGACGATCTGCTGCTGGAAATCGTCAAGCTGGCCCGCGAGCATCAACTGATCATCTACGCCGACGAGATCTACGACAAGGTGCTCTACGACGGCAATACCCACACGTCGATTGCCAGCCTGGCCGAGGATGTGCTGGTGATCACCTTCAACGGCCTGTCGAAAAACTACCGGTCGGCCGGATTCCGCGCCGGCTGGCTGATCATCTCGGGCGAAAAGCACAACGCCCGCGACTACATCGAGGGCCTCAACATGCTGGCCTCGATGCGCCTGTGCGCCAACGTGCCGGCGCAGTACGGTATCCAGACTGCCCTGGGCGGCTACCAGAGCATCAACGATCTGGTGCTGCCGACCGGGCGGCTGGGCAAGCAGCGCGATGTCGCCTGGCAGTTGCTGACGCAGATTCCTGGTGTCACCTGCGTCAAACCGCGGGCGGCGATGTATCTCTTTCCCCGGCTCGACCCCAAGATGTACCCGATCGCCAACGACCAGCATTTCATCCTCGAACTGTTAGAGCAGGAAAAGGTGCTGCTGGTGCAGGGCTCGGGCTTCAACTGGCCGGCCACCGATCACATCCGCGTGGTGTTTCTGCCCAATGCCGACGACCTCACCGAGGCCATCGGCCGCATCGCGCGCTTCCTCGAACATTATCGAAAACGTCACGGAACCTAGAACAGCATGAAACCCATCAATGTAGGCCTCCTCGGTATCGGCACCGTCGGCGGCGGCACCTGGACGGTGCTCAACCGTAATGCCGAAGAAATCACCCGTCGCGCCGGCCGGCCGATCCAGATCAGCGTCGTCGCCGACAAGAATCTCGACCTGGCGAAGCAGGTCACCGGCGGCAAGTGCCGTCTCACCGACGACGCCTTTGCCGTCGTTGCCGACCCCGCGGTCGACATCGTCGTCGAATTGATCGGCGGCTACGGCATCGCCAAGGAACTGGTGCTCAAGGCCATCGAGAACGGCAAGCACGTCGTCACTGCCAACAAGGCGCTGCTGGCGGTGCATGGCAATGAAATCTTCGCTGCCGCGCAGAAAAAGGGCGTCATGGTTGCCTTCGAGGCGGCCGTCGCCGGCGGCATCCCCATCATCAAGGCGCTGCGCGAGGGCCTCACCGCCAATCGCATCCAGTGGATTGCCGGCATCATCAACGGCACCACCAACTTCATCCTGACCGAAATGCGCGACAAAGGGCTGCCTTTCGACGTCGTGCTGAAGGAGGCGCAACGTCTCGGCTATGCCGAGGCCGATCCGACTTTCGACATCGAAGGCGTCGACGCCGCGCACAAGATCACCCTGATGTCGGCCATTGCCTTCGGCATTCCCGTGCAGTTCGACAAGGCCCACATCGAGGGCATCAGCCAGTTGGACGCCCAAGACATCAAGTACGCCGAGCAACTCGGCTACCGCATCAAGCTGCTGGGCATCACCAAGCGCACGCCGGAGGGCGTCGAGCTACGGGTGCATCCGACCTTGATCCCGGCCAAGCGGCTGATCGCCAATGTCGAGGGCGCCATGAATGCCGTGCTGGTGCAGGGCGATGCCGTTGGCTCGACCCTCTACTATGGCAAGGGCGCCGGCGCCGAACCCACCGCCAGCTCGGTGATCGCCGATCTGGTCGACATCACCCGCATGCACACCGCCGACCCCGGGCACCGCGTGCCGCATCTGGCTTTCCAGCCGGATCAACTGGCCGACCTCAAGGTGTTGCCCATCGGCGAGGTGCAGACCAGCTACTACCTGCGCATGCGGGTCGAGGATAAACCCGGCGTGCTGGCCGACATCACGCGCATCCTGGCCGACCAGCAGATTTCCATCGACGCCATGATCCAGCGCGAGCCGGCCGAGGGCGAGCAGCAGACCGACATCATCATGCTGACGCACCTGACCCGCGAGAAGCAGGTCGATGCGGCCATTCGCCTGATCGAGTCGCTGCCGGTGGTGACCGGTAGGTTGATCCGCCTGCGCCTGGAAAGCCTGAACTAGGCGCGTACCCGGCGGATGCTGGTCTATCTCGGCATCTGCGCCGTCCTCGCCTTCCTCTCGGCGGGCGTTGCCGCCCTGCGTGCCGTACCGCTAGCGCCGACTTTTCACATCGCCTTTGCCGTCGGCGCCATGCCGCTGGTGTTTGGCGCGATCATCCACTTCGTGCCGGTGCTTACCCGCACCCGAGCGGCGTCCGCCGTCATTTATAACCTGCCTCTGGTGGTGCAGTCGGCGGGCATACTCGCCGTGCTCGGGCTGGCGGGCAGCCTGCCGGAATGGAGCCTGCACGCCGCGGCCACCGCGACGGCGGGCGTGGCGCTGGTGCTGGCGGCATGGATCATCGTTCGCCTGCGCGCCACGCTCGGCCAGCCGCATCCTGGCGCGCGCTGGTATGTGGCGGCGTTGCTGGCGTTGCTGGTCGCCGTTAGTCTGGTGCCGCTGTGGCTGGCCCGGCCGGAATTGCGCGCGGCGCTGCGCCTGGTGCATGTGCACCTCAATACCCTCGGCTTTCTGGGCTTGGCGGCGCTGGGCACGCTGCCCGTGCTGCTGCCGACCGCCCTTGGCGGCCAGCGACGTCCCGATGCCACGGCGGGTATGCGGCTGGCGCGCGATCTGCCGCTGGCGGCGGCGGGGGCCGGGTTGGTGGCCGTCGGATCGACCCTTGAGTGGCCGCTGGCCGCCGCCGGGGCGGTG
>JAIFMO010000224.1 GCA_020048435.1 Sulfuritalea sp.
TCCCGATGCGATGGAATTCATCGCCATCCGCAGCTACCCCGAGCACCCCGCCTATATCGCCGCGCTGGCCGGCAGCGTTCGCGAACACTGGGAAAACCAGGGCCGCGCGGAAAAACTGGTGATGAGTTTCCACGGCATCCCGCAGCGCTCGGTTGATCGCGGCGATCCCTACGCCGACGAATGCCGGCGCACCGCCGCGGCACTGGCCGCCGCACTTGGCCTGGCCGCCGACCGCTGGCAACTGACCTTCCAGTCGCGCTTCGGCAAGGCCGCGTGGCTGCAACCTTATACCCAGCCAACACTGGAGCAAATGGCCCGCGATGGCATCGGCAGCGTCGATGTAATCTGTCCCGGCTTCCCCGCCGACTGCCTCGAAACACTCGAAGAAATCGCCCTCGAATGCAAGCATGCCTTCCTCGCCGAAGGTGGACGGGAGTTCAACTACATTCACTGCCTCAACGAACGCAGCGACTGGATCGCGGCCCTGGCCGACATCGCGCATGATCGCCTGAGCGGCGGTTAAATTGTCCGCACTTGAATCGCCGGGTCTTGAATCGTCCGTAAGCACCCAAATATCAGCACCAGCTTATATTTGGAGTGAACCATGACCGCCGCCACCGAATCCCTGCACATCGTTTGTCCTCACTGCCACGCGACCAACCGCGTGCCCGCCGAGCGTTTGGTCGACGGCGGCACCTGCGGCAAGTGCGGCAAACCCCTCTTCGCCGGCAAACCGGTCGAACTTGATGCGGCCAGCTTCGACAAACACGTCGGCCGTTCCGACATTCCGGTCGTCGTCGACTTCTGGGCACCCTGGTGCGGCCCCTGCCGCTCGATGGCGCCGGCCTTTGCCGAGGCGGCGCGCCAGTCGGAGCCGCACTACCGGCTGGCCAAGCTCGACACCGAGGCTGAGCAGGCGATAGCGGCCCGTTTTGGCATCCGCAGCATTCCGACGCTGGCAATTTTCAAGGGCGGCCGCGAAGTCGCACGGCAATCCGGCGCAATGGATGCAGCCAGCCTGATGCGCTGGATAAAAAGCAAGGCCTAAACAAGGCCTCAACTCCGGCGCAAAGCGGTCGTTAGTGTTCTCACGGGCAGGCGAGTTTCGCCAATGAGTGTCCGGAGAGGAGAACCCAGTGAAAATCGCCAGCTCAACCCTGTTCCTGCGATCGGAACACACCGCTGTCACGCGGCGAGAGCAAAGCGAAACACTGCGTGCATGGACCGGGTCGACTCGTCCTGATTTCGAGGGGTCGCGGGAAGCAAATGATCGGCGGCTGCTACCGTCGGCCGCCGTCATGCGGATATCGGATGCTGCCCGCGCCCTCGCGAACCCATTCACGCCCCCCAAATATTTCGCCCCGGCCAGCCCGCCAACAACCGCAAGCGAAGCCACGGCCATCGACGCCGCGGCCGATGCCGTCGATAACGACCCAATTCTGATCCTCATCAGGTCGATGGTCGAAATGCTCACCGGCCAAACGATCAAAATATTCTCATCCGCCGAGTTTTCCGGACGGACCGACGTCAGCACCCAGGATACGGCCCGGTTGGCCCAAAGCGTTCAAGGTAATCAAGCCACCCCGGGCGATAGCGCCCAGCGCCCGGCCGGTTACGGCGTCGAGTATGACTACCACGCGGTCCACGAGGAAGCAGAGACGACGCAATTCTCTGCCGAGGGCGTTGTCCGCACCACCGATGGCCAGGAAATCAGCTTCAAGCTCGATCTCGCGATGACACGTTATTACCGCGAGGAAACCAGTGTCAGCATCCGCAGAGGCGACGCCGTGCGCAAGGACCCGCTGGTGATCAATTTCAACGGCCAGGCGGCCCAGCTTTCGAACCAGCGCTTTAGTTTCGACCTGAACAACGATGGTCGCGCCGAAGACCTGCCGACTTTCGCTTCGGGCAGCGGCTATCTGGCACTCGACCTCAATCACAATGGCAAGATTGATTCCGGCGCGGAATTATTCGGCCCGGCCACCAATTCCGGCTTTGCCGAACTCGCCCGTCACGATCAGGACGGTAACGGCTGGATCGATGAAAATGACAGCGTTTTCAAAGATCTGCTTGTATGGACCCCAAAAGTCGGCGGTAGCGGTACGGCAACAAGCCTGCGAGAAGCCGGCGTTGGCGCACTTTCGCTGGCCCGGGTCGCCTCCCCCTTTGAATTGCGCGACGCTGCCAATACCGATCTCGGCGCCGTGCGCGCCAGCGGCCTCTGGCTCGATGAATCAGGCCGTGCTGGCAGCCTGCAGGAAATAGATCTTACGGTATAGGTGGCTCGCCAGATATTGATGATCTTTGCCGTGGCAACTCAGTCGCCACTCAGCTGCCACTCAGCTGCCAAGTTGACGCCCCCGCTCAATCGCTATTGAGCTAAACTCAACCATTGACTGCATTTCATCCGCTCTTGGCTTGAGGTTATCCGCATGGGACGCTTTGGCGATCTGAAAATCTGGTTCCGGCTAACGCTGGTCATCTGGCTGATGCTGGCGGTTGGCTGGCTGGTGTTGATTTTGTGGATCAGCAGCGTCAATCGCGACACCGCCATCGATCAGGCGCGCGAGTTTTCACAGTCCATGCACGAAACCACGCTGGCGGGCCTGACCGGCATGATGATCACCGGCACCATCGGCCAGCGCGAGATTTTCCTCGACCAGATCAAGCAACTCTCGATCATCCGCGATCTCAAGGTCATTCGCGGCGAATCGGTCATCAAGCTCTACGGCCCCGGCACGAGTAAGGAGCAAACTCCGCCGGATGCCGTCGAGCAGCAGGTGCTGGCCACGGGCAAGGAATTCACCGCGGTGCAATCCGATGCGAAAGGCGAATTCCTGCGGGTGGTGCGGCCGGCGATGGGGCAGAAGAGTTATCTGGGCAAAGACTGCCTGGCCTGCCATCAGGTGCCGGAAAACACCGTGCTCGGCGTGGTCAGCATGAAAATCTCGCTCGACCATGTCAACGAGATGGTGTCGACCCAGCGCCTCAAGTCGATTTTCGCCGCCCTGCTGTTGAGCTTGCCGCTACTGGTCTTCATCTACCTGTTTGTCCGCAACGTCGTCACGCGCCCGCTGGACATCATGGTTTCCGGCCTGCGCGACATCGCCAGCGGCGAGGGCGACCTGACCCGCCGACTGGAAGAGCGTAGCCAGGA
Source organism: Sulfuritalea sp. (assembly GCA_020048435.1). Lineage (GTDB taxonomy): Bacteria > Pseudomonadota > Gammaproteobacteria > Burkholderiales > Rhodocyclaceae > Sulfurisoma. The sequence goes on from JAIFMO010000224.1 coordinate 3,158, forward strand.
CGAGATCGGCCAGGCATCGCGCGCCTTCAACCAGATGATGGAAAAATTCGGTGCATTGGTACGCCATGTCAGCGAATCGGCGGCCAAGGTGTCGGTTGCCGCACGTGAAGTTTCCAGTTACGCCGGCCAGGTGGCGGTGAGTTCTAACCAACAGACGGCGAGTTCCAACTCGGCGGCCGGTTCGGTCGAATCCATGGCCACCAGCACGGCGACCATTGCCGAGCAGACCGAATCAGTGCGCAACCAGGCGCGCGCTAGTGCGGCCAACTCGCACAGCGGCAACGAGAGCATTTCCAGTCTCATGGGCGAAATCGACTCCGTCGAGGGTTCCGTGCGTCAGATGGCCGAATCGGTGGAGGAGTTCGTTCACAACGCAGAAGCGATTACCGCGATCACACAAGAGGTCCGCGACATTGCCGATCAGACCAACCTGCTGGCGTTGAATGCCGCCATTGAAGCGGCCCGCGCCGGCGAGCAGGGCCGCGGCTTTGCCGTCGTCGCCGACGAAGTGCGCAAACTCGCCGAGAAATCGGCCACCTCGGCCAGCGAAATCGACACCATCACGCGCACCCTGGCGCAACAATCTCACGCGGTGAGAAACTCGATCGAAAAGGGCTTGGGGCACATCGCGTCCAGTCAGAACTCGCTCGAACAGGTGGCCGAGGTACTGGCCGTATCCAACGGTTCTGTCGTGCAAGTCGAACACGGCATGGATGCGATTGCCGCATCAGCCGACGAACAGCGCCGCGTCAGCGGCGAGGTGGCGCGCAACATCGAAGCCATCGCTGCCATGGCCCGCGAGAACAACGCCGTGGTCGGCCAGACCACGGTTGCGGCACAGCGGCTTGAATCGCTGGCCGATGCGCTGCAGGGCGTCGTCAGCCGCTTCAGGACGTAGTAGGAAACTTCTCCCCCGACGAACGGGGGAGCCTGCAAGCTCGCTGCGCCAGCGTTGCCCGCCAAGTGTGATCCCCTTCCATCAGAAGACTTGAAATACCCTCTGCCACCCCAACATTGGCAGGGTTAATCGCGTAGCCAAATTAATCGCGTAGCCAAACCAAGGAACGGCCAAATGCAGGAAGACACCAAAGAAAATCACCCTCTGCCCGAGATCGAGCAAAAAGTCGGCGCTAGCGACACGGCAATGACCGACCTCGCCGCCGCCATCGCGGCAACCGACACCCTTCCCAGCCTAGAAGAAATGCTTACCGCCGCCGAACTCAAGGCGGCCGAACATCATGATGCATGGCTGCGGGCCAAGGCCGAAGGTGAAAACATTCGCCGCCGCGCTCAGGAAGATATCGCCAAGGCCGGCAAGTTCGCTATCGAAAGATTTGCCGGCGAACTTCTGCCGGTAAAGGACAGCCTCGAAGCCGCACTGGCCAACGAGAACCAGACCGCCGAAGCCTTCAAGGCCGGCGTCGAACTGACGCTGAAGCAACTCATCACCGCCTTCGACAAGTCGGCCCTGATGGAAATCGATCCGCTCGAAGAGAAATTCGATCCCCACAAGCACCAGGCCATCAGCCAACTGGAAGCCGAGGGCGAACCTAACCGCGTGATCAACGTGCTGCAAAAAGGCTACGTTCTCAACGAGCGCGTGATTCGTCCCGCGCTGGTTATCGTGTCGAAAGCGAAAATCGGCGCTTGAAGATGGGCTCAGTTACCCCACATTAACCCTATCTTTAGAGCAGCTTAGTTTTTCAACGAATTCAATAAGGAAGCAAACATGGGCAAGATCATCGGCATCGACTTGGGCACCACCAATAGCTGCGTCGCCATCATGGAAGGCGGCAAACCGAAGGTGATTGAAAACTCCGAGGGCGCCCGCACCACGCCTTCAATCGTCGCCTACACCGAAGACGGCGAGATTCTTTGCGGCGCCTCGGCCAAACGCCAGGCCGTCACCAACGCCAAGAACACACTCTACGCAGTCAAGCGCCTGATCGGCCGCCGCTTTGATGAAAAAGAAGTACAGAAGGACATCGACTTGATGCCCTTCTCGATATGCAAGGCCGACAACGGCGACGCGTGGGTGCAGGTTCGCGACAAGAAAATGGCGCCGCCGCAGGTGTCCGCCGAAGTGCTGCGCAAGATGAAAAAGACCGCCGAGGATTACCTTGGTGAAGAGGTCACCGAAGCGGTCATTACCGTGCCGGCCTACTTCAACGACTCGCAGCGCCAGGCCACCAAGGACGCCGGCCGCATCGCCGGCCTTGAAGTCAAGCGCATCATCAACGAACCGACTGCTGCGGCTATCTCCTTTGGCCTCGACAAGAAGGAAGGCGACCGCAAGATCGCGGTGTATGACCTCGGCGGTGGCACCTTCGACATTTCCATCATCGAAATTGCCGAAATCGAAGGTGAGCACCAGTTCGAAGTGCTGTCCACCAACGGCGACACATTCCTCGGCGGCGAGGACTTCGACCAGCGTGTCATCGATTACATCGTCACCGAGTTCAAGAAAGATCAGGGCGTCGATCTCAAGAGCGACATACTCGCCTTGCAGCGCCTGAAGGACGCGGCCGAAAAAGCCAAGATCGAACTCTCCAGCAACCAGCAGACCGAAATTAACCTGCCCTATATCACGGCGGATGCCTCGGGACCGAAGCACCTGGCGATGAAGATCACCCGCTCCAAGTTCGAGTCGCTGGTCGAGGAACTGATCGAACGCACCATCGCCCCCTGCCGCATGGCCATCAAGGATGCCGGCGTCAAGGTCGAAGATATTGTCGACGTTATCCTCGTCGGCGGCATGACGCGCATGCCCAAGGTGCAGGAGAAGGTCAAGGAGTTCTTCGGCAAGGAACCGCGTCGCGACGTGAACCCCGATGAAGCCGTCGCCATCGGCGCCTCCATTCAGGGCGGCGTGCTGCAGGGCGAAGTCAAGGACGTGTTGCTGCTCGACGTTACTCCGCTATCCTTGGGCATCGAGACCCTGGGCGGCGTGATGACCAAGCTGATCCAGAAAAACACAACCATTCCGACCAAGACCGGCCAGACCTTTTCCACCGCCGACGACAACCAGTCGGCCGTGACCATCCATGTGTTGCAGGGTGAGCGCGAAATGGCTGCTGGCAACAAGAGCCTGGGCCAGTTCAATCTCACCGACATTCCGCCCTCCCCCCGCGGCATGCCGCAGATCGAAGTCACCTTCGACATCGACGCCAATGGCATCCTGCACGTCTCCGCCCGTGACAAGGGCACCGGCAAGGAAAGCAAGATCACCATCAAGGCCAACTCCGGCTTGAGTGACGAAGAAATTCAGCACATGGTGCGCGATGCCGAGGCCCACGCCGAGGAGGACAAGAAGGCGCACGAGATGGTCGAATCGCGCAACCAGTGCGACGGCATGATCCATTCGGTGAAGAAGGCGCTGACCGAGCACGGCGACAAACTCGACGCCGACGAAAAAGCGAAGATCGAAGCCGCCATCAAGGAGGCCGAGGACGCCATCAAGGGTTCGGACAAGGCTGCCATCGAAGCCAAAACGCAGGCGTTGGGCTTGGCATCGCAGAAGCTGGGCGAGAAGATCTACGCAGAAAGCCAGCAGCAGGCGGGTGGCGCCGAGTCCGGTGCCCCGGGAGCCGGCGCAGGCGGCGAAGCGAAGTCGGACAAGAAGGACGATGCCGACGTGGTGGATGCCGAGTTCACCGAGGTCAAGGACAAGAAGTAAGGAAAAACGCTGAACGTTGAATGCTGAACCATGGGGGTACGGAGTTGCGGAGCATATCTCCGCGCCGGCCTCCATGCCTCTGTGGACCTGTGGTGAATTGACTCATGGCTAAACGCGACTACTACGAAGTTCTCGGCATCAATCGCGACGCTGGCGACGACGAAATAAAGAAGGCCTACCGCCGTCTGGCGATGAAGCATCATCCCGACCGCAACCCGGATAACCCGAAATCCGAGGAGCAGTTTAAGGAGGCCAAGGAAGCCTACGAAATCCTGTCGGACGCCAAGAAGCGCCAGGCTTACGACCAGTTCGGCCATGCCGGTGTCGATTCATCCATGGGTGGCGGCCAAGGCGGCCAGGGTGGTTTCGGCAACTTTGGCGATGCCTTCTCGGACATTTTTGGTGACATTTTCGGTGGTGGCGGCGGACGCCCCGGTGGCGGCCGTTCCAACGTCTATCGCGGGGCCGACCTCCGTTACAACCTGGAAGTCTCTCTCGAAGAAGCGGCTCGCGGTACCGAAACCCGCATCCGCATCCCGACCATGGCCGAGTGCGACGCCTGCCATGGCAGCGGCGCCAAGAAGGGCACCGAACCCAAGACCTGCCCGACCTGCGGCGGCCACGGCCAGGTGCGCATGCAGCAGGGCTTCTTCTCCATCCAGCAAACCTGTCCCAAGTGCCACGGTACCGGTCGCTATGTCGCCGACCCCTGTACCGCATGTCACGGCGCCGGCCGCGTCAAGCAGCACAAAACCCTGTCGGTCAAGATTCCCTCCGGCATTGACGAGGGCGATCGCATTCGGCTATCCGGCGAGGGCGAACCCGGCGTCAATGGCGGTCCGCCAGGCGATCTCTATGTGCAGATCCATCTCAAGACCCATGGCGTCTTCCAGCGCGACCACGACGACCTGCACTGCGAGATGCCCGTGAGTTTCGCCACGGCCGCGCTAGGTGGCGAAATCGAGATTCCTACGCTCGACGGCGTCGCCCGTCTCAAGGTGCCTGCGGAAACACAGACCGGCAAGGTGTTTCGCCTGCGCGGCAAGGGCATCAAGGGCGTGCGCTCCATCGGTCAGGGCGACCTGCTCTGTCATGTCGTCATCGAGACGCCGGTCAACTTGACCGATCGTCAGCGCGAACTACTGCGCGAGTTTGAAGACGAAAGTCAGAAAAACTCGGACCGTCACAACCCGCGCGCCAAGGGCTGGATGGATCGCGTCAAGGAATTTTTCGCCGACTGATAAAGCCGGCACTGTGCATCAGTGCCGGTTGCAATATCGACGAAGGTCAGCGCCGGGCTTGAGCGGACTTCTGCTCGATGGCAAATACGGCAGCTTCGACGCGCGAGGTGAAGTTGAGCTTCGCCAGGATGTGGCGCACATGTAGTTTGACGGTGTCGTGGCTGATGTCGAGTGACCGGGCAATCGCCTTGTTCGACAAGCCTTGCGCCAGGTAATCGAGAATCTCCCGTTCACGCGCCGTCAGTTGTTTCAATGGATCCGTCTTGTCTGCCTCCGCCGTTCCCCCGCCTTGCAGCAGATGCACCAGCTTCAGCGTCATCGCCGGCGCCACCACCGTCTCGCCACGCACGGCGCGCTGTACCGCGTCCACCACGTCATCCGGCTCCATGTCCTTGAGCAGATACCCCTGTGCGCCCGCCCGTAACGCACTTGAGAGGTCTTCCTCTGCGTCCGAGACGGTCAGTATCAGCACCGGCCCCTGCCATCCGACCGCTCGTATCTGTCGCAACAGGGCCAAACCGCCGCAGGGTGGCATATTGAGATCGGTGATCACCACGTCCGGTTTGGTTTCGTCGAGAAGGCGCAGCGCAGCGTCGGCATTGCCAGCAATCCCCGCCACCTTGATGTCGGCGCGCTGTTCGAGAAGTTCGGCCAAGCCCTTGCGAAACAGGGTGTGATCGTCGACGAGGAGAACGGAGAGTTGCGGGGTAGCGTTCAAGCGTGTCATGTTCGTCCGGCCAGCACAGGAAATGTCAGGCGCACCCGAAAACCGCCTTCGGGCAGGTTTGCCACCTCGACACGGCCGCCAATCTTGCGGGCACGCTCGCGCATGATGGTCAGGCCAAAATGGTCCCGCAACCGCGGGTGTTCGTCGAATCCGCTGGTGCGGTTGGCAATGGCGAAGAAGCCCTGGCCTCCGCGACCGTTGTCTTCAATCGTTGCCAGGTAGTGGTCGCCAGCCCCCTCGAGCACCAACGTCGCAAGTGTAGCGCCGGAGTGGCGGGCGACATTCGTCAGCGCCTCCTGAATGATGAAAAACACCTGTGCCTCCTGATCCACAGACAGGCGAAAGTCGGCAACGCGATTGCGATAGTCGAGCTCGATGCCGGTGCGCCCCTTGAAACCCGCCACCATCCCCTCCAAAGCGTGCACCAGCCCCATCGGGTCCATGCGGCTGCGAAACTGGGAGAGCAATTCGCGCAATTGGGCGTAGGCCTCGTCCAACGCCTGGCCGAGATCGCTGGCGTATTTGTTGGCCTTGCCAACCTCGTCGGCGGCTAGCGCATCCTGCAACACGGCGATGCGCATTTTCATGTAAGCCAGTGTCTGCGCCAGTGAATCATGAACTTCGGCGGCCATCATTTGCCGCTCGTTCATCAGCGTGATGCGTAGGTTTTCGCGCTTGAGGCGTGCGTTTTCGAGCGCCATGCCGAGGTGCTCGCCGATCGAACGAAACAGCAGGGCAACTTCCTCGGGCAGATTGAAGCGTTCCGGCAGGAAAAGATTATAGGTACCGAGCAAGCGCCCCCGATTGTGCAGTGGAACGACCACCATGGCTTGGCATTCTCGCCCGAAATAGGGATGGTTGGTGCGGGTAGCGCAGACCTGCAGATCGATCTCGTAACGGGAGCGATTGTCGCGAACGGCGCTACCGCAGTGACCGCAATCCACCGGTACCAATCGCTCGTGTTCGACAACGTCATGTGGCAGACCACGCGCCCCGACCAGACGCAGGTGCTCGCCGTTTGAGGTCAGTACGCGCACAGCACCGGCACTGGCATTGGCCAGGCGAATCATGGTGCCAAGGAAGCGACCGAGCAGTTCTTCGACATCATCCTCGTCGGCGAGGCTCGCCGAAACCTCCGAGATAATGTGCAGAGCATGCAGGTGATAACTACCGCCCTCCTCGACATCGGCCTCGTCGGAAACTCGGGCGCTTGATGCCGAAGCCGCAGAATTTAATTGTGCCTCTGCCTCGTGCTGCCGAGACGCGGACTGACTGGCAGTTTTTGCCATCTTATGCCGGCAGCGACCACTGGTTGGAGAATATCTTCTCGGCCCACATCAAGCCGGCAATGGTCTTGCCGTCGGTAATCTCACCGTCGCGAATTGCGGCCATCGCGTCGACGAGCGACATTTCAATCACTTCGAGGAACTCTTCCTGGTCGCGCTCGTGCCCGATATAGCTGAGCCCGTGGGCCAGGAATATCTCGATGCGTTCATCCGAATAGCCAATGCATGGATGCATGGTAGCGAGATGCCGCCAAGACTTGGCCTTGTAGCCGGTTTCTTCACGCAGCTCGCGCCGGCCGCAGTCGAGAATATGCTCATTGGCATCGATCTTGCCAGCGGGCAATTCGAGAAACACACGCCGCAATGGATAGCGAAATTGCCTTTCGAAGAGCAATTTGCCGTTATCGAGAACGCCAATAATGACAACCGCGCCCGGATGCTTGATGACCTCGCGCACACTCTCCTTGCCATTGGGTAGTCGCACACGATCCGAAAAAACGTGGAGCAGGCAACCCTTGTAGGCTTCCCGGCTTTCCAGAGTTTCTTCGGTCAGATCCGGATCATCCATCACCGCCCTCCGGGGCCACGCGAGCGGACGAGGTAATGAAGATGATAAACGCGGCGCCGCTCACGTTGCCGCAATCACATCGAGCGCACCAGAGTGTAGGTACACAAGGACATGATTGTCTGCGGAAACACGCCGAACAACGCCACGGCAATGCCGTTCGCCGACAGCAACACTCGCATGTCGAGCCCGGCCTGTATGGGTGCGGCATCGGTCGGAGCGTCGAAATACATCAGTTTGACGACACGCAGGTAGTAGAAGGCTCCGACCAGCGAGAACATCACGGCCGCCACGGCGATACCGACATATCCTGCATCGACAGCTGCTAGTAGCACCGAAAACTTGGCAAAGAAGCCGATAAAGAATGGAATGCCGGCCATAGAGAGCATCAGCACCATCATCACGGCGGCAAACCACGGACTACGCTGGTTGAGGCCTTTGAAATCTTCCAGATTTTCCGCCTCATAGCCAGATCGCGACAGCAACAGGATCATGCCAAAGGAACCGAGCGACATCAGCACATAGGCGACGACGTAGTACATGGCCGAACTGTAGGCGTTAATCATGAAGTGACGGTCACCGGCGACTACCCCGCTCATCAGCGCCAGCAACATGAAGCCCATGTGAGAAATCGCCGAATAGGCCAGCATGCGCTTGATGTTGGTTTGGGCGATGGCGGCAAGGTTGCCCAGACCGATGGATAGCACCGCCATGATCATCAACATGGTTTGCCAGTGCTCGGCCAATTCGAACAGGCCATAGACAAGCAGGCGCAGCGTCATGGCAAAGGCCGCCAGTTTGGGCGCCGACGCAATGAACAGCGTGATGGCGGTGGGGGCACCATGATAAACGTCGGGAATCCACATGTGGAAGGGCACCACGCCAAGCTTGAAGGCAATACCCGACACAAGGAAGATCAAACCGAACACCAATACTTTCTTGTAGGCGACACCCTGTGCGATCGACTGGGCGATACCGCCGATTTCCAGCGTGCCGGTGGCGCCATAGATCATTGACATGCCGTAGAGCAGCAGACCCGAGGCCAGTGCGCCGAGGATGAAATATTTCATCGCCGCCTCGGTCGCGCGTGAAGAATCGCGATCGATGGCCACCAGCGCATAGAGCGACAGCGACAGCAGTTCGAGACCGATATAAACCGACAGCAGGTGCGCCGCAGAGATCATGACCATCATGCCCAGCGTGGCAAAGAGCACCAGCACGTAATACTCGCCCTTGTCGAGCCCCCTGGCCACCATGTAACCGCGGCTATACACCAACACAGAGATCACCGTGATGTACAGCATCATCTTGAGGAAGTCGGAGAGGAGATCATCGACAAACATATTGCCGAACGTCAGCACCGACTGGCCATCCATGGTGTTGTAGGTAATTGCCGCGCAACCGATGAGTGTCAGCATCGTCAGCAACGAGGTAACCCAGCGCTGCGCCTGGCTGAGCGTGAGATCCACGAGCAGGATCACGCAGGCCATCAGTGCGATGAAAAGCTCCGGTGCGGCCGGATAGAGATCGGGGATCACGAAGTTCTGGAGCATCTTGGGTCTCTCGGTCTCGTGTCTTTAGAGCTTGCTCACTGCGACATGCTTGAGCAGGTTATCCACCGAGGCATGCATGATGTCGGTGAAGGGAAAGGGATAAACGCCCATGGCGAGCACGGCCGCCGCCAACAGGCCCAGCACGAGAAATTCCCGACCGTTGATGTCATGCAAGGCTTCGACGTGCTTGTTGGCAACCACCCCGAAGACAACCCGCTTGTACATCCACAGCGTATAGGCCGCGCCGAGAACCAGCGTGGTCGCGGCCGCAAAGCCTACCCAGAAGTCGAACTTGATCGCACCCAGCACCACCATGAACTCGCCTACAAAGCCGGAGGTCGCCGGTAATCCGGAATTAGCCATGGCGAAAAACAGGAACAGCGCGGCGAATTTCGGCATGGTATTGACCACGCCACCGTAATCGGCAATTTGCCGCGAGTGCATGCGGTCGTACAAAACGCCGATGCAAAGGAACATTGCGGCGGAAATAAAGCCGTGGGAAATCATCTGTACCAACGCACCTTCGATTCCCAAGGAGTTGAATATGAAGAAACCCAAGGTAACGAAGCCCATGTGGGAAATCGACGAGTAGGCCACCAGTTTCTTCATGTCCTGGCTGGCATCGGGGGCAATGGGTAGCGAGAATCGCAGGAAACCGTAAGCGCCGAGTTTCAGCATGATGGCGGCCAGCACCACCGAGCCGCCGGTGGGCGCTTCGACGTGGGCATCAGGTAGCCAAGTATGCACCGGCCACATCGGCACCTTGACAGCAAAAGCAACAAGGAAGGCGATAAACAACATGATCTGCGGCGCCATTTCCAAGCGAACCTGATGCCATTCGAGCAGATTGAAGCTGCCGCCCGAGGCCAGGAATAGGTAGATCAACGCGACCAGCATCAGCAGCGAACCCAGCAGCGTGT
>JAIFMO010000186.1 GCA_020048435.1 Sulfuritalea sp.
AGTCCTCGGAAATGACGACTGTCGGGCCGGATGGGGCTGCGGTGTCGGCCGATGTTGCGGTGATGGTTGGTGTGGTAGTACCCGATGTGCCTGCGGTTGATTGAATTGGTGAACTGCCAACCCCCGTATCATCAGATTCACCCGGGAGAATCCGGTCGAGGTTCTTGCCGCCGCGGGAACCCCATTCATAATCGGCTGGCGTCAGTTCTTCGCCGATGCGCATCAGCTGGACAAAGCTGTGGCCATTGTCGCCGGTACCGGCACCGGTATTGCCGGCGGCGGTTTCTTCGAGCAGTTCATCGAGGCTGCCACCTTCAGCGATGGCGCGAGTGATGTCGTTTGCGTCGGCGGCACCGCCGAGAAGGGCGGCATCCTTGGCGTCGGGCAGTTCATTGCCGACCACGGCGGCGTCGAGTGTGACGGTTTCGTTGTTGCGCACAACGAACATCTGGCCGTCGTTGAAGGCCAGTTCGACACGACCGTTTTCACCGGTGACGATCACTTCCCCTTCGACGACGGGATCGCCCACCTTGAGCGGTCGCTGTTTGCCGTCTGCCCCACGGGCGAATACCTGACCTTGAACGTGAGAGACGGTGCCGATGACGTTGCCTTCGTTGGCCATGGTTCTGCTCCAGATGGAATGTGCGATCGTCGCACTATAAGGAACAGGGGGTCAGCGGGGAACTGTACCGAAGTACATGTAGGCGCCTGGTGGGTGGCGCCGGTCGTTCGAGATGGTCAGCGCGACCGGTGCCCGTTGACGACGAGAGAGAGTTGCAGGCGGTCGCGCACGCCGAGCTTTTCCAAGGTGGCGCCTACGTGGGCCTTGATGGTTCGTTCGGTGATGTCGAGCGAGCGAGCGATTTCCTTGTTGCTGGCGCCGGCTGCCACGGCCAGCGCCACTTCGCGTTCGCGCTCGGTCAGCCCGACATCCCACGCTGTCGCGGCAACTACTGCCGGAGCGGCGGACGGCGGAAGGTGGATGGTTGCGCGCATCAGTCGATGCATCAGAGATTCGCCGATCCAGAGTCCGCCCTGGGTGACGACGTCGGCGATTCGCCGCAGGAGTTCCGGCGCTGCATGGGTGTTGCAATAGCCCTTTGCCGCCGCGGCAAAACTGGCCATGGCCTGTTCGTCGTCGGGCTGGTCGGCGAGCACGACACAGGCCACATCGCCGCCGAGAATCCGGCGGACCGCTTCGAGTGTTTTCGCTACCGGTTCGTCGGTAACCCTGACCCAGGCGATGGATTGTTCCGAAATGTTTGGCGCTTTGGCTCCGATACGTAACGGCAGGGCGGCGGGAAAGGCCTCGATCCAGCGGGGCAGCATGTCGCCGCGCCTGGAAACAAAGAAGTGACGAACAGTGTTTGCCATGGTCGCCCCCTATCGTTCGGTGAAAGCAAGCTGCTTGGCGCGCAGCACGGGCTTGATCAGATAGCCGAGAATGCTTTTTTGGCCCGTTACGATATCGACCTCGGCCACCATGCCGGGAATGATCGGCAGGTTGTCGCCGAGCTTGTTCTGGGTGGTGCGTACCCGGACGGTGTAAAAGGTATTGCCCTTCTCGTCGGTGACGGTATCGGCGCCGATATGCTCCAGCACTGCGTCCATGCCGCCATAAATGGAGAAATCGTAGGCGGTGAAGCGTACGATGGCTTTTTGCCCCGGATGCAGAAAAGCGATGTCTTTGGGCTGCACCTTGGCTTCGAGCAGCAGTGCGTCTTCCAGCGGCACGACCTCGATTACGTCCTTGCCAGGCTGCACCACGCCACCGACGGTATTGACCAGCAGGCGCTTCACGGTTCCTCTCACCGGGGAGCGGATGGCGGCATGCTTGACCTTGTCGGCCAGACCCACGCCGCTTTCGCCCAGTGCATTGAGCTTGGCCAGGGTCTCGCCGAGTTCCTTGCCCGAATCATTGCGGAAGGCGAGCCCGACTTCCTCAATCTTGCGACTGGCCTCGCCAATGGCAGCCTGGGAGCGCTGGATTTGCGCGGCGGCCATCTCGCGTTCGCCACGAAAGCGGGAAACGTCGCGTTCGAGTCGCAGTAGTTCCACTTCGGAAACCGCGCCTGAATTGATCAGGGGTTTGGTCACGGCGAGTTCGCGCGCGGACAGTTCGTAAGCCTGCGCCGCCTGGTCGCGCTTGGCGCGCATTTCCGATAATTCCTGCTGGCGCTGGGTCAATTGCTGGCGGGCAATCGAAAGCTGCGCGTTGAGTTCCGACGTGCTGCTTTCGTATAGACGTTGCTCTTCCGCGACCGTGGTCGGGTCGTTCTTCACCGCATCGGCTGGCGGAATGAAGGGTTTGCCATCAGTTAGCGCCCGCAGCCGCGCGGCTTTTGCCTGGAGAGAGTAAAGCTGTGAGTTACTTTCATTGACCGACGACTCGAACCGTGTCGGATCGACCTTGAGCAGCAATTGATCCGCTTCGACCACCTGGCCTTCACGCACCAGAATTTCGGAGACGATGCCGCCGTCGAGGCTTTGTAGAACCTGCAACTGGCGCGAGGGAATCACCTTGCCTTCGCCCTTGGTGATTTCATCGACGCGCGCCACCGCCGACCACATGATGGCCAGTGCCAACACGATGGTGAGCGTTTTCACCAGCATGCGGGCCCGCAGCGGATCCTGATGGATGATGGCATAGTCGGCATCCGCGACGAAATCCTTGTCCGGCTGGGCGGGGTCCACTTTCAGCTGGTCGATCCAGCGGTCGACTTGCGGTTGCACGCGCCGGCGTATGGCTTCCAGTGCACGGTGCAGGCTTTCGACGATGTCCAGCAGACGCTGCTTGTCGAGCTTCATCGCGACGCACTCTCGTTTCGACTGGATGACGCGGCTGAAAAAGTCGGCGGTAGCGGTACGGCAATAGTCGTCATGATGCCTTTCCCACCTGGCCGGATTGCAGGGCTGCCACCACTTTGTCCTTGGGCCCGTCGGCCACGATCTGGCCATCGTCGACGACGATGATGCGATGCGCCAAGTCGAGCAGACTCATGCGATGAGTGACGATTACCACCGCCTTGTGCTCCGCGAAAATGCGCAGCCGTTCCTTGAATTGCGCTTCCGAAGTGAAATCCATGGAACTGGTGGGCTCGTCGAGCAGCAGGATGGGCGGATCGAGCAGCAGCGCACGGGCGATGGCGACGCCCTGACGCTGGCCGCCGGAAAGTGATTCGCCGCGTTCGCCGATCAGCATGTCGAAGCCCTGCGGATGGCGATTGACGAAGTCGGCGATTCCGGCCACCTCGGCCGCGGTAACGATGGCGCTGTCGTCGGCATAGGGCGCGCCGATGGCGATGTTTTCCCGCAGCGATCCATAGAACAGCAGCGTGTCCTGGGCGACATAGCCAATACTGCGGCGAACGTCTACCGGGTCGAGTTGGCGCAGGTCGACACCATCAATGGTGACTGAACCCTCGGTCGGCTGATAGAGGCCGAGCATGAGCTTCTGCAGCGTGGTTTTGCCGGAACCGATGCGCCCCAGCACCACGATAAATTCGCCCGGACGGACACGGAAGGAGACCCCCTTGAGCGCCTCCTGTTCGACGTTGGGATACTTGAAACGGACGTCCTTGAATTCGATCTCGCCGCGAATTTCCGGGCGATGCACGAACGCCGAATCATTGCTGCGTTCCGTTGGATTCTTCATCGTAGCGTTCAGCGATTCCAGCGCCATGCGGGCATTCTGGTATTGCATCAGCAGGCCGACGATCTGGCCCAGCGGCGCCAGCGCGCGCCCGGACAGCATGGTCGCGGCGATCAGGCCGCCCATGGTCAGCATGTGTTCGTGGATCAGATAGACGCCGGCGATGACCATGGCGACGCTGATCAACTGCTGGATGGTGGAAACGCCGTTGATCGCCGACGACGACAGCAGGCGCAACTCGGCGCTGACGCGGGACAGGAAGGCCGCCGTCTTCTCCCATTTTTCCTGCATGAGTCCTTCGGCGCCATGGGCCTTGATGGTTTCCAGCGCCGTCAGGCTTTCGATCAGGGTGGCATTGCGCAGCGCCGAGGCGCGGTAGGTCGTCTCGGACAATTCGTGCATCTTGTGCTGGATGATGTAGCTGTAGATCACCACGGCAATCACGCCAAGCACCGGCAGGATCACCAGTGGCCAGGAGATCCACAGAATCAACAGGAAGAACAGGATGGCGAAGGGCAGGTCGATCAGTGCCGTTACCGTCGCCGAGGCGATGAAGTCGCGCACCGACTCGAAGGAGCGTAGCGTCGACGCAAACGAACCCACCGAGGCGGGGCGGTCCGACAGGCGCATGCCCAGCACCCGCTCCATGATCAGCGCCGAGAGCTGGAGGTCGATGCGCGCGCTCGCCAGGTCGAGGAAGTGCCCTCGCAGCAGGCGCAGCATATAGTCGACCCCCAGCACCAGCAGCAACCCGCCCGAGAGCATCCACAACGTTTCCTGGGCGAAGTTCGGCACCACGCGGTCGTACACGTTCATGGTGAACATGGGCATCGCCAGCGCGAACAGATTGATCAGCAACGCGGCGGCCAGGATGTCGCGAAATACCGGGAACTGCTCGATAACCGCGCCCCAGAACCAGTGGCGCTGCTTGACTTCACCCAGTTGCGGCGTGCGCTGGTCGAAGCGAAAATGCGGCCGCGCAAAGATTGCAATGCCGGTATAGCGTTCCTGGAGCGCCTCGCGGTTCAGGCTGACCGAGCCCTGGCCGGTTTCGGGAAACAGCAGGCGGGCGACTTTTCCTTCGTCGTCCCAGCCCATCAGCACGCAGGCCTCGTCGCCGTGAAGCAGCAGGATCACCGGCAGTAATACCGAATCGATCAGGTCGAGCGGACGCCGCTGTATCTTGCTGTAAAACCCCGCGCGCACCGCAGCACGAGCAAATAGCGAGGGCGGCAGCTTCTTGTTCGACAATGGCAGGCCGGCGGAAAGGGCGGCGCGCGTGCTGGGCCGACCGTGAATCTTGGTCAGTTCGACCAGACAGTCCAGCAGGGGGTCGTGATGCACATCGTATTCATGCAGATGCGGCACCGACCCCGGTGTGTTCCCGGGCGGGTTGAGTGCGGTGCTGTCGGCGGTCATGGGCTTCACTAACGGTGGTTAGTGCTGCTTTTTCTTGGGGGCGGTGGGCGTCTTGCTCTTGGCCTTGACGGCAGCAGATTTTGCAGTTGACTTTTTGATAATGGTGGTGCGCCGCTTACCCTTGACCTCTTTGATCTTCTTACCTGTCTTGTCGGCGGCTTTGCCCACGGGTTTGCCACCCTTGCCTACCTTGCCGCGCTTGCCGGGCGTCGCCTTCGGTACGTCCGGCATGGCTTGCGGCAGTTTGCCAGCGACGTCGTCGGCCGCTGCCTGGGCACCCTTGCCCGGTACCAGCAGGTTAAAACCGGGACCCACCTTGATGCGTTTGGTAATGCCGTTGAGCTGTTTGAGCTTGACCGGGGAAATATCGTAGCGCGCCGCCACGCCATCAAGCGTTTCGCCGGGCTTGAGAATGTGGGTTTCCCAGCTTGACAGCGGCTTGTCCTCGGCGGCATAGCGCTCCAGGTTGGCACGGAAAATCGCCACTTTGTCGGCGGGGACGACGATGGGGCTGGCATTGTCGCCCGGCATCATGGGGCGGTGGAAGGCCGGGTTGAGGGCGATGAATTCTTCCACCGGTGTCTCGGCCAGCTTGGCGGCCAGCGAAATGTCGAGATCGCTATCGACATCGACGGTGCCGAAGTAGGGCGTGTTGACGATCGGGTCGAGTTTGAAACCGAACAGTTCGGGCTGGGCCACGATGTTCTTGATGGCCTGCAACTTGGGTACGTAATAGCGGGTTTCGCCCGGCATGGTCAGGCTGGAATAGTCAGTCGGCAGTCCCTTGGCCTTGTTTTTGTTCACGGCGCGGGCGACGGCGTGCTCGCCCCAGTTGTAGGAGGCCAGGGCGAGATGCCAGTCGCCGTGCATTTCGTAGATGTTTTGCAGGTATTCGAGCGCCGCGCTGGTCGAGGCGATGATGTCGCGGCGCTGGTCCAGCCAGGCGTCGCGCTTGAGGTTGTAGTTTTTGCCGGTGGAGGGAATGAACTGCCACATGCCCAGCGCACGGGCGCGTGAGTAGGCCAGCGGGTTGAACGAACTTTCGACGATGGGCAGCAGGGCCAGCTCCGTCGGCATGCCGCGTTTTTCAAGTTCGCCGATGATGTGATAGAGATACTTGCCGCTGCGGGCGAAGACGCGCTTGAGCAGATCGGGGCGGTTCAGATACCAGGCCTGACGGTCGGCGACCAGATGGCCGTGCAGGTCGGGCATGCCGAAGCCGTTGCGCATGCGCTGCCAAAGGTCGTCGGGTGCCGTGGTGAGGTCAATGGTGGGCAGTCGTGGCAGTTCGTCCTGCACCTCTTCGGCGGGGTCGCGGGTAAAGGTAAGCGTGGTTGAGGTATCCGTCTCGGCAACATTGCGGCCGCCGCCACCTTGCGACAACTCTGGCGTCAATTGCAGGCTGCTTCTTTCATGCTGGATGGCAATTTCCGCCCGGGTTGGCAGCGCCAGAAGACAAAGCAGGGTGGCAAGCAGGAAGCGAAAAACCATAAGTTGAAAAGGGGAAGGAAAGCAGCTAAGGGGGACGATGGTAACTCAGAAGCTGTTTTTCCACTCGCGGATCGCCGTGAAGACCTCTATGGCATTGCCCGGCGGCGACCCGCGCCGGGCCGTCGCCGCCGCGATCACGGCCGCTGCGTCCCAACGCAGGAAGGGGTTGGTCGCCCGTTCCTCCGTCAGCGTTGATGGCACTGAGGGCAGGCCGGCGGCCCGTTGTTGTGCCACTCGCTTGGCGCGCGCCGCAATCGCCGTGTTGTCCGGTTCGACCGCGCGGGCGAAGCGCAGATTGGCCTGGGTGTATTCGTGGGCGCAATAAATCAGCGTGTCGGCCGGCAACGCGGCTATCTTGGCCAACGAAGCTTGCATTTCCGCCATCGTGCCCTCGAAAACGCGGCCGCAGCCGGCGCCGAACAGCACGTCGCCACAGAAGAGCAGGCCTCTGTGATAATAAGCAACGTGGCCGCGCGTATGGCCGGGCAGATCGAGCACCTCGAAGGTGATACCAAATTCGGGCAGTTCGATCCGCTCGCCGCCGCGCACGGGGTGAGTCACTTGGGCGATGTTGTCGCGCGCCGGGCCAAAAACAGGAACGAGCCCGCGAGCGCGGTGGGCAACGAGTTCGGCGATGCCTGCGGTGTGGTCGCCGTGGTGGTGGGTGACGAGGATGGCGGCAAGTTGGACGCCGTTGTCTTCAAGGTAGCGCAGCACCGGCGCCGCGTCACCGGGGTCTACGACGATAATGGCTGTGGTGCTAGCGGCAACGCCGCCCGAGTCGTTTAGGCGCACCGGGATGGCCCAAATGTAGTTATCCTCGAAGGCGTTGAGCGGGACGATGGCGGAAATCATTTCAGAGGGCATGGTGGCATTCTAACCAATGGCAATTCAAGGCTTTTCCGACTGGCTGGAGACTCCGCAGGGGCGCTACGTGCGCGCATGGGAGCAGTTAAGGCACGACCAGATCGTCGCCGACATCTTCGGTTTCAATGCCGTGCAGCTCGGTCTGCCGCAACTCGACTACCTGCGCGCCAACCGCATGCCTTTCCGCTTTTGCGCCGATGTTAGACCCGCAGCCCAGACTGTCGCCGTGTGTGCCACGCCGCTGCACCTGCCCTTTGCCGCCAACAGCGTCGATCTCGTCGTACTGCCGCATGTGCTGGAGTTCGAGGAAAACCCCCATCAGGTGCTGCGCGAGGTGGAGCGGGTGCTGGTGCCCGAGGGCAGCGTGGTCGTGACCGGCTTCAACCCCTTCAGCCTCTGGGGGGTGCGTCGGCGACTGGCGCGGCCCGCGCTGCCACCGCCCTGGCGCGGTCAATACCTTAGCGTGCCGCGCCTCAAGGACTGGTTCGCCCTGCTCGGCTTCGAGACGCGCGCCGGCGCTTTTGGCTGCTACGCGCCGCCAGCTTTTCAGGAAAAATGGCTGCTTCGCTTCGCTTTCATGGAAAAGGCCGGCGACCGCTGGTGGCCTTTCGCCGGCGGCGTTTATGTATTGCAGGCCATCAAGCGGGTGCACGGCATGCGCTTGATCACGCCGAAATGGATCGACCGCATGGCGCGGGCCCGCGCCCTCGCGCTGGGCGCAACGGTGGCGCAGAAAAAGGCTGATTCGCAATGAACGACACGTTGAACGATGCCCCCCCTGAAAAAGTCGGCGGTAGCGATACGGTGGATATCTTCACCGACGGCGCCTGCAGCGGCAATCCCGGCCCCGGTGGCTGGGGCGCCATCCTCCGCTGCAACGGCCACGAAAAGGAACTCTGCGGCGGCGAGCTCGGCACCACCAACAACCGCATGGAGATGATGGCCGTCATCGAGGCGTTGCGGTCGTTGAAACGACCGGTGGCGGCGCGGGTTCATACCGACTCGCAATATGTGCAGAAGGGCATCAGCGAATGGATTCACGGCTGGAAGAAACGCGGCTGGAAAACCGCCGGCAAGCAGCCAGTAAAGAACGAAGACTTGTGGCGTATGCTTGATGCCCTCGCCGCCGGCCACAGCATCGAATGGCATTGGGTACGCGGCCACGCCGGCCACGCCGAAAACGAGCGCGCCGACGAACTGGCGCGGCGCGGCGTCGACATGGCCAGACGCGGGAAGAAAGGAGCAGTAACGTGAGACAGATCATCCTCGATACCGAAACCACCGGCCTCGATCCGGCGCAGGGCCATCGCGTCATCGAAATCGGCTGCGTCGAGATGGCGGGGCGGCGGCTCAGCGGGCGGCATTTTCATTGTTACATCAACCCCGAGCGCGAGATCGATGCCGGTGCCATGAACGTGCATGGCATCACCAACGAGCGCGTCGCCGGCGAGCCGCTGTTTGCCGCGATTGCCGCCGAACTGGTCGAATTCATCCGCGATGCCGAGTTGATCATCCATAACGCCCCCTTCGACATCGGCTTTCTCAACCACGAATTCGCGCGGCTGGACCCGCCGCTGCCGCCGGTGAAAGAAGTCAGCGCCAACGTGATCGACACGCTCAAGATGGCGCGCGACCTGCGCCCCGGCCGCAAGAACAACCTCGACGCGCTGTGCAAGGACTTCGGCATCGACAATTCCGGGCGCGAGTTGCACGGCGCGCTGCTCGACGCCCAACTGCTGGCCGAGGTCTATCTGGCCATGACCCGTGGCCAGGAAAGCCTGATGATGGAGCTTGAAACGCCGACGGTGCAGTTTGCGTGCGACGCCAATGGCGTCCGCGCACCGCTGCCGGTGTTGCGGGCCAGCGCCGACGAATTGGCCGCGCATGAACTTGTGCTGGCCGCCATCGCCAAGGAAAGTCGGGGCAAGTGCCTGTGGCAGGCGCTGTCCGCGGCAGCTTGTTGACGGCAGCAGGACGCGACGACGATGGATAATGCTGATCGCTCCCCGCCGCTGTCGACGTTGACGGCCGAGCAGAAGCTTGAACGGGAACACAGTTTCCTCAAGACCTTGTTCGCCACCATACCCGACCTCATCTGGCTCAAGGACACCGAGGGTGTTTACCTTTCTTGCAACCCGATGTTCGAGCGCTTCTTCGGGGCCAAGGAAGCCGAGATCGTCGGCAAGACCGATTACGATTTCGTGCCGCGCGAACTGGCCGACTTCTTCCGCCAAAAAGACCGCGAAGCGATGGCGGCCGCGCAGCCACGCGCCAACGACGAGTGGATCAGCTTTGCCGACGATGGTCACCGGGCGCTGGTCGAAACCATCAAGATGCCGATGCGCGACGAGGCGGGGCGGTTGATCGGCGTGCTGGGCGTCTCGCGCGATGTCACCGCCGCGCGGGAGAGCGCACGGCGCCTGGAAGAGGCGCAGCAACTGGTGCGACTGGGTCACTACGAACTTCTCGTTGCCGCTGATCGCTGGACGAGCTCGGCCATGCTTGACGACTTGTTTGGCATCGATGCCCACTGGCCGCGGGATGTTGCTAGCTGGCTGGCGCTGGTGCACCCGGCCGATCGCGCCGGCATGGCCGCCTATTTTCAAGACGAGGTGCTCGCCGCCGGCCGCGATTTCGACCGTCGCTACCGCATCGTGCGGCCTGCGGACGGCGCCGTGGTCTGGCTGCATGGCCACGGGCGGGTCGAGCACGATGCCGCGGGCAAGCCTGTCAGGATGTTCGGCGCCATTCGCGACGTGACGCCGGAACAAATGGCGGTAGAGGCCTTGCTGGCGCGCGAATCGCTCTATCGTTCCCTCGTCGATCAGGCTAACGATGCGGTGGCGCTGATCGATGCCACCGAGGCCAGTTTCATCGAGTTCAACGATGTCGCCTGCGCCGGACTTGGCTACGCGCGCCACGAATTTCACAAGCTGCATGTCTGGGATATCGATGCCGATAGCGATGCCGACGGCGTGGCGCGGCGTTTTGCGGAACTGCGGGCGCAGGGTTCGGTGATTTTTGAAACCCGTCACCGGCGCCGCGACGGTACGTTGTGCGACGTGCGGGTCAGCGCCCGCCGACTGCTGCTGGGCGAGCGCGAATGCTTTGCCGTCGTCTGGAGCGACATCTCCGAGCGCAAGGCGGCCGAGGCTGCCCTGCGGGCCTCGGAGGAAAAATTCCGCCTGCTGGCCGAGCACGCCAGCGACTGGATTTTCTGGGTGGGCCCCGCCGGCGAGTATCTCTACTGTTCGCCCAGCTGCGAGGCGGTGAGCGGCTATCCGCCCGCGGCCTTCCATGCCGATCACGGCTTGTTTTCACGCCTGATTCACCCCGCGGATCGCGTCCTGTGGGATGCGCATCGCCACGGTGCGGTCGAGCCGCTACGGCAAAACATCGAACTCCGCTTGCTCACCGCCACGGGCGCCGAACGCTGGATTGCCCATTTTTGCCAGCCGATCTTCGGCGCTGACGGGCATTTCCTCGGCAACCAGGGTACCAACCGCGACATCACCCAGGCCAAGCTGGCGCAACTGAGCTTGCAGGAAAGCCAGGAGCGTTTTCAGGTGGCTTTCCGCGCCAGCCCGATGGCGGCATCGCTGGCCTATGCCGACGATGGTCGCTTCATCGATACCAACGAGCAATACACCCGCATGCTGGGTTGGCACAGGGATGAACTGATCGGCCGGACTTCGTCCGAGCTGGGCCTCTGGCTGGAACCAGTTCAGCGGCTGCCATTTATCGAGGCGCTGCGCCGGCATGAGCACGTATGGCGTTATGCGACGCGCTGGGCAACCCGCGATGGCGTCGTGCTGGATATCGAAATATCGGCGGAACAGGTGCATCTGGGCGCCGATGAATGCGTGCTGGCCTACATCGATGACGTGACGGAACAGAAGCGCAACGCGGCGGAGCTGGAGCGTCATCGGCTGCACCTCGAAGAACGGGTGAGCGAGCGCACGGCGCAATTGACCGAGGCGCGCGACCAGGCCGAGGCGGCCAATCGCGCCAAGGGTTCCTTCCTCGCCAACAT
Organism: Sulfuritalea sp.; assembly: GCA_020048435.1. GTDB lineage: Bacteria > Pseudomonadota > Gammaproteobacteria > Burkholderiales > Rhodocyclaceae > Sulfurisoma. The sequence goes on from JAIFMO010000186.1 coordinate 11,463, forward strand.
GAGCCACGAACTGCGCACGCCGATGAACGCCATCATCGGCCTGACCCACCTGGCGCGCGCTGGCGAGTGCGAGCCAAGCGTGCAGTTGCAACTCGACAAGGTGATCGACGCCGCGCATCTGCTGCTGTCGATCATCAACGATATTCTCGATATTTCAAAAATAGAAGCCGGCAAGCTGCGGGTAGAAACGGCGGATTTCGCGTTGGAACGCGTGTTCGACAACGTGCGTACCGTTGTGGGTTCGCAGGCCGGGGCGAAGGGGTTGGCGCTTGTGTTCGACGTTGCTGCCGTGCTGCCCGCCGTGTTGCGGGGCGACGCGCTCCGCCTCGGCCAGGTGTTGGTCAACCTCGTCGGCAACGCGGTGAAGTTCACTGAAAAGGGCACGGTGATCGTTCGCGCTGCACTGGCCGCCACCGACGCGGCGGCAGATGAGGCCGTGTTGCAGGTGCGTTTTGAAGTGCGGGACACCGGCATCGGCATTGCGCCGGAAGATTGCGATCGATTGTTTGGCGCTTTCGAGCAGGCCGATGATTCCGCCACGCGCCGCCACGGTGGCACCGGCCTTGGTTTGGCGATCTGCCAGCGGCTGGTGCACCTGATGGGGGGCGAAATTGGCGCCGAGGGCGTGCCGGGGACGGGCAGTCTCTTCTGGTTTGTCGTGCCGCTGGAGCGGAGCACGGCCAGCGCGGTGCCAGCGCATCGCCTGACGAACGCGACCATGGGAACGGGCATGGGAGCAGTCATGGGCACGGCCAACGGCATCGCCGTGCGCGCCGGCACGCGCGTGCTGCTGGTCGAGGACAACCCCATCAATCAGGAGGTAGCCCGCGATCTGCTGCGCGCTGCCGGCCTGGTTGTCGATGTCGCCAACGACGGCGCCGAGGCGGTGGCGCTGACGACGCAAACGCCCTATGGCGCCATTTTCATGGACGTGCAGATGCCGGTGATGGATGGGCTGGCCGCGACGCGGGCGATTCGTTCGCTGCCGGATCGGGCCGCCGTGCCCATCATCGCCATGACCGCCAATGCCTTCGACGATGATCGTCAGCGTTGCTTCGACGCCGGGATGAACGATTACGTCGCCAAGCCGGTGGCGCCGTCAACGTTGTATGCCTGCCTGGTGCGCTGGCTTCCCTGCGTCGAGACACCGTCGCCGCTCGCCGTCGCCGCGCCGGCGGGTCCGGTCGAGGGGCAGCCGGCCATCGCGGAGCCGCTGGCCGGCACTGTCGCCGCCGCAGGATCGCCGCATCCGCTGCGCGAGCGGCTGGCAGCCA
>JAIFMO010000147.1 GCA_020048435.1 Sulfuritalea sp.
GTGCTGTCGCTGACGGGCGGCTTCGACCCGGCCCGCTGGGCGCGGCGACCCTTCCGCGCGCCGCACCATTCGGCTTCCGCCCCGGCGCTGGTTGGTGGCGGCAGCGTGCCGCGCCCCGGCGAAATATCGCTATCGCACAACGGCGTGCTGTTTCTCGACGAACTGCCGGAATTCCAGCGCAGCGTGCTGGAGGCCCTACGCGAGCCGCTGGAAAGCGGCCACATCCATGTTGCCCGCGCCGCCCGACGCGCCGAGTTTCCAGCCCGCTTCCAGTTGGTCGCAGCGATGAACCCCTGTCCCTGCGGCCATCTCGGCAACATCAACGATGGCCGTTGCCGCTGCACGCCCGATCAGGTCGCGCGTTACCGCGGCAAGCTCTCCGGCCCATTCCTTGACCGTATCGACCTGATGATCGAGGTACCGGCGGTGGCGGAAAGTGAGCTTTCCGGCCGCAACGGCGGCGAGGCGTCGGCACCGGTGCGCGAACGGGTGACGGCCTGCCGCGAGACGCAAATCGCGCGCCAGGGCAAACCCAACGCGCTGCTCGGACCCGATGAAATCGAGCGTCACTGCCAGCCCGACCCCGCTGGCGCCGCCCTGCTCAAACAGGCTATGGTGCAACTAAAACTGTCGGCCCGCGCCTATCACCGCGTGCTCAAAGTCGCCCGCACCATCGCCGACCTGGCGGCCGCAACCACGATCCGCAGTCCGCACATCGCCGAGGCAATTCACTACCGGCGCGGATTCGGCGCCTGACGAACGGCCGCCGGCAGGTAACGCCGGTGCGCCTATTGTGGAAAGCGACCCGCCCACCACAGGCGGGCACGCAGTCCCGGTTCGGTGACATAGCCGACCAACTGGAAGCGAATATTGCCATGGCCATCGACGATGAAATGCGTCGGCACGCCCCGCACCTTCCAATCCGCGGCCAGCCGTCCATCGGCATCGATCAGCGTGGAAAATCGGCGATCCTGTTCGCCGAGATATTTCGCCACCGCCAGCACGTCGCCGGATTGCATCGCCACCGTCAGCGTCGGCCAGTCGCGGGCCACCGCGTCAATGTTGCCGGCCTCGGCCTTGCACACCGGACACCACGTCGCCCAGAACGCCACCAGCACCGGACGGCCAGCGGCAGCATCGATCAGCGCGGTCAGCGACGCCGGTCGGCCGTCGGTCAATGTTCCCGCCAGCGCCGGCGCCGGCCCTGTTGGCAAGCCGCGCGCCTGCCATAACTGCACGGCAGCCACCACGGTCACAACCAGCAAGACTTCAAGCGCCCAGCGCTTCCAGCGGAGAATCTTCCCTTACTCCACGGAGGAAAATCGATTGGGCTCTTTGCCTTCCTGGACAGCCCACACAACCAAGATAATCCAGCCAATCAAGGGGATGAACCAGAGCAGCAGAAACCACCCGCTGCGGTCCGTATCGTGCAGCCGCCGCACGCCCACCGCCAGCGATGGCAGCAACACCGCCAACGAAAATAGCCCTGACACCGACTGGCTCACGATGCCCGCTGCCGCCGACGCCAGGAAAGTAAACAGGAACCACCACCAATATTCCGACCGCGAGGCCCGCCCGTCGAACGTTGCATACTTTGAGAAACAGGTGCTGATTGATTCGCCGAACGTCATTTGATGCCTCCTGATCCAAGTTTGATGGAACAACAAAAATACGGCATTTCAGGGCATAAGTAGAGCACAGCTTGCAGATACCGGGTATCCAGCAATTTCCCGATTTACCCGGGCGCGCTTGACTTCCGGAATTGGCCTCCGGGCTTGCGTCTGCCGCGTTACCCGGAGCCGGTGGCGCGCATTGGGCTGCATGTCGAGTTGCAACGCACAACGGAACTCGATCCCGTGGCCAGTCTGGCCGCACGGCCCGCCATCGCCTCGGTGCCACCACCTGAGTTCACGTTAATTCCTTCAACAACTCGGGATGCCGGTCCAATAGCTTCAACAGCAGCACGGTGGATTTATGCGGTTGTGTCTTGCCACGCTCGTAGTCGGAGAAGGCCGACGCGCCACCGCCGAACAATCGCCCAGCATCGGCCTGCTTCAAGCCTAACTTCTTACGAATGACGCGCAACGATACAGATTCCGTAGTCCTGGCCTCTTCCCAAACCGCATTCATCGCAGCCATGTGTCGCTCGGAACCATCCTGATCGACAAACTCGATCTCGCCGCACTTTGGACAATGCCAACCAGCCACTTCGGGCACCATGCGGGTCACGCCATGTGCCTGCACCGTCACATCCTTGATCTTCAATTCGAACTCCGTGCCGTCATCGCACTTGAGGCAATATTTTGGTTTCCGGTTCGTCATGTCACTTCTCCTTGAACTGAATCACCACCGCCCCGTCCTGCATGGTCAGCTTGATGTAGGCGATTTTTCAGTTGGGGCAGGGCGCGTGATACACGTCTTGCCACAGCTGATGGTCAGAATGGGTCGTCATCGACTTGAAAAACATCCCTCCCGTCAGCGAAGCAACCACCGCCAAAGCCTCCGTCGCCGACAGGCCCATACTCATGAACCCGAAACGAGCCGTCGCCGTGAAGACTTGCAGGCCATCGCGGACAATAAGTGCTTTGACGGCGACTAGGCTATAGTGGGCTTTCTTCTTTTCCATGCCAACTATTTTATGTAATCCATGTAAATTGGTCAATTTTATTAATCGATTACATAAATTAACAAGAGAATTAAGCCCGGAACATCGAAATAACGCCCGCCCTCGCGGCAACTCGGTAGGCTAATATCCGCCTCCCGCCATCATGGCGTATTCCCCGTTTCCTCATGGCAGACTCCCTTCGATTGCCTGATCGCGTTCTTGATATTGCCACCCTCGGCCAGGTTTTCACCCCGCCGGCCATCGTCGAACGCATGCTGGCGCTGCGCCGCAATTCCGGCCGCGTGCTCGACCCGGCCTGCGGCGACGGCGCTTTTTCCTCGCGCATCGACGGTTGCGTGGCGGTGGAACTGGATGCCGCACATGTGCCACCGGGGGCACACAACGTCGATTTCTTCTCTTGGCCGGATACTGACCGCTTCGACACGGTGATCGGCAATCCACCCTACATCAAGGCGCGCGACATTCTGCCGGCTACCCGCCAGCGGCTGCGTTCGCGGCTGCTCGACGGCCACGCCAATCTGTATCTGTACTTCATCGAAAAGTGCATCAACCACCTCAATCCGGGCGGCGAACTGATCTTCATCACCCCGCGCGACTTCCTCAAGACCACGGGATCGGCGCGGCTCAATACCTGGCTGTACGGGCAGGGCACCATCACCGATTTCGAGGATCTGGGCGACGCCAAAATATTTGCCGGGGCGACGCCGAACTGTGCCATCTGGCGCTTCGAAAAGGGCAACATGACGCACCGGCTGCGGGACGGTCGGCGCATGTCGCTGGCCGGCGGGCAACTGCTCTTCACGCGCGGCATCTACAGCGTGCCACTCAATAGCGTGTTTTCGGTCAAAGTCGGCGCAGTATCGGGCGCTGACGAGATATTTACCCACGCAAAACTGGGTGACGTTGATTTTGTCTGTTCGAAAACGGCCCAAACCGGCGAAACGCGCCGCATGATTTTCCGCGACGGTCAGGGACCATTACCTTATCTGGAGCAGTTCAAGGAGCGGTTGCTGGCGCGGCGGGTGACCAATTTCGACGCGTCGAACTGGTGGAAGTGGGGCCGCCGCCATTTTGTGTCGAACGCACCGCGCGTCTATGTCAATAACAAGACGCGCAATGCCCGCCCGTTTTTTACCCATGCTTCCACCTATTACGATGGCGCGGTGCTGGCGCTATTTCCACACCGGCCGGCGGCGGACGTGGTGGTGCTGGCCGCGCTTCTCAACGAGGTCGACTGGCACGAACTGGGCTTTGTCTGCGACGGTCGTTTTCTCTTTTCTCAGCGCAGTCTTGAACAGGCCTTGCTGCCCGAGGATTTCGTGGCCCACGCCGTGCGGGGGTTGCCGTAGCGGGCTGCTACAATTTGTTTCGGCCATCTTCATTCCGGTAAATTCATGGTTCCCCAACTCACCACGGCGCTGAGCGGCCCTTTATTGGCGCTCGAACGGCGTTTTCTCGACGCTGAAACCACCATCGAGCAATGGCTGCGCGGGCAATGGCTCGACCATTCGCCGCCCTTCTATGCCTCGGTCGATTTGCGCAACGCCGGCTACAAGCTGGCGCCGGTCGACACCAATCTGTTCCCTGGCGGCTTCAACAACCTCAATGCCGCCTTCCTGCCGCTGTGCGTACAGGCGGTCATGACGGCCATCGAGAAGGTTTGCCCCGAGGCGCGTCGTTTCCTGCTGATCCCCGAGAACCACACCCGCAACCAGTATTATTTGATGAACGTGGCCCGACTGGTGCTGCTGCTGCGCCATGCCGGCATCGACGTGCGCATCGGTTCGCTGCTGCCGGAAATCACCGCGCCGACCACGCTCGACCTGCCGGACGGGCAGCAACTCACGCTGGAACCGCTCAAGCGCATTGGTCACGGCGGCCGCCGGCTGGGGCTGGATGGTTTCGATCCCTGCTCCGTCCTGCTCAACAACGACCTCTCGGCGGGGGTNNGGCACGCGCGACGCAAGTCGCGCCACTTCCGTGCTTACCAAGGTGTGGCGCGGGATTTCGCCCAGGAATTGCAGATCGACCCCTGGCTGATCAATCCCGAATTCGAGGTATGCGGCAAGATCAATTTTCACGAACGCACGGGCGAGGAATGCCTTGCCGCCAGCGTAGATACCCTGCTCTACCGCATCCGCGCCAAGTATCGGGAATACGGCATCGACCGCGAACCTTTCGTCATCGTCAAGGCCGACGCCGGCACCTACGGCATGGGTATCATGACGGTGAAGGACGCCAGCGAAGTGAGAGACCTCAACCGCAAGCAGCGCAACAAGATGGCGGTGGTGAAGGAGGGTGTCTCGGTGTCCGAGGTCATCATCCAGGAAGGCGTGCCGACGGTCGAGACGGTGGATGAGGCCACGGCCGAGCCGGTGGTCTATATGATCGACCGCTATGTCGTCGGCGGCTTCTATCGCGTCAATACCCAGCGCGGCATCGACGAAAACCTCAACGCGCCCGGCATGCACTTCAAGCCGCTCGACTTCGAGACTGGCTGCACGCTACCCGATGCCCACCTGGCGCCCGACGCGCCGCCCAACCGTTTCTACGCCTACGGCGTGGTGGGGCGGCTGGCCTTGCTGGCGGCCGCGGTGGAAATGGAAGAAACCGCCACCACGCAAGCCGATGCGGGGTAGGCTGCCGCGCCTGTTCGCCGCGGCGCTGGCAGCGGGATTGCTGCTGTTGCTGGCGGCCTGCGGGCGCGAGACGCTGCATTCGCAGGAATCCTACGTTTTCGGCACCCGGGTCGAAGTGCTGGTATGGGACGCGGATGCCGCCACCGCCCGCGAAGCGACGGCCGCGGTATTGCGCGAGTTCGACCGACTGCATCGCGCGTATCACGCCTGGCAACCCTCGGAACTGACCGCGCTGAATGAAGCCATCGCCGCCGGCCAAAGCCATGAAGTTTCCCCCGAACTCGCCAGCATGATCGCCGAGGCCAAGACGCTGGCGGCGCAGGGCGAGTATCTGTTCGACCCGGGCGTCGGGGCGCTGGTAAAGCTGTGGGGCTTTCACGACGACACCTTCAAGCCGCAATTGCCGGACGCGAACAAGCTGGCCGCGCTGGTCAAGGCCCGCCCATCGATCGCCAAGATCACACTGGCTGGCCGCCGTACCGCTAGCGCCGACTTTTCCGTGGCGCTCGATTTCGGTGGCTATCTGAAGGGCGTGGCGCTGGATCGGGCCGCCGCCATCCTGAAGTCGAAAGGCATCGTTAATGCGCTCATCAACATCGGCGGCAATGTCATGGCGCTGGGCAGCAAGGGCGGCACGGCGTGGCGGGTCGGCATCCAGCATCCGCGCCGAGCCGAGCCGCTGGCAACCCTGGACCTTCGCGACGGTGAAGCCATCGGTACCTCGGGCGACTATCAACGCTACTTCGAGCTGGACGGTCGTCGCTATTGCCACCTGATTGACCCGCGTACCGCCATGCCGGCCACCGGCACACAGGCGCTGACCGTGCTGATCCCGCCCGGCGCGAGCGCCGGCATGCGCTCAGACGCACTGAGCAAGCCGCTGTTCATTGCCGGCGATGACTGGCGGCGATTGCTGACGCCACTGGGGGTAACCCAGGCTTTGCGCATCGACGCCGCCGGCCGGGTGGAGATGACAGACGCCCTGCGTCCGCGCCTCAAGTTAGAATCGCACCCATGATCGGCCTGTTTCTCATTACCCATAGCACCTACGGCGAGTCGCTGATCCAGTGCGCCTGCCATGTGCTCAACAAACGCCCGCCGCAGATCGCGCAACTCGGCGTCGCCGCGCAGGACGACCCTCTCGACCTGCTGCCGCTGGCGCGCCAGTTGGTTGGCTGTGTCGATGACGGCGACGGGGTGCTGCTACTGACCGACATCTACGGCGCCACGCCGGCCAACCTGGCCCTGAAACTGCTGGAGCCCGGCCGCATCGAAGGCGTGGCCGGCGCCAACCTGCCCATGCTGTTGCGCGCGATCACCTATCGCGACAAGGACATGGGCACGCTGCTGGCCAAAGTCATCACGGGCGGTCGCGACGGTGTGCTCAACATGTTGAATCATTAAGGATTGTCAATGCCGCGCGATGAAGTCGAAATCGTCAACAAGCTCGGGCTGCATGCCCGCGCCTCGGCCCGTCTCACCCAGCTGGCCGGCACCTATCCGTGCGAAGTCTGGATGGAGCGCAACAGCCGCCGCATCAACGCCAAAAGCATCATGGGCGTAATGATGCTCGCCGCCGGCAAGGGGGCGAAGGTGATCATCGACACCGAGGGCGACCGGGCCGACGAGGCCATGACGGCGCTCAAGCGGCTGGTGGCCGATCGTTTCGGCGAAGACGAATGACATTTTCCCTGCATGGTCTGGCGGTATCGGCCGGCATCGCGATCGGCCGGGCGCATCTTGTCTCGCATGCCACGCTTGAGGTAGCCCAATTCGTCATGCGCGAGCGCGACGTGCCGGACGAGGTGCTGCGCTTCGAGAAGGCGCTGGAGACGGTGCGGATCGAGCTGGAGGCGGTGCGCGGCGAGGCCAGTTCTTCAGGCGCGCTGGCGGAGCTGGCATCCTTCGTCGACATCCACGTCATGATCCTTTCCGATCCGCTGCTCGCCGAGGTGCCGAAGCTGGCCATCCGCGAACGCCGCTGCAACGCCGAGTGGGCGCTGGTGCAGCAGATGGAAGAGCTTGTCGGCCATTTCGACACCATCGATGACGCCTATCTGCGCGAGCGGCGCCACGACATTGTGCAGGTGGTCGAACGCGTGCTGAAGGTGCTGACCGGTCAGCCGCGCAAGATTAGCCGGCGAGGCAAGTCAGGCGAGAAGGACGAGGGCGAACTGATCATCGTCGCCCACGACTTATCGCCGGCCGACACCATCCAGTTCAAAAATCTCAAGATCGGCGGCTTCGTCACCGACCTCGGCGGCGCCACCTCGCATACCGCCATCGTCGCGCGCAGCCTGGCCATCCCTGCCGTGGTCGGCCTCCACCACGCGCGCGCGCTGGTGCGCGACAACGACCTGCTGATCATCGACGGCCGCCGGGGGGTGCTCATCGTCGGGCCAGATGCCCGCGTGCTCGAAGAATATCGCCTGCGCAAGACCGAACTGGAACTCGAACGCTCCAAGCTGAAACGTCTCAAGTCAGCCAAATCCGAGATGCTCGACGGCGAGGAAGTCGCGCTGCTGGCCAATATCGAACTGCCGCAGGACGTGGTGCAGGTGAAACAGGTCGATGCAGCGGGTATCGGGCTGTTCCGTACCGAATTCCTGTTCATGAACCGCGACGACCTGCCGAGCGAGGACGAACAGTACGAGGCCTACCGCGCCGTCGCCAAAGCCATGGGCCACAGGCCGGTCACCATCCGCACGCTCGATATCGGTGCCGACAAGCAGGCGCGCGCGCTGCGCGATACCGGCGAGCGACAGGAGCCAAACCCGGCGCTGGGTCTGCGCGCGATCCGCTACTGCCTGGCCGATCCGCTGCTGTTCCTGAGGCAGTTACGCGCCATTCTGCGCGCTTCGCAACACGGTCGCATGCATATCCTCATCCCCATGCTGGCCCATGTTTTCGAGATCGATCAGACCTTGTCGATGATCGAACTGGCCAAGATGCAGTTGCGCAACGAACGCATCAAGTTCGACGAAAACGTGGCCGTGGGCGGCATGATCGAGATTCCGGCGGCCGCGCTGATGCTCGGCCCCTTCCTCAAGCGGCTGAGTTTTCTCTCGATCGGCACCAATGACCTGATTCAGTACACGCTGGCGATCGACCGCACCGACGAGGCGGTTTCCCATCTTTACGATCCGCTGCATCCGGCGGTGCTGCGGCTGATCGCACAGACAATCCAGGCTGGCGCCCGCGCCGAAATCCCCGTGGCCGTCTGCGGTGAAATGGCCGGCGACCCGTCGCTCACCCATCTCCTGCTGGGTATGGGCCTGCGCCAGTTCTCGATGCACCCCGCGCAGATTCTGGAGGTCAAGCAGCAGGTGGTGATGGCCGATGCCGAGCAACTCACCGCCAAGGTGTCGCGCATCCTGCGCTGCGACGAGCCAGAGAAAATTCGCGAAATGATGGAGCGGCTGTGATGCCTGCGCACAGCGTAGGACTGGTCGCAGCGCAAAGCGCCCGTTTCGACGCGCCGCTGGTTCTCAAGAGCGGCGCCGTCGTGCCGGCCTACGAGCTGGTCTATGAGACTTACGGCACGCTCAACGCGGCTAAGTCCAACGCCATCCTGATTTGCCATGCGCTGTCCGGCCATCACCATGTCGCCGGCTACACCGATCCCGAGCACATCAAGGAAACGCTGGGCTGGTGGGACAACATGATCGGTCCCGGCAAGCCGCTCGACACCAGGAAATTTTTTGTCGTCGGCGTAAATAATCTTGGGGGTTGCCACGGCTCGACCGGGCCGTCGTCGCTCAATCCGGCCACCGGCCACCCTTGGGGCGCCGACTTTCCGCTGGTCACTGTCGAGGACTGGGTACGGGCGCAGGCGCGCCTGGCCGACCGCCTCGGTATTGACGCCTGGGCGGCAGTGATGGGTGGCAGTCTGGGTGGCATGCAGGCGCTGCAATGGGCCATCGACCAACCCGAGCGCGTGCGCCATGCGGCGGTGATCGCGGCGGCCCCCCGGCTCACGGCGGAGAACATCGCCTTCAACGACGTCGCCCGCCAGGCCATCCTGACCGATCCCGATTTTCACGGCGGCAACTTCTACCAGCACCACACCAAGCCCGCGCGCGGCCTGCGGCTGGCGCGCATGCTGGGCCATATCACGTATCTCTCCGACGACCAGATGGCCGAAAAATTCGGCCGTAAGCTCAAGAACGATGCCATCGACTATGGCTATGGTGTCGAGTTCGAAATCGAATCCTACCTGCGCTATCAGGGTGACAAGTTCGCCAGCTGGTTCGACGCCAACACCTACCTGTTGATGACCAAGGCGCTCGATTATTTCGATCCGGCCCATGCCACCGACGGCAACCTGGCGGCGGCGCTGGCGCGGGCGCGGGCGAAGTTCCTCGTCATTTCCTTTACCACCGACTGGCGTTTTTCGCCGGCGAGATCGCGCAAGATCGTCAATGCCCTGGTGCGCAACGGCCAGGACGTGGCCTATGCCAGCATCGCCTCGCAACACGGCCACGACTCCTTCCTGATGATGGACGCGCAGTACCACGCGATCGTACGGGCCTACATGGAGCGGATCGCGGCATGACCGAAAACGCCATCACCCTCGGACGACCCGACTTCGACGCCATCGCCGAATGGGTGCAGCCGCAAGAGCGCGTGCTCGATCTCGGCTGCGGCGACGGCTCGCTGCTTCAACTGCTGATCGAATCGCGCGGGGCCCGCGGTTGGGGCGTCGAAATCGACCCACAAGGCGTGCTGGCAGCCATCAGGAACGGCATCAACGTGATCCAGAGCGATCTCGATGCCGGCCTTTCCGGTTTCGAGGACGGCGCCTTCGAGCATGTCGTGCTGTCGCGCACGCTGCAAACCGTGCGCAACACCCAGCAGATCATCACGGAAATGCTGCGGGTGGGGCGCGAGGCGGTTGTCTCCTTTCCCAACTTCGCCTACTGGAAGAACCGCATGGCCGTGCTGAACGGCCACATGCCGCTGTCGGAAGACCTGCCTTACCAGTGGTTCAACACGCCCAACGTGCGCTTTTTTACCATCGCCGACTTCGATGCGCTCTGTGCCGAGATGGCTATCGTCGTGCAAGAGCGCATGGTGTTCGACGAAAAGGGCAATCGCGTGCTGGAAGAGGAAAACTTCCTCGGCAGCCTCGCCGTCTATCGGCTGGCACGCCGGTAACGCGGTCATGAAGCAGGCCACCGTCACACTTGCCATCGAGACCCACGGTCGCGGTCTCGTCGAGATCACCGCAGCCGCCGGAGACTTCGTTCGCGGCAGCGGGATCACCGAAGGACTGCTCACCGTGTTCTGCCGCCACACCTCGGCCTCGCTGCTGATCCAGGAAAACGCCGATCCCGATGTGCGCCATGACCTCGATGCCTTTTTCGCCCGGCTCTCGCCTGACGGCGTACCAGGCTGGCGCCACAATAATGAAGGGCCGGACGACATGTCGGCGCACATCCGTTCGGCACTGACACAAACCAGCATCGCCATCCCCCTGCTCGCGGGACAACTGGCAATGGGAAGCTGGCAAGGTCTTTTTCTATGGGAACACCGCACCCGGCCGCACCGGCGCGAAGTCGTGCTACACCTCATCGGCGAATAGCGGGGCGGGCCGGAACCGGATGCGCATTCCCGGCCGAATCGGTTTATGCTCGCACCCATGAGCAATTGCCCACTCTGCGACGCCCCCGGCGGTGAAATACTCTGGCAGGACGAAACCTGCCGGGTAGTGCTGGTCGGCGGCGACGAGGGACGCGACTTCCCAGGTTTCTGCCGCGCGATCTGGCGCGAGCATGTCGCCGAAATGAGCGACCTGGCGCCTGCTTCACGCCGCCATCTGATGAACGTGGTGTTCGCCTGCGAACTGGCCGTGCGCGAGACAATGCAGCCGGACAAGATCAACCTGGCCAGCCTTGGCAATGTCGTGCCGCACCTGCATTGGCACGTCATTCCACGCTGGACTGATGACAGCCGCTTTCCGGCGCCCGTCTGGCTGCCCCTCATCCGCGCTGGTGCCGTACCGCTAGCGCCGACTTTTCTGGGCCTGCGCGCTGCCTTCGTCCGCGCCTTGGCCGAACTGCAAGCGGAGCCCTGAATGACCTTTGATCTTCCTGAAACCGGTACCGAACAGAAACCGGCCTTCACCAACGCCACCGAATGCCGCGCCTGGCTGGAAACGCAGCCGCTGACCAATCTGGTGCAGATGCAGGCGCAGTTGTTACGGCAGCTCAACCAGTTGAACCGCTACCGGCTGCCCGCCACCGAGCGCCTGGCCATACTCGAATTGCTGCGCGAACCGGTGTTCTCGACGCAAGAGGACAACGCCCGCAAATTCGCCGGCCGGCCGCTGCCACTGTCGCCGCCCGAGCAAGCCGCCTTCGACACCAGCCTGTCGATCTGGAACGCGCTGGTCATCGGCTACCTGCATTGCCTCGCCGCCTGCGTGGCCAACGAACCCGGCATGAAGGCAAACTGGCCGTTGGCGGCGCAACGGGCGCTGGCGGCGCTGGTCACCGTGCAGATCGAAACAGCCCGCGGCGGCCGCGCGCCCCCCGCCGGCTACTGGCTAACCCTGCACACAACTTATGCCACCGCCGAAAAGGCCGGTGTCGCCGAGCAGGAAGTGGCCGATACGCTGCGCATGGGCCGCAACCCGGCGACGGCCACGGCCACCTGGGTTGAAGGGCTGTTGCTGCACATCGCCAGTCCCTACGAAATGCAGCAGCGTCAGGTGGGCTGGGTGGCGCGCTGGGCGCGCCGCTGGGCGCCCAAGGTGCGCCCTTTTACGGCGCCACCGACGCTGTCGGCCCGCGCCATTCCGCTTTGCGTCGATGTAGACGCCGACCTGCCGGCGGGTTATCAACCCAGGTTCGTGCCGGGCGCTCGCTTCCTCGACACCGCTGCCCTGCGCGAGAGCCTCAAGAAGCGGGTGGTCATGCTCGAACGCGGCGATGCGCCGAAAGACCTGCAACTCGGCGAGGACTGCACCCAACCGCTCTGCCAGCAGGTGCTGATCCAGATGTACTACCGCTGGTGCAAGGGCGGCGCGCTGCGCAAGCATGAACGGCGGCCCGCCAGCGGCACCTGTACCATCGTCGGCGGCGTCGAAGCGATTCATTACTATATGTCGGGCCGCAAGCCTTTCGCGCAGCCGGGCATCGCGGTGACCGATACCCAGATTCGCCGCCAGCGCGACGAGATTGCCACCTTTGGTCGCGTCAAGGAAGTCGCGCCGAAAATGGATAATTTCAGCGAGCAGCACGGCTTCATGATCGAGGAATGGGAGGTCATGGAGGAATGGCACATGCTCGACCAGTCCGCCACCGGCGTGCGCATCTCGCGTTCTCTGGCCAAGACGGGGCACCGCTTCGGCGGCGGCCAACTGGTTGCGGTGCGGCCGAGCGACGCCAAGGCGCTGTTGCTGGGCAGCCTGCGCTGGGCCATGATCGACGCCAAGGATGCGCTCCAGGCCGGCGTGCAGATAATCGCCGGCAAGCCGCAACCGGTATCGGTACGCGGCACCGGACTGGATGCGCTGCGCGAGAAATACAGCCCCGGTTTCATACTGCCCGCCGTGGCCGCGTTGTCCGAACCTGGCAGCATCGTCATCCCGCCCGGCTGGTTCAAGCTAAACCGCGTGCTTGAGGTTTATATGGACAAACCCGGCCAGGTAAGACTGATCGGACTGCTCGACCGTGGCATGGATTTCGAACGGGCGACCTACGAGACCCTGACCAGCCTGACCGGCTAACTATTAGCGGAAGACGATGGTCTTGTTGCCGTGCATTAGCACACGGTCTTCGAGGTGGTAGCGCAGTCCGCGCGCCAGCACGGTCTTTTCGATGTCCTTGCCGTAGCGCACCATGTCCTCGGGCGAATCCGAGTGGTCGATGCGGATCACATCCTGATCAACAATCGGACCCTGATCGAGTTCGCTCGTCACATAGTGGCAGGTGGCGCCGATCAGCTTGACGCCGCGTTGCCACGCCTGGTGGTAGGGCTTGGCGCCGACGAAGGAGGGCAGGAAACTGTGGTGGATGTTGAGTATCTTGCCCGGGTGGGCGGCGCACAGTTCCGGCGAAAGAATCTGCATGTAGCGGGCCAGCACCATGGTGTCGCCGCGCGACTCTTCGAATAGGCGCTGCACTTCGGCATAGGCCTGCCGCTTGTTCTCCGGCCGGGTGTTGTCGATCGGCACATGGTGGAAGGGAATGCCGTGCCACTCGACGAAGCCCCTGAAGGTATCGTGGTTCGAGATGACGCAGGGAATCTCGATGTCGAGTTCCTTCGATTGCCAGCGCGCCAGCAGGTCGTAGAGGCAATGTTCCTGTTTCGACACCAGCACGACGACGCGCTTTTTCACCGCGCTGTCGCTGATATTCCAGTCCATGGCCAGTTCGGCCGCGATGGGACGAAACCGGTCGCGAAACTCGGACAACATGAAAGGCAGCGAATCGGCCTTGACCTCGATGCGCATGAAATAGCGCGCCGGCCGGCCGGGGGCGCCCGGCTGATCTTCGGTTGCATCGTCGGCGTGGAAGCTCGATTCGAGAATCCAGCCCTGATGCTCGGCGATGAAGCCGGTAACGCGGGCGATGATGCCCGTGCGGTCGGGGCAGGAGGCGGCGAGCGTGTAGAAACGGTCGCGATGCATCAGATGCGTTTCGACGCCTGGTCGATTTCGGCGCGCAATTCAGCGTAATTCATTGTCACTGGAAATTGCGGGAACTCGTCGATGACGTTTTGCGGCGGGTGGAACAGGATGCCGGCGTGAGCCTCGGCCAGCATCGCGGTGTCGTTGTAGGAATCGCCGGCGGCGATGACCTGAAAATTGAGTTCCTTGAAACGCTGCACCGATTCCTTTTTCTGGTTCGGCATGCGCAGATGGTAATTGACCAGGAAGCCCGCCGCATCGGCTTCTAGCTTGTGGCAGAACAGCGTCGGCATGCCCAGTTGCACCATCAGCGGCAGGGCAAACTCGTAGAAGGTGTCGGAAAGAATGATGACCTGAAAGTCGCGTCGCAGGGCATCGAGGAAGTCCTTGGCGCCGGCCATCGGGCCCATGGCGGCAATGACCTTCTGGATGTCGGGCAGACCGAGTTTGTGTTGCTTGAGCAGTGCCAGCCGGTACTTCATCAGCGCGTCGTAGTCCGGCTCGTCGCGGGTGGTGCGGCGCAATTCCGGAATGCCGGTACGCTCGGCAAATTCGATCCAGATTTCGGGAACCAGCACCCCTTCGAGGTCGAGACAAACCAGCTGCACGGCGGACTCCCCGAAAAAAGCGGCGATTCTACCGTACCCCGCTGGCGCTCATCGGCGCCAAATTCTCTCCCGTCGCATTTACCACGGGTATAAGCTGCGGTCTCCAATCCTTCGCCTTTCGACCCATGACCCTCACCGACCTCCGCTACATCGTTGCCCTGGCTCGCGAGCGCCATTTTGGTCGCGCCGCCGAAAAATGTTTTGTGGCGCAGCCGACGTTATCGGTGGCGGTGAAGAAACTGGAAGATCAGCTTGGCGTAGCACTGTTCGAACGTTCGCCGCAGGAAGTACGGGTCACGCCCATCGGCGAGCGCGTCGTGGCGCAGGCGGCCAGGGTGCTGGCGGAAGCCGCGCAGTTGACGGAGATCGCCAGTGCCGGCAAAGACCCGCTGACCGGGCCGCTGCGCATCGGCGTCATTTTCACCATCGCGCCCTGGTTGTTGCCGCGACTGGTGCCGCTGGTGAAAGAACAGGCGCCGGCGATGCCCCTGATCCTCGAAGAAAACTTCACCCACCGCCTGCTGGAAAAGGTGAAAAGCACCGAACTCGACCTTGCCATCCTCGCCCTGCCGGTCGAGGAACCGGGCTTGGTGGCGCAGGCGGTTTACGACGAGCATGGAAGCGCAATTGCTGATGCTCGGCGCCGGCAACTGCTTCCGCGATCAGATAATGGACCTTTGCGCCAGCGCCAGCCGCGAGGCCGGCGTGTCGCCCCATGTGCTTGAAGGCAGCTCGCTCGAAACCATCCGCCACATGGTGGCGTCGGGGGTGGGCGTCACGGTAATGCCGGCGGCGGCGGTCGATGGTATCTCGCCGCGCGATCCGCTGTTGCGGGTACGCCCCTTCCTCGATCCCGTACCCACGCGCCGTGTCGGCCTGGTCTGGCGCGCCAGTTATCCGCGGCATCGGGCCGTCGATGTCATTCGCCAGGCGTTGCTGGACTGCAAGCTGCCGGGAACCCGGCCCGTAGCGACACGATAGCCAGCAACCCGCGGGCACTTGGTAACTTTTTGCCACCTTGCGTTGCATTGCTGGCGACCGACCTCAAATGGCCTATTATTGGAAGCTCATCACCCCAAGGAGATTGTCATGGACATCGGCATCAACAAGAAGGATCGCGAAAAAATCGCCGAGGGCCTGTCGGGCCTGCTGGCCGACAGCTACACGCTCTATCTGATGACCCACAACTTCCACTGGAACGTGAAGGGCCCCATGTTCAACACCCTGCACCTGATGTTCATGGCGCAATATACGGAACAATGGACCGCCCTTGACCTGATCGCCGAACGCATCCGCGCCCTCGATTTCCCGGCGCCCGGCACCTACAAGGAATTCATCAAGCGCGCCACCATCAAGGAAGTCGAGGGCGTGCCCAAGGCGACCGAGATGATCCGCCATCTGGTCGCCGCCCAGGAAGCCACGGCCCGCACCGCCCGCGCCCTGTTCCCGCTGGTCGACAAGGCCAACGACCAGCCGACCGCCGACCTGCTGACGCAGCGATTGGAAGTGCATGAGAAAACCGCATGGATGCTGCGCAGCCTGCTGGAAGAATAGCCCGCCATGCCGGGACACGAGGACATCAAGGGCGCCGGCCTCAAAGTGACGGCGCCCAGGGTCAAGGTTCTGGAAGTTTTCCGCTCCTGCGGCTCGCGCCACCTGAATGCCGACGAGGTCCATCGGCTGCTGGTGGAGCAGGGCGCGGATGTCGGCCTGGCGACGGTATATCGGGTGCTGACCCAACTGGAAGAAGCCGGCATCCTCAGCCGCAACACCTTCAACGCCGGCAAGGCAGTCTATGAACTCAACGCCGGCAAGCACCACGACCACCTGATCTGCCTGGGTTGCGGCCGCACTGACGAGTTCTACGATTCCGTCATCGAAGAACGCCAGCAGGCCGTCGCCGCATCAATGGGCTATCTTTTGCAGGAGCATCAGATGGCCCTCTACGGTTATTGCGCCGACTGCGCGGCCAAACGCGCCAATGTTTGAGCGACGGGCCTTCCTGCTCGGTCAAGGCTTGCCGAGATCGGCGGCGGCTTTGCTGCGAGACAGCGGCTTCGACGCGCTTCATGTCGGCGAACTCGGCAGGGCGCGGGCCATCGATACGTAAATTCTCGCCATGGCGAGAGTCGAGGAGCGGGTAGTCGTCACACTCGACGCCGATTTTCATGCCTTGCTTGCCTTGGCCGGCGCCGATAAGCTGTCCGTCATTCGCGTTCGTATCGAGGGGTTGCAGGGATAGGAGATAGCCCGCCTGATCCAGCGGGTCATGCAATCCGTCGAAAATCAGCTTGCGCTGGGAACAGCGGTCGTTGTGACGGAGCGCAACATTCGTCTCAAAGGTTTGCCGATCACCGGCTGATTTCAGGGTAATTTCGGCTGGCACCGTGCCGCTAGCGCCGACTTATTGCGGCTGCCTCGCGGGACCGGCCCCACAAACAAGAACGCCCCGGCGGGCCGGGGCGTTACGTGCGGCGGAAGCGCTTACTTCTTGGCGAAGGGCTGCGGCCGCGGTGTGCTGTCGGAAGACGGCGGCAGGATCGGCAGCTTGAAGTTCGGCTGGTCGCCGGTCAGCGTCTTGAGGAAGGCGACGATCTTGGCGTTCTCGTCGTCGCTGAACTTCTTGCCGAGCTGGACGCGGCCCATGGTTTCCACGGCCTCCTTCAGCGTGTTGGCGGCGCCATCGTGGAAGTAGGGGTAGGTCATTTCCACGTTGCGCAGCGTCGGCACCTTGAAGTTGAAGCGGTCGGCGTCCTTGCCGGTCACGGCGACGCGACCTTCGGCGGCACTGCTGGCCTTGTAGGGCTCGACCACGCCCATCTTCTGGAAGGAGTTGCCGCCGACGGCCGAGCCGTTGTGGCAGGCGACGCAGCCGCTGTCCTTGAACAGCTTGTAACCGGCCTGCTCGTTGGCCGTGATCGCCTTCTTGTCGCCCTTCAGCCACTTGTCGAAACGCGAGTTTGGCGTCACCAGGGTTTCCTCGAAGGCGGCGATGGCCTTGGTCACTTCCTCGATGGTCACTTTTTCGACGCCGAAGGCCTTCTTGAATTCAGCGACGTAACCGGGGATCGACTGGAGAACGTCGACGGCCAGCGCGTGGGTGAAGCCCATTTCGCCCGGATTGGCGATGGGGCCGCCGGCCTGGGCCTGCAAGTCCTTGGCGCGGCCGTCCCAGAACTGGGCGAGGTTGAGGCTGGAGTTGAGCACCGTCGGCGCGTTGATCGGGCCTTCGTTCCAGTTGTGGCCGATGGAGGTCTTGATGTTGTCGGTGCCGCCCATCGACAGGTTGTGGCAGGAGTTGCAGGAAATAAAGCCGGATTTGGACAGGCGCGGATCGAAGTAGAGTTTCTTGCCCAGTTCGACCAGCGCCGGGTTGGCGACCTTGGCGACGGGGATGGGTTTGATCGGTTCGTCGGCGGCGGCCCAGGCGGTCGGAAGGCCGATAATCATCACTGAAGCAACAAGGGTGCGAATTTTCATGGTTTCTCTCCTGCGGTAAAGGACATCAGGTTTGCAACTGGCCGGACTATAGCCCTAAAATATTTAAGGCTATTGATGTAAGTCAATGATTTAATGTAGTATTCATCTATGCAGCCCATAGTCGTTTCCTATAAGGTGTCAGCATGAAACTTTCCGCTCTCCGCTATCTCACCGCCTTTGCCGACGAGGGTTCGATCAGCCGCGCGGCGGAAAAATGCCACGTCAGCCAGCCGACGCTGTCGGTGGCTCTGCAGAACCTGGAGTCGGAACTTGGCGTCAGCCTGATCGAACGGGCCAAGGGCCACGTCGCCTTGACGGAGCTGGGCTGGCAGGTGGTGGCGCAGGCGCGCCGTGCGCTGGACGAGGCGCGGCGGGTGGAAACGGTAGCGCAGATGGGCAAGGATCAGACGCTGGGCGAATTCCGCCTCGGTGTCATCCACACCATCGGCCCTTATCTGCTGCCGGAACTGATCGGCGCCATGCGCAAGGTGGCGCCCGATCTCAAGCTCTACATCGAGGAAAGCATGACGGCGCTGCTGGCCGACTATCTCAAATACGGCAATATCGACGCCGCTATCGTCGCCTTGCCCTTCGAGGTTCACGGTATCGAAACGCGGCCGCTCTACGACGAGCCCTTCGAGGTGGTCGTACCAACGCGCCACCCGTGGGCCAAGCTCAAGAAGATCAAGTCCGAGGAAGTGCGCGGCGACGACGTGCTGGTGCTCAAGGCCGGCAACTGCTTCCGCGAGCAGGTGCTGGACGCCTGCCCGGATATTTGCCACGCCGAGGGCTCGATGCACCAGGGCCATTCCATCGAGACCATCCGCTGCATGGTTGCCTCGGGCTACGGCATCTCGGTGCTACCTGCCGGCGCGCTGGGCGGCCCGTATCGTTCGGACATGGTGCGGGCGATTCCCTTCGAGGCGCCGGAGCCCGCGCGCCGTGTGGCGCTGGCCTGGCGACGCGGGTTTACCCGGCCGCAGACACTCGCAGCGCTGCTCAACGCGGTACGGCTCATCAATAATCCAAGCTATCGCTTGCTGGTCTGAACGCGGCGCGGCGCGACAGCCGAGTCGATTCCAGAAATGTGTTGCATATGAGAATTGTTCGCATTTATAATGCGAATCGTTCTCAATTACATATTTTAATATCCCATGAAAACAATGGCCCTGCGCGGCATGCGAGGACTGTGCGCCATGAAGCTGGAGGGCGTCTGGAGCCGCGACGACCGGGAACGCGGTGGTGAGTTGCTGTTTGGCTTCAGTCCCGTCGAAAAACTGGAAATGGAGATTGTCGTTTCTCGCGCCAGGGATGGCAGCGCGAACCCTGACACAGCCCTGCACGGCGCCGGCTTTGGCGTCAAATGGGTGCCTTACCAAAACGACACCGGCTGGGCGCTAGGCGCCCGTTTCGATCATGGCAGCACCCGCGTCACTGATGACGCAACACCCGCCCGCTTCACGGAAAAGGAATATGCACTCACCGGCCTGGCATCCTACCGGCGAGAAAACGGTCAGGTGCTGCACAGGAACCTCGGCACGCTGCAAACCACGGCGCAGGGCGCGCGCGACACGGTCGGCGCCTGGAGCATCGGCTACGAGTTCCCCCTGGTCGAAAAATTGCGACTCACCGCGGAAACCTTCGGCGTCAAACATGCCCGACCCGACATGGCGGTGGGTCTGCGTCAAGAGGTCTTCGACGGCATTACCAATCGAATCGGAGCAGACGCATGTCCAGCATCAGCGAACTGAAAGTCGGCGACCGCGCCACGGTGGCCGGTTACACCGAAACCGGCAAGGGCTACCGGCGCAAGCTGCTGGCCATGGGCCTGACGCCCGGCGCCGAGATCGGCATCAGCCGCGTCGCCCCGATGGGCGATCCCGTTGAAATCCGTGTGCGCGGCTCGTCCATCTCCCTGCGCAAGGAAGAGGCCGCCGCATTGAACGTGGAGAAATTGAAATGAAGAGCACCTACACCATCGGCCTGGTTGGCAACCCCAACTGCGGCAAGACCACTCTTTTCAATGCGCTGACCGGCGCCCGGCAGCGGGTCGGCAACTGGCCAGGCGTGACAGTCGAGAGGAAAAGCGGCGAATTTCGCGCAGGCGACGTGCGCATCGAGGTCGTCGATCTGCCCGGCACCTATTCGCTCGACGTGGTGGACCGCGCGATCTCGCTCGACGAGAAGGTCGCCCGCGACTATGTGCACACGGGCGAGGCTGACCTGATCGTTAATATCGTCAATGCCGCCAGCCTCGAACGCAATCTTTACCTGACGACGCAACTGGCCGAAATGGGCGTGCCGCTGCTGGTGGTGCTCAACATGACCGACGTGGCCGAAGCCAGGGGCCTGCGCGTGGATGCCGCCGTACTGGCGACGCAGCTCGGCTGCCCGGTGGTGCCGGTCGTCGCCGAGCAGGGCCGGGGCATCGCCGAACTGAAGGCGGCGATCACCGAGGCCGCGGCCGCGCAGCCGCGCGCCAGCGTGCGCCTCACCTATGCGGAAATCGTCGAGGCCGCCATCGACGCCCTCATCGGCCCGATCACCGCCAGCGTCAGCACCCACGGCGTCGCGTCGCGCTGGCTGACGGTGCGCCTGCTGGAAGGCGACGACCTGGCGAAGCAGGCCGTCGGCCCGGAAATCTCGGCGCTGGCGGCACGGCTCGCCACCGGCATCGCGGACGATCTCGACATCTTCATCGCCGACGCGCATTACAGCGTCGCCAACCGCATCACCAACGCCACCGTGACCGTCAGCGGCCGTGTCGAGCGCGACCTCACCGACCGCATCGACAGCGTGGTGCTCAACCGCGTGCTGGGCATCCCGATCTTCCTGTTGCTGATGTACCTGATGTTCATGTTCACCATCAAGTTCGGCGGCGCCTTCATCGATTTCTTCAAGGACATCAGCGGCGCGCTGCTGGTCGATGGCATGGCCGCATTGCTCGGCGGCATGGGTGCGCCCGAATGGCTGACGGTGCTGCTGGCCAAGGGCATCGGCGGTGGCATGCAAACCGTGGCCACCTTTATCCCGGTGATCGGCTTCCTCTACCTGTTCCTCTCCGTACTGGAAGATTCCGGCTACATGACGCGCGCCGCCTTCGTCATGGACCGCTTCATGCGCTGGATCGGCCTGCCGGGCAAGTCCTTCGTGCCGCTGATCGTCGGCTTCGGCTGCAACGTGCCGGCGATCATGGCGACGCGCACGCTGGAACACCGCCGCGACCGCCTGATGACCATCGCCATGGCGCCCTTCATGTCCTGCGGCGCGCGGCTGCCGGTGTACGTGCTGTTCGCGGCAGCCTTCTTTCCGCGCAGCGGGCAGGACGTGGTGTTTGGCCTCTACCTTATCGGCATCGCCGCCGCCATCTTCACCGGTCTCGTCCTCAAGCATTCGCTGCTCAAGGGGGAGGCGACTCCCTTCATCATGGAACTGCCGCCCTACCATCTGCCGACCCTCAAGGGCGTGCTGCTCCACACCTGGGAGCGCCTGAAGAGCTTTGCCCTCAATGCCGGCCGCATCATTGTGCCGATGGTGCTGGTGCTCAACTTCCTCAACGCCGTCGGCACCGACGGCAGTTTCAAAAACGAAGACAGCGACAAGTCGGTGCTGGCCGCCGTCGGCCGCGCCATCGCGCCGGCCTTCGCCCCCTTTGGCTTGCGCGAGGAAAACTGGCCCGCCGCCGTTGGCATCTTCACCGGCGTGCTGGCCAAGGAGGCGGTGGTCGGCACACTGAATACGTCCTACGCCGCCCTGGCGGAAAGCGATGCGGCGGCGACCGGCGAAGCGAAGAAGGAAGAGGAAGCCTTCGTCCTGACGGACAAACTTGCGGCCGCCTTCGCCACGATCCCGGAAAAGCTGACGGAAGCACTGGGCGCCTGGGCCGATCCGCTCGGTCTGAATGTCGGCGATCTCTCGGATCAGGCGGAGGTCGCCGAGGAAACGAACATCTCCGCCGGTACCTTCGGCGCCATGGCGGCGCGTTTCGACGGCGCGGCCGGCGCTTTCGCCTACCTGCTGTTCATCCTGCTCTACTTCCCCTGCACGGCGGCCATTGCGGCGGTGTATCAGGAAAGCGGCACCCGCTGGACACTGTTCGTCGCAGGCTGGACGAGCGGCATGGCCTACGGCCTCGCCACCGCGTACTACCAAATGGCCACCTGGGCCAACCATCCGGCGACGTCCGCCGCCTGGGTCGGCATCATCGGGGTATTTTTTGCCAGCGCATTTCTCGCCATGCTGCGCTACAGCCGGCGCGAAGAGCGCTGGGTGATCGTAGCACCCGCTGCCATGGCCAGCTGTGGCAGCGGGTGCGGCGGCTGCGGCGGCAAGCTCAATCCGGTGGCCGCCGTGTGTGGAGGCCAACGTGCGCTGGCAGACTGAGCGAGCGGCACCGCCTTGATAGCGTGAGGCGATCATCGGCATAGGATTTATTCAGTGGCCGCTGTTATGCCTTTTTGATAGGCTGGCGGAGTGTCATCACAGTCACCACTTCAAGGAGATACACCATGAGCAACGAAAGCAAGTGTCCCGTCATGCATGGCGGCGCGACCACGAGCAGTATGTCGAACATGGACTGGTGGCCCAAGGCCCTCAACCTCGACATCCTGCACCAGCACGACCGCAAGACCAACCCGCTGGGCGCCGACTTCAACTATCGAGAAGAACTCAAGCAGCTCGATGTCACGGCGCTCAAGAATGACGTCAAAGCGCTGATGACCGACAGCCAGGACTGGTGGCCGGCCGACTGGGGCCACTACGGCGGCCTGATGATCCGCATGGCCTGGCACTCGGCCGGCACCTACCGCATCGCCGATGGCCGTGGCGGTGGCGGCCAGGGCAACCAGCGTTTCGCGCCGATCAACTCCTGGCCGGACAATGCCAACCTCGACAAGGCGCGCCGCCTGTTGTGGCCGATCAAGAAGAAATACGGCAACCGGATCAGTTGGGCCGACCTGATCATCCTCGCCGGCACCGTGGCCTACGAGTCGATGGGCCTGAAGACCTTCGGCTTCGCCTTTGGCCGCGAAGATATCTGGCATCCCGAGAAGGACACCTACTGGGGTGCGGAAAAGGAATGGCTGGCCCCCAGCGGCAGCGAGGGCAGCCGCTACTCCGGCGAACGCGATCTGGACAATCCCCTGGCCGCCGTGATGATGGGCCTGATCTACGTGAACCCCGAGGGCGTCGACGGCAAGCCCGACCCGCTCAAGACCGCCCGCGACGTGCGCGTCACCTTTGCCCGCATGGCGATGAACGACGAGGAAACCGTCGCGCTGACCGCCGGCGGCCACACCGTCGGCAAGTCGCACGGCAATGGCAGCGCGGCGAATCTCGGCCCGGCGCCCGAAGGCGCGGATATCGAGGAACAGGGCCTCGGCTGGATGAATCACACCACCCGCGGCATCGGCCGCGACACCGTGACCAGCGGCATCGAAGGCGCGTGGACCACGCACCCGACGCAATGGGACAACGGCTATTTTCACCTGCTGCTCAAGTACGAATGGGAACTCAAGAAGAGCCCGGCGGGTGCCTGGCAGTGGGAGCCGATCAATATCAAGGAAGAAGACAAGCCGGTGGATGTCGAGGATCCCTCGATCCGCTACAACCCGATCATGACCGATGCCGACATGGCGATGAAGATGGACCCGGCGTATCGGAAAATTTCGGAACGCTTCGCCAAAGACCAGGCCTACTTCTCTGAAACCTTCGCCCGCGCCTGGTTCAAGCTCACCCACCGCGACATGGGGCCGAAGGCACGCTACTTCGGCCCGGACGTGCCGCACGAAGACCTGATCTGGCAAGACCCGGTACCCGCCGGCCGCAGCGACTACGACGTCGCCGCCGTGAAGGCGAAGATCGCCGCCAGCGGCTTGAGCATCAGCGAGATGGTCTCCACCGCCTGGGACAGCGCCCGCACTTTCCGCGGTTCGGACAAGCGAGGCGGCGCCAACGGCGCGCGCATCCGCCTCGCTCCGCAAAAAGACTGGGAAGGCAACGAGCCCGCCCGTCTCGCCAAGGTGCTGGCGGTGCTGGAAAAGATCGCCGCCGAGAGCGGCGCCAGCGTGGCCGATGTGATCGTGCTGGCGGGTAACGTCGGCGTCGAGCAAGCCGCCAAGGCGGCCGGCTTCAACGTCAGCGTGCCTTTCGCACCGGGCCGTGGCGATGCCACCGACGCGATGACGGATGCCGAGTCGTTCGATGTACTGGAGCCTCTGGCGGACGGTTTCCGCAACTGGCTGAAGAAGAACTACGTCGTCACTGCGGAAGAGCTGTTGCTCGACCGCACGCAACTCATGGGCCTGACCGCCCATGAGATGACCGCGCTGGTCGGCGGCATGCGCGTGCTGGGCACCAATCACGGCGGCACCCGGCACGGCGTCTTTACCGACCGCGTCGGCACGCTGAGCAACGACTTCTTCGTCAATCTGACCGATATGGCCTATACGTGGAAGCCGGTTGGCAGCAACCTGTACGAGATCCGCGAGCGCAAGACCGGCACGGTCAAATGGACAGCGACCCGGGTCGATCTGGTCTTTGGCTCCAACTCGATTCTGCGCGCCTACGCCGAGGTCTACGCGCAGGACGACAATCAGGCCAGGTTCGTGCAGGACTTCGTCGCGGCCTGGACGAAGGTGATGAACTTGGACCGCTTCGATGTGAAGTAATTCCAGCCAAAAAGTCGGCGGTAGCGGTACGGCTAGCCGCCGGCGTTCTTTGGTTGCTACCGCTGCCCCTTCTCCTTGACTTTTGCTCAGCTAACCATGCCGCATGTACTGCGAATGCACCAAACAATTCACGTTTCCGCATGAACAAACACGCACGACTCTTTCTCGCACTGGGCGCCCTGAGCGCGGCCGTCTCGGTCGCGCTTGGCGCGGCGGCGAATCACGCGCTGGCCGAACGGCTGGCCAACACCCTGGCGTGGTTCCAGACCGCGCTGCACTATCAGCAGTTTCACGCCTTGGGCCTGATGCTGGTAGGGCTGGTCGCCGCCCACTTCCCGACCTCGCGCTGGGTCGTGGCAGCGGGCGGACTAATGGTCGCCGGCACCCTGTTGTTCAGCGGTAATCTCTATCTGCGCAGCCTCGCCGGTTTTCACGATCTGCACGCCGTGACGCCCATCGGCGGTGGCGCCTTCATCCTCGCCTGGCTGGCGCTCGCGCTGGGGATTTCGACAGGCCGAAACAGCATGGACACATAGTGACATGCTGTTTCGCCGATTACGATTAGCGGCACCGCTCGCCGCCCTACTTGCCCTGCAGGCGGTACAAGTACTCGGTCAGGGCGAGCATGCGGCTACGGGCACCGGACTCGATGTCATGGGCCGGGTAGTTCTCGAAGAAAACCGAACTCTGCCTCCTGAACGCTGTGCCCCAGATCGGCATCTCGCGCGGACCGTGGGTCCCGGTTTCGATCCTGCCATCGATGATCTGATAAACACGGTCGAACGGAAAAACGTCCTTGTTGTTCTTGGCCAATACGGTGAGGTCCGGCATCCGATTGGCAAGCTTTGCCGCTACCGGGCCGTTGCCCTTGCCTGAAAAGCCATGGCATACGGCACAGGCCGCGTCGTACTCGCCCTTGCCGATATCCATCGGTTTGTCTCCTGCAAACGCGGTCACGGACACAACAGCAATCATCGTGGCCGCCGCGGCGCGGACTGCTGCAAACATTCTGATTTCCTTGGCGGTATTCATGGTGTCTCCCGAGATCGTATCGAACATTCAATATGTATGGACCACAGCAACTGAAGCTTGTGCGAAGCAAGTCTATCCCAATACTTTCCATGTGACGATTCGTTGAGCAGGGTTTCATGTGCGGCCGATGGTGAAGGCGACTGATATGAACGGAAAGCCCCGTACCGATGGGCGTCGGAGCAGCGGTGTCATGGCTGCCATCATGGCGCTACTGGCGCAGTTCTGGCTGACGACAGCGCAGGGCGCCGATATTTCCCTGGTGAGCGCCCTGCGCTTCAATACCGTCTGCGCCCGCTGACACGAGGGCGAATGCAGCGGCCGGCTCAGCTTTGATCTCGGCCGCGAGGCGGCGGCGAATCACATGCGGCGCTACGCCGGCGAGTTGTCGGCGGCCAGCACCTCCGCCTGCAAACCGGCGGCGCTGAACGAGTTGCGGATCGAGCTACAGCCCTGATTTTCGGGCTATCCGCCTGTTGCATTGCCGATGCGCCCAACGCGATTTACGATGTCGCCACGTTCCACAACGGCAGTATGATTGCCACAGAATGAATATCCTGTTATCGCCGACAGCAGGCTGGCTGTTGCCCGCCACCCTGTCATTTCTTCTTTCCGCTACCGCACCCATGGCGCTCGCGGCGGACATCGACTTTTCCGGTTCCGGTTTTCTCACGCTGGCTGCCGGCAATATGCTTGGCGGCACCACGCAGGCCGGGGGCAACGTCAATGATTACAACTGCCCCTGCCTCCCCACCGACTTCGGCCAGGGCGGTATCTATGACGGGCGCGGCGGTTTGCAATGGAAACCCGATTCAAAGCTGGGTCTTCAGGGCAGCGCCGCCTTGGGTGGCGGTGGTTTGTCGATGACCGGTCAAGTCGTGGCGCGCGGCGCGCGCGATGGCCGCGTCAATCTCGAATGGCTTTATGGCAGCTACGAGATCAACGAAAAGTTTACTTTGCAGGCTGGCCGCAAGCGGCTGCCGCTGTTTTATTACTCCGACGTGCAGGACATCGGTTTCGCCTTGCCCTGGGTGCATCTGCCACCGGCCGTCTATGGCTGGGACGCCGTCAATTACAACGGTGTCAGTCTGCTCTGGCGTTCACAATGGGGCAACTGGTCGTCGGCCCTGAACCTGCTGGCCGGTAACGAATCGCGCCGCGAAAGTGGCTATTACAAGATTTACAACGGTCGCCAGAACCGCACCGACGTGCGCTGGGGTGACATCGCTGGCGGCGACCTGACTCTACAGCGCGACTGGTTCGAGGCCCGCTTCAGCTATCTGCAATCAACGACACAAACGAAAAACATTAACGGCGCCTGGGACGCAACCACGCAAAGCTACGCCCCGGCCACCATCGATTCCGCATGGATGCCATCGCCAACGGCACGCCAGCGCGTTCATGGCCTGGCACTCAATGCCGACTTTCGCAATTGGCTGGCACGCAGCGAGTTCATCTACATCGACCGGCCCGGCAACGATTGGAAAGACTTCGCCCAGAACCTGAGCCTGGGTTACCGCCACGGCAAGTGGCAGCCGATGCTGACCTGGTCGAATTACCGTTCCAGCGCCAACACCCGTCAGGGCGCCGAGTCCGACGCGCAAGAGGCGTGGACGGTGACCAGCCTGGTGCTGCGTTACGATCTGGGCACTTCGAGCGCGCTCAAATTACAATTCGATAATTCGAAGGATCGCAGCGGTCCCAATTTCGGGACTGCCTTCGGCAATGCTCGCCTGCTTACCTTGAGTTACGATCTGGTGTTTTGATGCAACGTACCCAACGTACCACGGCAACCTCGCCGGTGGCGCCGGCTTTTGCCCTGCGCGGCTTTGGTACGCTGGCGGCTGCGCGTTCCTCGTCTGACCAGGCCGAATTTGTTCGCGATCTCTCGCAGCCCAGGGGCCTTTCTTCCGGCGAATGGTCTGGTCGCACCGATAGCGTGCTCGGACTGCAAGCCAACTGGCAGGCGACGCCAGAACTGGATCTGGTGGCGCAGGCCGTCAGCCGCTACCGTTACGATGCCAGTTACCGCCCCGAGTTGGTATGGGGCTTTGCCAAGTGGGACCCCAACGCGCATCTGAGCCTGCGCGCCGGGCGTCTCGGTACCGAGTTCTACATGCGCGCCGACTCGCGTTTGGTCGGTTATTCGCAGCTGGCGGTGCGGCCGCCGCCAGATTATTTCGGCGCCCTGCCCTTTGCGCATATCGATGGCGCCGACGCCAGCGCGACGTTGCCCGTGGGCGGCATCTTGCTGCGCGGCAAGCTGTTTGCGGGCATTTCAACCGAGAAGGTGCCGCTGGCCGACCGTCTGTGGGATCTTGATGGCTCGACCATGGCTGGCGGTCATGTCGACTTGCAGGCGGGCCCGTGGCTGTTCCGTCTCGGCCATGCTGCCTTGCGCTTCAAGCATGACTTGCCGGCGCCCGCCGCCACGGTCATCACGGCACTCAGTGCCACCGCCGTGCCTTCCGCCATCGCCGCAGCCAGTGCCCTTGGCGTGCGCAACACTGAAAGTCGCTTCACCTCGGCTGGCGTGGTCTATGACGAGGGACCGCTGCAAGTGCAGTTGATGTTTAACCGCACGCAACACGAGAGCACGACTTTCCAGAATTCTACCGGCGGCTATCTTCTGGCCGGCTATCGCGTCAATCGCTTTACGCCCTACGCCGGTTGGTCGCGTGTGATCAGTACGCCCAAATCGCTGGCCACTGGCCTGCCCAACGTTCCGCCGTTGAGCCAGATCAACGCCGGCGTCGCGGGCGTGCTTGCAGATTCGCGCTCGAATCAGCACACCACCACCCTCGGCGTGCGCTGGGATGTGCGTGACAACATTGCCATCAAGCTGCAGGGCGACGCCATCCGTGGCACGCCCGAATCGATCTTTCCCTACCGCTGGGAGAAGGCGGGCTGGAATGGCCAGACCAACGTCGTAACCTTTTCCATGGATTTTATTTTCTGATCCATGAAAACTGGACGCCATTTTTTCTTGATACTCGCCGGTTTGTTTCTGTCGGCACCTGCTTGCGCTGATCTGGTAGTGATTGCTCACCCCAAGTCAGGCGCTGAGCAGCTCAGCAAGGAACAGGTGGTCAATATCTTCCTTGGTCGCTTCCGCCAGTTTCCTTCCGGTATCGCCGCCGAACCCATTGACCAAGCGGCCACCAGCAGTGAAAAGGCGGTTTTTTACCAGAGGCTGGTGGGCAAGGAACTGGCGGAAATAAACGCCTACTGGGCGCGTCTGGTATTCTCGGGTCGCACCCAACCGCCGCGCCAGGCGGCCAGCGCGGCGCAAGTGCTGGAAATGGTCGCGGCCAACCCCGGCGCCATCGGCTACATCGAGCGTCCCAAGAATGAAAGCAGGGTAAAAATCGTGTTCGACGTTGAGAAATAATCGGATTTCGATGTTCCTTCACTTCCGCAAGAGTCTCGTTTTCGGCACCACGGTGGGGGTCGTTGGCGTCGCCTTGCTGATTGGCCTGCTTTTCAAACTTGTCGCAGCGGACTTTTCTTCAGAGCGCGCCGAGCGGAATGTAACCACGCACCTCGATCAACTGGTCGACACCATCGAGAGTACCGCCAGCGTTGCCTGTTTTGCCAAGGATGCCCAATTAGCCAAGGAACTGGTTAACGGCGTTATCAAGAACATCGAGGTGGCGCGCGTTACGATTACGGCGGACGGCGTGCCGTTGGCAAAGGCCGAGCGGCCGGCCGCATCTACGCGGGGTAGCGGCTTAATTACAACGCTCCCGACATTAAAGCGCACGCTGATGTCGCCTTTCGACGCTACTAAAGCGGTGGGTGAAATCAGCTTGGAGCCCAACTATCAGCACATGGAGCATGCCATTACCGAACAGGTGCGCTTTGTCGGCTTGCTGTTGGCGGTGCAACTTGTGGTGATCGCGGTTGCGGTTATGGGCGTTGTGTTCTGGGTTGTCGTGCGTCCCATCAAGGCCATGTCGGACCGGCTGCACCGCATGAATGCAACCGCCGGCGAGCAACTCGCCATCCCCGCGCGTCACGAGAACAATGAAATCGGTCGCTTGGCACTGGACATCAATGGCCTCGCCAACAAGCTTGTTCTCGCCCTGCGCGACGAGCACCAACTGCGTTTGCAACGTGAAATGGAAGAACGCAAGTATCGCGGCATTTTCGAGAACGCCGACTCGGGCATATTCATCGTGGATCGAAGCGGCCGGCTGACATCGTGGAATCATTCATTCTCCCGGCTGACCGCTTTGCCCACTGATGCGGCCAAGGCGCCCCCGCTGTGGGAATTGCCCTGGCGCGAGCCAGACATGATCACGACGCTGATCGATAGCTGCCTGGTTGATGACAGCACGCGAGAAGATGACTTTGAGTTGCTGCTTGGCGCCGAAGCCAGTTGTTGGCTGCATATTGCCGCCAGTCCCATCGGTCCTGAAACCGTTCAGGGCATCGTCAGCGATGTCACAACGCGCAAGCGCGCCGAAACCTCGGCCCGCGAAATGGCGGTAACTGATCCGCTCACTGGCTTGGGCAACCGCCCCGCGCTAGAGCAACACCTGTTGGAATCGATCCGCGCCGAGGAGCCCTTTGCCCTGATGATCGCCGATCTCGACGGTTTCAAGCGCATCAACGATGCCATGGGCTTTCCAATTGGCGACCAGATTCTGGTTATTGCCGCAACTCGCTTGCAGGACTGCCTCAAGCACAGCGACTGGCTGGCGCGCGCCGGCAGCGACGAATTCGCGATCATTCTCCCCGGCATCGGCACTGTCGAGGCGGCCAGCCGCATCGGTGAACGGGTGCTCGATGCGCTCGGTCGTCCTTATGACATTCCTGACGCACCCGCCCTGCTGGGTGCCAGCATCGGTATCAGCTTATACCCCCGCGATGGCGGCGACCTGCCAACCTTGCTGCGCAACAGTGAATTGGCGGTTGACCGGGCCCGCGCGGCGGGTGGCCGAAACTGTCAGTTCTTCGATGCACAAATGGTTGAAGCGGCCGCCCAGCGCCGCCGTCTTGAAGCTGATTTGCGCCACGCCATCGTGCGCAATGAATTCAGGCTCTATTACCAACCGATCATCGATCTGGCGTCCCATCGCATGATTGGTGCCGAGGCATTGATTCGCTGGCAACATCCGCAACGCGGGCTGGTGCCGCCCGATGAGTTCATCCCACTGGCCGAGGAGACCGGGTTTGTCATCGAGCTCGGCCTCTGGGTTGTCGAGGAAGCCTGCCGCCAGCTGGCGCTATGGCGCGCCGATGGACTCGATCTTTACCTCTCTCTCAATGTCTCGGCGCGACAGATTCCCGATAGTTTGCCGCTTTCGTTGCTGCTGGACATTTCCGGTCGCCACGGCATTCCGCCCAGCGCCCTCGCCCTCGAAATCACCGAAGGCGTGCTGATGGCCGACGCGACGCAGGGCATTGCCTGGCTTAGTGCCGTCCGCTCGGTGGGTTTTCGCACCTATCTCGACGACTTCGGCACCGGTTATTCGTCGCTGTCCTATCTCAAGCGTTTCCCGATGAATGTGGTCAAGATCGACAAGTCCTTCGTGCGCGACATGGGCGAAGACAGCAGCGACCGCGCTCTGGTTTCGGCCATCATCGCAATGACCCGGAGCCTCGGACTGGCGGTGGTGGCCGAAGGTGTGGAAACCACTGCCCAGCTTGGCCTGCTGCGCGGCATGGGCTGTAATTACGGCCAAGGCTATTACTTCTCCCGGCCCCTTCCCGCCGCCGAGATTCCGGCCGCCCGGGCCCGTATCGACGCGGCGGGCTAAATCAGTGTATCTGCCGGCGGAGACGGTTGATGGCGGCCAGTTGGGCGACAGCTTCGGCCAGCTCGGACTGGGCGCGGGCGTAGTCGAGTTCAGCGCTACGGTTGGACAGCGCTTCTTCAGCGCGACGCTTGGCATCGCTAGCCTTGACTTCATCGAGGTCGTGACCGCGGATGGCCGTGTCGGCCAGCACGGTAACCAGCCCCGGCTGCACTTCAAGGATGCCACCGGCGACAAAGATCAATTCCTCTTCGGTCTGGTTGGGTAACTTGAGGCGCACTGCGCCGGGACGAATGCGCGTCATCAGCGGCATGTGGCCGGGCAGGATGCCCAGTTCGCCAACTTCGCCCGGCAGGACGACGAACTCGGCCAGGCCGGAGAATATCTGCTCCTCGGCGCTGACGACATCGACGTGTACGGTGAGTGCCATGATCGGCGTCCTCTCAGTGAAGGCTTATTGGCGGGCTCATTGCAGAGTCTTGGCTTTTTCGAAGGCTTCCTCGATGCCGCCGACCATGTAGAAGGCCTGCTCGGGCAACTGGTCGCATTCGCCGTCCGCAATCATGCGGAAACCCTTGATCGTTTCCTTGAGGGTGACGTACTTGCCTGACGAACCGGTAAACACTTCGGCGACGAAGAACGGCTGTGACAGGAAGCGCTGAATCTTGCGGGCACGGCCAACCAGCAATTTGTCTTCGGGCGCCAGTTCGTCCATGCCGAGAATCGCGATGATGTCGCGCAGTTCCTTGTAGCGTTGCAGGGTCGCCTGCACCTTGCGGGCAGTGTTGTAGTGATCTTCGCCAACAACCAGCGGGTCAAGCTGGCGCGAGGTCGAATCGAGCGGATCGACCGCCGGGTAGATACCAAGCGAGGCGATATCGCGCGACAACACGACGGTCGAGTCGAGGTGGCCGAAAGTGGTGGCCGGGCTGGGGTCGGTCAAGTCATCCGCCGGCACATAGACGGCCTGAATCGAGGTGATCGAGCCGACGCGGGTGGAGGTGATGCGTTCCTGCAAGCGGCCCATTTCCTCGGCCAGGGTCGGCTGGTAGCCCACGGCGGACGGCATGCGGCCGAGCAACGCGGATACTTCGGTACCAGCCAGGGTGTAGCGGTAGATGTTATCGACGAAGAAGAGAATGTCGCGGCCTTCGTCACGGAACTTCTCGGCCATGGTGAGGCCGGTCAAAGCCACGCGCAGGCGGTTGCCGGGCGGCTCGTTCATCTGGCCAAAGACCATGCCAACCTTGTCGAGCACGTTCGACTCTTTCATCTCGTGATAGAAGTCGTTACCTTCGCGAGTGCGCTCGCCCACGCCAGCGAATACCGACAGACCGCTGTGCTGCTTGGCGATGTTGTTGATCAGTTCCATCATGTTCACGGTCTTGCCGACACCGGCGCCGCCGAACAGGCCAACCTTGCCGCCTTTGGCGAACGGACAGATCAGGTCGATCACCTTGATGCCCGTTTCGAGCAGATCGGTGGTAGGAGAGAGTTCGTCGAACTTGGGCGCCTTGGCGTGGATCGGGCGGCGTTCGTCGCATTTGATCGGGCCAGCTTCGTCGATCGGGCGACCGAGCACATCCATGATGCGGCCCAGAGTGCCGTGGCCAACGGGGATGGAGATCGGCGCGCCGGTGCCCTTGACGCTCATGCCACGGCGCAGGCCGTCGCTCGATCCCATGGCGATGGTGCGAACAATGCCGTCGCCCAGTTGTTGCTGCACCTCGAAGGTGAGGCCAGCTTCGGCGTTGCCCATATTGGCGTCGTCGAGGACGAGGGCATCGTAGACTTTGGGCATGGAATCGCGGGGGAACTGGATGTCCACCACCGCGCCGATGCACTGAACGATGTTTCCGTTACTCATGGTCGTTTCCTTAATGCGTTGAATTCTTAAACAGCCGCCGCGCCACTGACGATCTCGGAGATTTCCTTGGTGATCGCCGCCTGCCGCGCCTTGTTGTAGATCAGTTGCAGTTCCTTGATGACGTTGCCGGCGTTGTCGGTGGCGGATTTCATCGCCACCATGCGCGCCGACTGCTCCGAAGCCATGTTCTCGGCCACCGCCTGGTAGATCAGCGCCTCGGTATAGCGCAACAACATCTCGTCGATAACGACCCGGGCTTCCGGCTCATAAAGGTATTCCCAACTACCTTCGGGGGCGCCGAGGCGCTCGCCAGTTAGCGGCAGCAATTGCTCGATCACCGGCTCTTGCTTCATGGTGTTGATGAAACGGGTGAAGGCAAGATAGACGGCATCGAGTTCGTTGGCCTGAAAGGCGTCGATCATGACCTTGATCGGACCGATGAGTTTTTCCAGGTGCGGTGTGTCGCCCAGATGGACGACATGCGAGACAACCTTGGCACCGAGCCGTTGCATGAAGCCCAGACCCTTGTTGCCAATAGCGCTAACGCGAATCTCCGCGACGCCATCGGTCTCCCACTTGCGCATCTGGTTGAGCGACATGCGCAGGATGTTGGTGTTGAGCCCGCCACAAAGACCCTTGTCGGTGGTGACGACGATGATGCCAACCCGCTTGACCGGCTCGCGGTGCTCAAGGAAAGGATGGTGGTACTCGGTATTGTTGGCCTGCGAGAGATTGGCCGCGAGGCGGCGGATCTTTTCGCTGTAAGGGCGGGCAGCGCGCATCCGTTCCTGCGCCTTGCGCATTTTGGACGCGGCCACCATTTCCATGGCCTTGGTGATTTTCTTGGTGTTCTGGACCGATTTGATCTTGGTCCGAATCTCTTTACCGCCAGCCATGTTCGGTCCTTTAGGCCCAGTTCTTCTTGAACTCGGAGACAGCGCCGGTCAGCAGCGCCTCGGCATCCTTATCGATATCCTTGGTCGTCGCGATCTTGCTCATCAACCCGGCGTGGCTTTGCTTCATGTAGGTATGCAGCGCCGACTCGAAAGCAAGAATCTTGTTGGTCGGGACATCGTCAAGATAACCGCCGTTGACCGCGAACAGAGACACCGCCATCTCGGATACCGACAGCGGCGCGTATTGGCTCTGCTTCATCAGTTCTGTGACACGGCGACCACGTTCGAGTTGTTTGCGGGTGGTGTCGTCAAGATCGGAAGCGAATTGGGCGAAGGCCGCGAGTTCGCGGTACTGCGCGAGCGCGAGACGGACACCGCCGCCCAGCTTCTTAATGACCTTGGTTTGAGCCGCGCCGCCGACACGCGACACCGAAACGCCGGCGTTGATGGCGGGACGGATGCCGGAGTTGAAGAGGTCGGTTTCGAGGAATATCTGGCCGTCAGTAATCGAGATGACGTTGGTCGGCACGAAGGCGGAGACGTCGCCGGCCTGGGTTTCGATCACCGGCAGCGCCGTCAGCGAGCCGGTCTTGCCCTTGATCTCTCCGTTGGTAAACCGCTCGACCCACTCTTCGGAAACGCGCGCGGCGCGTTCGAGCAGTCGCGAGTGCAGGTAGAAGACGTCGCCTGGATAGGCTTCGCGGCCCGGCGGTCGGCGCAGCAACAGCGAGATCTGGCGATAGGCCCAAGCCTGCTTGGTCAAGTCGTCGTAAATGATGAGGGCGTCCTGGCCACGGTCGCGGAAGTACTCGCCCATGGTGCAACCGGTGTAGGGAGCGATGAACTGCATCGCGGCCGAGTCGGAGGCCGTGGCGGCGACGACGATGGTGTATTCCATCGCGCCGTACTCTTCAAGCTTGCGCACCACGTTGACGACCGTCGAAGCCTTTTGGCCGACCGCCACGTAGATGCAGATCATGTTCTGACCCTTTTGATTGATGATGGTGTCCACAGCCACCGCGGTCTTGCCGGTCTGACGGTCGCCAATGATCAACTCGCGCTGGCCGCGGCCGATGGGCACCATGGCGTCGATGGCCTTGAGACCGGTTTGCACCGGCTGCGACACGGACTTGCGCCAGATCACGCCTGGCGCAACCTTTTCGATCTTGTCGGTGAGTTTGGCGTTGATCGGACCCTTGCCATCAATGGGATGACCCAGGGAGTTCACCACGCGGCCGAGCAGTTCGGGGCCGACCGGCACCTCGAGAATGCGACCGGTACATTTGACGATGTCGCCCTCGGTGATGTGCTCGTAGTCGCCCAGCACCACGGCGCCGACGGAATCGCGCTCAAGGTTGAGGGCCATGCCGAAGGTGTTGCCGGGGAATTCCAGCATCTCGCCCTGCATGACATCGGTGAGGCCATGGACGCGGCAGATGCCGTCGGTCACGGAAACGACGGTACCCTGCGCGCGCAGTTCGGCGCCAACTTGCAGGTTCTGGATCTTGTTCTTGATCAGTTCGCTAATTTCGGAAGGATTGAGCTGCATGTTTAGCTCCAAAGTTTCTCTTTAAGTCCGCAGGGCCGTCGCCATGGCGGCAAGCTTGCCGCGCACGGAGGCATCCAGGACCTGGTCGCCAACCACCACGCGGACGCCGCCGATCAACTCGGGATCGAGCTTGATTTCGGCACTCAGTCTTGTCGTGAAATGGGCTTCCAGTTCGGTAAGCAGTTTTTGCCGCTGGGCATCGTCGAGTGGGAACGCGCTATAGACGACGGCCTCCTTGACGCCTTCCTCGGTGTCCTTGAGGGACTCGAAAAAGGCGGCGACTTCGGGCAATACACCGAGGCGTTCGTTGTCGGCCAGCGCATGGATGAAATTGACCACGTCGCCCTCGTTGCATTTCACCGCGCCACCGAGCAGCGAGACAACCAGATCCGCCTTCTTTGCCGTGGTCAGGTTGGGATTGCCCAGGCAGGCCGCTACCTCGGCGTTGCCGGCGATGGCGGACAACTGGCCAAGAAGATCGGACCACTGACCCAGCTTGCCCTGCTCCTTGGCCAGGCGGAACACCGCCTCGGCATAGGGACGCGCGATGGTGACGAGTTCGGCCATCTTGTCAGAGTTCCTGTTTCAGGCCAGCCAGCATGTCCGCATGGGCGGCGGCATTGACCTCGCGGCGCAGGATTTTCTCGGCACCGGCCACAGCCAGCTCAGCCACGCGGTCACGCAGCGCAGAGCGGGCACGCTCGACATCCTGCTCGAGTTCGGCCATCTTGCCGGCATAGACCTTCTCGGCTTCACCCCGGGAAGCCGCCTTGGCTTCCTCGATGATCTGCATGCCGCGCTTGTCGGCCTCAGTCATGATGGCGGCTGCCTTTTCCTTGGCTTCGCGAATAGTGTCGGCGGAACGCTTGGCTGCAAGTTCCAGATCGTGTTTACCCCGCTCGCCAGCCGCGAGGCCGTCGGCAATCAGCTGCTGGCGGTCGGCCATCGCCTTGTTCAGCGGCGGCCACACATATTTCATCGTGATCCAGATGAACAGGGCGAACCATATCATCTGACCGATGAGAGTTGCGTTGATGCTCACGCTAACCTCCTGTCAGGTGGGAAACGTCGAGAATCAACCCTTGACGATGGCGATAAAGGGGTTGGCGAACAGCAGGAACAGCGCGATACCGACACCGATCATGGTCACGGCGTCGAGCAGACCAGCGACGATGAACATCTTGACCTGCAGCGTGGGGATCATTTCCGGCTGGCGAGCAGCACCTTCGAGGAAGCGGCCGCCAAGGATGCCGAAGCCGATGGCGGTTCCGAGGGCACCCGCGCCGATCAGAATGGCGACGGCGATGGCGGTGTTGCCGAGCAGCATGGACAGAGCAGCTTCCATTTGTTTCTCCTAGTTAAGGCAGTGGGTTAATTGAAAATGAGTTGAAGACTTTGAATTCGAGAATATCAGTGGCAATCAATGTGATTCCGAGGCCATCGACATGTATACGATGGTCAGCATCATGAAGACGAAAGCCTGTAGCGTGATGATCAGGATGTGGAACAGCGCCCAAGGCAGCGCCAACGGCAATTGCCAGACGCCGAGCAGGGCAATGAGGATGAACACCATTTCGCCCGCGTACATGTTGCCGAAGAGTCGCAAGGAGAGCGAGATCGGCTTGGCGATGTCCTCGACAATACGGAAAAGCAGATTCACCGGGGCCAGCTTGGGGCCGAAGGGCACGGTAAAAATCTCGTGCATGAAGCCACCGATGCCCTTCACCTGGAAGTTCATCCA
This sequence comes from Sulfuritalea sp., assembly GCA_020048435.1. Lineage (GTDB taxonomy): Bacteria > Pseudomonadota > Gammaproteobacteria > Burkholderiales > Rhodocyclaceae > Sulfurisoma. The sequence goes on from JAIFMO010000147.1 coordinate 37,501, forward strand.
GATCATGATCAGGAACACCGTGATCGACATGGCGAAGGTGAGGTTGGGGTCGGTGGTGGCCACCACCTTGAAATAGACATGATGCGGATCGGCACCCGCCGCCGCACCTACCTGTTGCGCGACGATTGGCAAGAAATCGACGGGAATCAGGTCCATGGCGTTCATGATGAACACCCAGACGAAGATGGTGATGGCCAGCGGCGCGACGATGGGACTGTTGCCGTGGTAGGTGTCCTTGACCTGCTGGTTCACGAAACCCAGCACCATCTCGAAGAAGTTCTGCCAGCCGCGCGGTACGCCGCTGCTGGCCTTGCTTGCCAGCACAGCCATGGAACCGAAGACGATGAGGCCAAGTGCACCTGAAACGATCAGGGTATCAAGATGGAAAGTCCAGAAACCCGAACCGACCTTGAAATTGGTCAGGTGGTGAGCAATATATCCAGAGGTGGTGATGGTTTCGCCGGAGGCCATGTTTTTTATCTGGTTAGCGATTCTTTAACAGTGCAACCCAATAGACACCGAAGGTAAGAATGTAGGCCAGGAACAGCGGCAATGCCAACACATTTCGCCAGCCCAGAAAAACCACAGCGAACAACCCCAACGTGACCGCAAACTTATAGCCCTCGCCGAGCAATTGCGCCTTGTACAGCTGCCCTGGTTCGCCCTTACTAGGCCGCATCGCACGCCAGACATAGGCGGCACCTGCCAGCAACCCGATGCTACCGCCGATCAGGGCGGAAATGGCGGCGATGATGCCCGAATACATGCCCGCAATCGCCGCTGCCACCAAGGTTACTACTGCCTGCCGACTGAAGATCCAGACTAGCTGAGATCGTACATGCGTATGCTGCATGGCGAACCAAAAAGAGGCGAAATGTTAGCGGATTACAGTGTCAGCGTCAAGAAGTTGTGCAAGTGCACACACGGTAAATTTGTTCTCCCCCAAATGATCAAGCAGATTGTTGGCGAGACGCATTATCGGCATTATGTAGCAGCCACCCCAAGCCTCCGCCCGCCTGCCCGATCACAATACCGCTGTCTTCAACGAACAGGGGCTCATCATGGCCGAACTGCACGTCGTCACCGCCCTGGTCGCCAAGCGTGGCGAGATTGCCGGGCTCATCGAACACCACAAGAAGGCGATAGCGCAGCTATCGGGTGACTTGAGCCACGTCGCTGCCACCCTCAAGCTGTTCGCCCCGGAATTGGACCTCCGCACGCTGCGGCCCAAGGAGCACCGGGAGCGTAACCGCTACTTCCGGCCCGGCGAATGCCAGCGAATGGTTCTGGATATATTCCGCGATGCTGCCAGCGCCGCGCTCAGCAGTCGTCAGATTAGCGAGGCGCTGGTCGCCCGCAAAGGCCTGGATCCCTCGCCGGCGATGATCGAGCAGATGCAGAAGAATGCCATCGCTGTAGTTCGCCGACTGGAGCGGTCAGCAACGCTGGCGCCCGCCGGCCGCAACGGGCACGGCGCTACCTGGAAGGTGGCGTAAGCGCCTCGGGCGGGTTCCTCAGCCTGCGGCGTTACCGTGTAACGGAGAAGCACGCATCCCCCGCGGGCGTATCCAACGCCAGGGGCCGTAGCACCTCATCGTCGGCCGCCGTGGTCAGCCGTTCGATCATTTCTCGCTTCGTTACACCGTAACGCCTTGCCAGATGTTCGAGCGCCAAGTCGGTCGCGCTCCGGATCCACGTGTTCAGCCGACGATCACCCCGCCGCACCCGATAGGCGGTCTGTCTTTCCGCCGCTGTCTTTGCCATCGAACCTCCCCTGCCCGTTACGCTGTAACGTGGCTTACAGCGCTAGCGCTTCGCCCAAACGATGGTTTCCCTGCCAATATCCGCACCAGTCGCGGCTGACCAGGGCGCGGGCGCACTTGGTCACGATGTCGAGGAAGATGTGGCCGTTGGACCAGCGCCGGGTGTCCTCACGGTAGGCGATCTCGTTGGCGTAGTTGTCCAGGTACTTCGGCGCCAGCTTGTGCATATTCAAGACTATGGTTCACCCGGCGGACATCGTACTTGGCATGCAGCAGGTCGTAGGCATCCGATTCGTCGGCGCAGATTACCGACCCCTTGGCGATATAGGTGGGCGCGAACCGGCCAATGTCGGCTTGGTTCTCCTTCTTCATGATGAAGGTCAGGGTCCGTTCCGCGCCCACCTTGCCGCTGCGCTCGGTTTCCTCGTCGGTGTAGTTCTGGCGCATCACCAGAATGCAGCGCTTGTCCGGATCCTGGTTCTCCGCCAGGCGCAGGTCGACGCGGTCTTCCTTGCGGTTCTCCGGGCGCACGGTCCCGCCGACATAGGCGCCATCGATGTGGACGCTGCCGGCCAGCGCCGACTCGTTACGCCCGATCAGCAGGCTTTCGCGGATCTTGTGGATCAGCACATACGCCGTCTTGTGCTGAACGCCCAAGTCGCGCGCCATTTGCAGGGCGGAAATGCCCTTCACCGCATTGACGAAGAGGCTGACCGCCGCCAGGTAGATGCGCAGCGGCAGTTTGTGAAACGCGAAGATCGTCCCGGACGTCACCGAGAAATCCTTACGGCAGGCGATGCAGCGCCAGAGCTTGCGGCTGGCCTTGAAGTAGTGCCGATGCACGGTGCCGCAATGCGGGCAGACCACCTCGTCGCCCTCGCCCCAGCGCAGAGAAGAAAGTGAATGGACATGACTGGCTCACGGCTTGGGTTGGTGTGAGTCAGCTTACGAAACGCCAGGCTCATCAAGTGAGCCCTACGAAAAAATCTGGACCGAAATATCGGGACGTATAACTCATTGATTTAGCTTGGGGTACCTGCTACATAATGCCGCTGTAGTTGACGTAACAATTGAAAACCCCGGTGGCCGTTGATGGCTAACTGGAGACAGCCAGCACATTCATCGAAGCAGCGAAGCGTCATCTGCTGCGCCGCACAACGAAATATCAATCACAAAATCCGGGTAGCCGAACTTACAGAAAGAATATTGCCCTAAGCGAACTGTCAGAACAGTTCGATCTCGCCGCCGCTGCTTTCAACTTCCTGCATGCGGGCGTGCATGTAGGTTTCCAGGGCTTCCTGCACGGTGGCGCCGTTGAGCACCGCCTCGAACATGGCGCGCTCTTCGGCCATGGTGTACTTGGTGATGATCGTTCCCTGCAGATCGACCCATTCTTCGGGCCGATAACGCTTGCTCTGGTCGGATACCAGCGCCGACAACCCGGCCAGGCCATGGCAGACATGGTCGAGGCGCTGCACCAGCTTGTCGTAAAACTGGAAGGCGACGATGGCGTGATGAACTTTTTCCGCCACCAGACGGGTGTTGTCCTGAATTTCCACCTTGACCAGGCCGTTGCCAACGGTATCGGGCAAGGTGCCGACGGCGGCATCGATCAGTTGGAGGGTGTTGGCCAGCGAGGTGAACGTATCGGTGAGCACCTCGACTGAACTGTTCGAATCCTTCATCGCGGCCTCAACCTGGCCGGCCGCGAGTTCGAGCATCAACACGGTCTCGCGCACTTGGCTCCAATCAAGATCGGGCGAACCGGCGCGTGATTTTTTTTCGAGGGTCATGAGCTTGCGTGTCCTGTACGGGCGGAAGGCGTGGTGGCCATATTATCACCACGCCCGTCGCTCGTTAATCCGGCTTGCCGCCCTTGATGAAATGGACGGGAAATACAGCCTCGGGCCCCGCGGTCTTGATCGGCGTGTGCTCGTAATCGGGCATCTGGACGTCGATGCCGGCGGCCTGCACCAGTTTCTGGATCAATAGCTGAATCTGGTCGGTGTACCAGTCTTCCTCGACGCGGGTAGGCATGTAACGGAGGTCGCGAACGCTGGCGGGCACGTCCTCGGGGTTGATCACCTCGTTGGCGGCATAGGCGGCCGAGAAGAAGGGGCCGGCGATAAAGCGCATCTGCCAGTCACCATCGTCGTCGGGTTCGATGATGAAGACGCGCGCGCCTTCGGCGGTCTGGTTCTCGTCGTCGGTGAGGTCACCGAACACGGGCACGGCGGCAAAGACCGGTTGCTTGCGCTGCATGACGAAGGCAACGGCTTCCATGAACGTCAGGCGCTCGTCCGGCACTTGCTCAATCGCGTCTGGGGGGGTGTTTTCGGTAGTCATCGGGCAGGTCCTCGGGGCGGGATAGCGAAGTATGGTCGCGGGATGCTTATAAAAGTGGCGCCAGCCAGCGCGCCGCGTCTGCCTCGGCCATATGGTTGCGTGTCGCCCAGTCTTCAAGCTGGTCCCGGCCAATTTTCGTCACGGCGAAATAATGGGCCGCCGGATGGGCGAGGTAGAAGCCCGCCACCGCGGCGGCCGGGGTCATGGCAAAGTTTTCGGTGAGCGCCATGCCCGTATTGGCCGGGGCGTCGAGCAGGCGGAACACGTCCCCTTTCACGGTGTGGTCGGGGCAGGCCGGGTAGCCGGGCGCCGGGCGGATGCCCTGATACTTCTCGGCGATCAGCGCGTCGGGGGATAGTCGCTCTGCCAAGGCGTAGCCCCAGTACTCGCGGCGCACGCGCTCGTGCAACCATTCGGCCGCCGCTTCGGCCAGCCGGTCGGCCAGCGATTTCAGCATGATGGCGCGGTAGTCGTCGTGGGCGGCGGCAAATTCGGCCAGCTTGGCCTCGATGCCAATGCCGGCGGTGACGGCAAAGGCGCCGATGTGGTCGTCCGCCGCGCCTGTTGCCGTACCGCTAGCGCCGATTTTTTTCGGCGCGATGAAATCGGCCAGACACTCGTTGGGCTTGCCATCGGGGCGCTCATGTTGCTGGCGCAGGCCGTGCCAAGTCATCAGCGTCTTCGCGCGCGATTCGTCCGCGTAAATCTCGATGTCGTCGCCATTGGCCGCGCGGTTTGCAGGAAACAGGCCGAAAACGGCGTTGGCCACCAGCCACTGCTCGGCAACAAGTTGCGCCAGCATGGCCTGGGCGTCGTTGAAAACGTTGCGCGCCGCCTCGCCGACTTTCGGGTCGTCGAGGATTTTCGGGTAGGAACCGGTGAGGTCCCAAGTCTGGAAGAAGGGGCTCCAGTCGATGTATTCGGCCAGCGTGGCCAGATCGATGCGGCAGAGCGTGTGCACACCCGGCCGACGCGGCGGCGGCGGCAAATACGGCGGCGCAAAATCGACCGGCGCCGCATTGGCCCGCGCGGCGGCCAGCGCCAGCAGCGCCACGCCCTTCTTCTGCGCGTGTTGGGCGCGGACTTTCTCGTAGTCAGCGATCACTTCGGCCTTATAGCCGGCAGCCTGGTCGTCGGAGAGCAGCTTGGTGACGACGCCGACGGCGCGCGAGGCGTCAGGCACATAGATCACCGGGCCGCTGTAGTTCGGTGCGATCTTGATGGCGGTGTGGGCGCGGCTGGTGGTGGCGCCGCCGATCAGCAACGGCACCGCGGTTCCTTCGCCATAGCCCTGGCGCTGCATTTCGGCGGCGACATGGCACATTTCTTCCAGCGACGGCGTGATTAGCCCCGACAGGCCGATGATGTCGGCGTCGTGTTCCTTCGCCGCGGCAAGAATCTTGTCGGCGGACACCATCACGCCGATATCGAAAATCTCGTAGCCGTTGCAACCCAGCACCACGCCGACGATGTTCTTGCCGATGTCGTGCACGTCGCCTTTTACCGTGGCGAGCACGATGCGGCCCTTGGATGCCGCGCCCGAGCGCAGCTTTTCCGCCTCGATGTAAGGCACCAGGTGGGCGACGGCCTGCTTCATCACCCGCGCCGATTTCACCACCTGCGGCAGGAACATCTTGCCGGCGCCGAAGAGGTCGCCGACCACGTTCATGCCGCCCATCAACGGCCCTTCGATGACGCCCAGCGGCGGCTTGCCGGCGGCTTCGAGCGCGGCGCGGCATTCCTCGGCATCGGCCACCACGAACTCGGTGATGCCGCGCACCATGGCGTGTTCGAGGCGTTTTTCAACCGGCCACTCGCGCCAGGCGAGGTCTTGCACCTGTTCCCGGGCCGAACCTTTGACCGAGGTGGCGAACTCGACCAGCGCTTCTCCGGCGTTCAATCGACCTGCGCCGGGCTTCCGGTTCAACACCACATCCTCGACCTTCTCGCGCAATACCGGATCGAGCTGGTCATAGACGCCCAGTTGACCAGCATTGACGATACCCATGGTCAACCCGGCCTGGATGGCGTGGTAAAGGAAAACAGTGTGGATGGCTTCCCGCACTACCTCGTTGCCGCGGAACGAGAACGACACATTAGAGATGCCGCCCGAGATGCCGGCGTGCGGCAGGTTGGCCCTGATCCAGCGACAGGCCTCGATGAAATCAACGGCGTAGTTGTCGTGTTCCGGAATGCCGGTGGCGATGGCAAACACGTTGGGGTCGAAGATGATGTCCTCGGCCGGGAAACCGTCGGCCACCAGCAGATCGTAGGCGCGCTGGCAGATGCCCGTCTTGCGGGCAAAGGTGTCGGCCTGGCCGGCTTCGTCGAACGCCATGACGATCACCGCCGCACCGTAGCGGCGGGCAAGACGCGCCTGCGCCAGGAATTTTTCCTCGCCTTCCTTCATCGAGATCGAATTGACGATGCCCTTGCCCTGGATGCACTTCAAGCCAGCCTCGATCACCTCCCACTTGGAGGAATCGAGCATCAGCGGCACCTTCGAGATATCCGGCTCGGAGGCGATCAGGTTCATGAAGCGCACCATCGCCGCCTTCGAGTCGAGCATGGCCTCGTCCATGTTCACATCGACCACCTGGGCGCCGTTTTCGACCTGCTGGCGGGCAACGGCCAGCGCGTCGTCGAAGCGGCCTTCGAGGATCATTTTGGCGAAGGCGCGCGAACCGGTGACGTTGGTGCGCTCGCCCACGTTCACAAACAGCGAATCGGCGCCAACGTTGAAGGGTTCGAGGCCGGCCAGTCGCAGCTTGGCCTCGACGAGCGGAATCGCCCGCGGCTTGACGTTCGCCATGGCGGCGGCAATCGCCCTGATGTGGTCAGGCGAGGTACCGCAGCAACCGCCGGCGATGTTGATGATGCCGGCTTGTGCCCAGCCACGCATTTCGTCGGCCAGCATTTGCGGCGTTTCGTCGTAACCGCCGAAGGCATTGGGCAGGCCGGCATTCGGATGCGCCGAAACATAACAGTCGGCCACCCGCGAGATTTCTTCGACATACTGCCGCAATTCTTTCGCGCCTAACGCACAATTCAGACCGAAAGACAGTGGCCGCGAATGACGCAGTGAATTCCAGAAAGCCTCGGCCGTCTGTCCCGACAGCGTGCGGCCCGAAGCGTCGGTGATGGTGCCCGAAATCATCACCGGCCACTTGCGGCCGGCGTCGAGGAAGAACTTCTCGATGGCGAACAGCGCGGCCTTGGCGTTGAGCGTGTCGAACACCGTTTCGACCAGCAGGATGTCGGCGCCGCCTTCGGTCAGCCCCTTCGCCGAATCGTAGTAATCGTCAACCAGCGCATCGAAGGTGACGTTGCGAAAAGCCGGGTCGTTCACATCGGGCGAAAGCGAGCAGGTACGCGACGTGGGGCCGAGCACGCCGGCGACAAAGCGGGGTTTGTCCGGCGTCGAGTACTGGTCGGCGCAGTCGCGGGCGAGCCGCGCGCCAGCGACGTTCAAGTCATAGGCAACGGCTTCCAGCCCGTATTCGGCCTGCGATACCCGCGTGGCGTTGAAGGTGTTGGTTTCGAGAATATCGGCGCCGGCTTCAAGATAAGCGGCGTGGATGCCGCCGATGACGTCCGGCCGCGTCAGGCACAAAAGATCGTTGTTGCCCTTCAGGTCCTTGCCGCTGTCTCTGGCGTGTTGCTCGAAGCGGCTGCCGCGATAGTCGGCCTCGACCAGATTGTGCCGCTGCACCATGGTGCCCATGGCGCCGTCGAGAATAAGGATGCGTTGCGCGAGCAGGTCGCGTAGTTCGTTGCTACGGTCGGGTTTCATGAGGGAACTCTTCGGAAAGTAAAGGTGTTTCGTCCCGGATTCCTGCGGGTTGGCGTGTGCGCGTGCAGCCGGTTCGCTATTGTCTTACGTCTTGGCCCGGTGGAGTGCACCCGGGGCGTTTCATCGGTGGGAAGCCCGGGAGGGGGCCATCCCGCCCGACCTCCCGGTGCCCAAGAAGGCACATATCGGCCGACCGGGATGGCCCCCTCCCGGGCCGCGAGCGTGGCTGGGTATCGCGATCGTTTCAAAAAGTCGGCGCTAGCGGTACGGCAGCAAGGCCTGTATTCTTTGCCGCACTGACCTGCCTCGTTCGCGTAAATATTGCCCTATTATTGATGGGTGCTTTTCTGGGGCTCGAAGGTGTAATGCCTGTCAGTTTGACGATGAAAATTGATTTAATTCAACAAGATGGAATTTATTGGC
>JAIFMO010000244.1 GCA_020048435.1 Sulfuritalea sp.
CAAGTGGCCTGGATGCGAGCGCCTTTGCCGTATCGTTGCCTACCAGCAATGCCAGTAGCTCTGCGTTTGATTTCTGCTTCATGGTGCCTCCAAAATGAAAAGGGGGCACCCTCCCCATACGGGGATAAGTACCCCCATAGTGGGAACAATGAGTCACGCCGCCAGAAGTAGCGGCATCTGTTGTTTTGCTTCAAGAACGCCGATGCTGATTCCATGACGGTCCTGCACGGAGGCAAGTGCGGCATCGATGCTTGCTTCAGCACCGCTGCTTTCGCCATCCGCCCGGCCTCGACTGAGCCGCCAGAAAGGATCTTGCCAGCCGGACAGGTGTTGCTTGGCGACTTCGGCCCGAACCTCTTTATCCAGCTGCTCCGCCTGGTCATATTGCAACCAGAATCCCTCCGGTACCGACTCCCCATCGGGCGGCAGCCATTGACGATGGCGGCCGACCATGCGGTTGAGACGGTCAATCAGTTTCACGTTTCGCGGATAGAAATGGATCGTCCCCATGCCCTTGAAATAACGGACATCGAAATAATCTGTGCTCATCCGCTTTGACGTGCGCAGCATATTGAAGCTTGTCTCGAAAAGACGGGCCAGACCGAAGTCAGGTTCCTGCTTTCCGTCCAGCAGCGCAAATACCTTATCGAAGTCGCGCAGCAATTGAAGCGAGTCCCAGGATGGCTCATTGCGCCATGAATCAGCGCGGTGGCCAGGCAATATGAAGCGTGTGCCTTTGATCCTGATGCCACAGGTGCGATGCTTGTCATTCGACTTCCAGCCACGGTAATACACGGTGTTGTCCGAGTAGTAGCGGGTTATCTGATCGAAGACATCGCACACCATGCCCAGCTGGATCTCGCCCTGACTTTCGACGAGGCCCAGCAGGAATCCCTGGATGTTGCCGGTGCTGAATTCGAGGTGTTTGATATTCTCGAATTCGGCTTCCAGGCGCTTCTGTGCTGCAGACGACAGTTTTGACAGCACTTGGGTTGAGCGCAGGATATTGCTCCACGCCTGATCCTTCAGCTTGTCGTATCGATTGCCAAGTTCGGTTCGAACAAAGTCCAAGGTTGATGCGGCTTCCTTCGCAGGAATGTTGCCGTTCATCTCGGTCAAGGATTTCCCGATCAGGCCAGAGTAGTGCTGTGCTCGCGCCTCGGCATGGACGGACTCGCGCATGGCGCGAACCGCCGCATTGAATGTGAGCACGGCGTTCTCGATGTATGAGTTTGGCAGAACCAGCTCATTCATCTCCCGATAGCCCTCAGCCAGCTTGGCGTCGGACATGGAATCCCGTTTCAGGTCTTCCATGATGCTGCCGACGATATCCTTGCCGTAGTTGGCTTCCTTGACGAGGTGCACCAGCGCAATCTCGACCTCTGTCTTCCGTTTCGTATCGGGATCCATGAAGGCTTCCTTGATGAACTCGACGGAACCATGCTGCTCGATGATCCGGGCCAGCATTTGGCGTTCCTTTGAGTACGGATTCCGGATGGTTTCCGCATTGAGGATCGCCACGATTTCACCGTCGAAGAGGATGTCCCAAGCCTTTAGGACATGACGCGCCCCTTGGGCAAACGGTGGATTCATGAGGATGTGGCTATACGCTGCCGCACTCGAGAACTGCATGAAATCGAGCCCGACGATGGTAAAGCCTTCCTCTTTCAGATTCGGATGCTTCGAGATGTCGATCTCGCAGCAGTCGATCTTGATTCGCCGCCAGGAGTCGTAACGCCCTGGGCGTACCTTGGCCAAATCGCCGGTACCGGCCGATGGTTCAAGAACGCGAGAGAAATCCTTGTTCTTGAAGGTTGCCCATGACTTCCGTGCAAGCTGTTCTGGCGTTGGGTAGAACTGATGCTCATCCATGATGCGTCTCCTTTGGATACACGGACGCACCATGCCCTTGCGGGAATGGCGAGCCCGCAAGGGTTGAATTAACGACGGGTCACCCCGACGCAAGTTATTTGCTGTTTGTTTTGACTCCCCAGCTGGGAGCATCGATCACCTGGCGTAGCCGGGCGACTGAATTCCTATTTTCCTGAACGGCCTGTTTGTTTCCAGACGGTTCAGGAAAACCCCGTGCCACAAGGGCACGGGATTCCTGTCATGCTATGGTCGAATGCATTCCATCACTCGCCCAAGCGAAAAATGCGACCGATATAGCTACCGATCGCAACGAACTTCTTCCGGATCTTGTACAGCGGATGAAACGACGGCAAAGGCTCGATATAGGCCAGCCCGTCTCTCTCCCTTGTTCCAAACAACATTTGACATGCACGCATCAGTACCTCCATGAAGACAAGGGAGGCCCGCCCCTATCGGAGGAGATGCCCCCCGGTAAGGGATTGCTGTTACTTGCTTTGCGCTTCACACGCGTAATCGACCACGAAGGTCAAGCGGCCGTACTTTGTGCCGTTTCGCTCAAAACGCTCCTGAATTGCATCGTAGTGGGAACACAGCGTGCGAAGAAGCTCGGCTACATTGACTTCAAGGCCAGGTACCTGCTCGGACTTGACAGAGAAGACCGATGCTGGAGTCGGCTTAACGAGCGCTCGCACGTTGGGCAGAACATCCCACAGGGTATCGATTGCCTTCTGAACGATCACTTCAGACTCGGTTCGATGGAGCGAGAGATACTTCGCTTCACCAAAAAGAGTGTTCCATGGCGTGCGCTCATGACGGTAAATATCCTCCATCCCGTCAAAGCTGCCGCCTTTGAAGCCATTCACCAGGCTGCCGACCTGCATTTCAGTCGGGCCATCAGTCCATCGCACGGTCAGCGAGCCAAACGAATCCTGACGAACGCTGAACTTGATTCCTGAGAACAACTCCTTCAGGATGATGCGGACATTCACAAGGCAGCGCTTGAAATTACTGGACTCGGTCTCGCGCGTTATTAATTGCGGATAAGCCTGACGAAGCCGATCGCACTCCTTGTTGAAGGTAACCTGCCTGGCGTCCTCTTCTGCCTGGCGGCGCGCCTTCTCAATGGCAAGATTCGCCTTGAGTTCGACTACCTCCGACATCGAGGCCACTTCCGCATAGAGCTTCCACTGCACAGAAGTTCTGGCCAGGCTTTCCGGAATGCCGCGAGATTCAGTGCCGTCATCCCAGACAATATCGAGATGGGCACCCCCGCCTGTCACTCCGATGCCACTTGCGATCGTTTGACACGATCCCGGATCTTGTACGCCATGAATGGCAGTGACAACGCCATCGGTGCCGCCATTGAGAATGCAGTGAATCCGCTGGCCAACGTGTATCAGCTTGCCAGACTCCAATTGCTGCTTTATTTGTGACATGGTGCAACTCCTCTTGGAAAGGCGGGGCACCATGGCCCACATGGGGCCGTGAACGCCCCGTGTGGGAAATGATTTGCTGACTACAGTATGTGGTTTAGCTCACCCCCGTTTGGGGGCATAGCACTCGACACACTCCGCTGTCAGTTGGTTGTAAATCGAGCTCCAGTACCCTTGTTCTGACCAAAGCTTCGCCAGCTTCAGGGCTTTGATGCGATCCAGATTGACGCGATCATGAACAGGTTCTTCATTCATGCCCTTGTCGGTAAGTGGATCGTGGACTGTTGCTACTGCTTGATAAGTTCTGTCGTGCATCTGTCCTCCTTCCCTTGTAGCCCGATGGTTCCAGCCTTCAGGATCTTGTCCGCTGCGGCAAACACCCGGCGCGACGACTTTTCCGGAAATTCCTCTCCGTCCAGCCAGCTCTGAATGTAGCCACGGCTTTCCTCCATGCCTGGCAACCCAAGGGTCGCACAGCACAGATAGGCCGTTGCCTCGGCTTCCGCCTCCCTGATGCATTTCGGCATCGAGGGGCCATCGGCCATCACACCAGACGCATCGCCCGTGGCCGTATGGCCAAGCAGATGATGAGCAATCTCATGGAACAACGTCTTCCATGGCATCGCCGCTACCGGATTGACGGCAACCTCGCGGACACCCCGCTTGGCATAGCCCTGGCAATTTCCGTCAGCCATCTCGAAGGGAACCTCCTTGATGTCCAATGCGACCAGGGCTTTCACCTTGTCCCACTCGGTGACGATCACTTCGGGCCTGAATGCTTCACCCTCGGTTTGATCGAGCGAGAACCAGTTGCGCTTCAGGATGAAGATAGTGCGGACACCATCTGCTGACTCTTCGCCGGCATCGGCATCCACTGCCTTCTTCTTGATGGTTACAGGCATCACCAAGCGAATTGCCTTTTCGCCCTTCTTGACGCTACGCCCCAGGTCCTTCCAACGCATGAATGACGCGATAGGGGACAGAGGCAAACCGCGACTGGCAAGTTCAAAGGAAGCCAGCAGCTGATTGCCCAGCGAGTAGTTGTGAAACACCGAGTAAGCCTTTGAAAGCGTGCCCGGCACTGTCAGAGCCTGTTTGAGCAGACTCTGCCAATCTGGTTTGTCTATTGACATGTGAACCTCCGAAGAAGATCCGCCGGAGGCACTATCCCTGCCGGGAGTAGAGCTCCCGAGCGGGTAGGTTTAGTAATGCTTAATGAACTACCAAATGTAGCTTGCTGCCAGATCGAACTCCTCACGCGTACAACCAATCCGCTCGCGCTCAAAGTCGCCTACCCCTTGCTGGGGAAGCTCTCGCATGTCGTCGTAGTCCACCACGACACATGGCACTCCACCTTCAGGAATATCGCGAACAGCAACGGAACGTGTCACTCCTTCACTCGCGAATACCACCACTTGGGTGGTCTCGTTGAGCAGCGTCCGAGTGGGTACCGCAGCTTTTTCAGTGACTGATGTCGCTACTTTCGCCAACAAGCCGCCACCGTCAGGAGACGGCTCGTTGAGCTGCACTTCCAGTCGGTAATGCGTTGCCCAGTCCATGCTGTCTGCTTCCGGGATGTAGCTAGCCGGAGTGGTCACCTCGCCGCCGCAGTAAGCACAAACGATCTGAGCGACATCGGTGAAGAACCGCTCAAATGTTTCCTGCTCCTCGACCTCCCCCGAGAAGGGGTTGGTGAGAATTTCAGAAACGATTGAAGCCATCTGTCCGTTGGTGACTGTCAAGGAGGTCATGCTTCAACCTCATCTTCCGCTTCGTCGTCGTCGAATTCGTGTCCGAACTCATCGATGCAAAACTGTTTCACATCATCAACCGGGCTATCTGTTGTCTCGCCATCGCAGCCATATACCTTGCCGGCAAACCAGCAGCCAGTTTCGGCGTAGGACAGTTCGACTTCGATATCGGGGTACTGTTCGCACAATGAATCGATAGCAGGCACCGGAGGGCTCCAGGCGGTACTGAAGTAGATCGTAAAGACCGACCAGTCGTACCAGTCCTTGAACCCGTATTTCTTCCGATTGGCTTTCGCCTGGCGCGCTTCATTGAGATTGAACGACCACGACAACCGGTTGCTTGGCTGGTAGAGGCGATGCTCATTCTCGATAAGGCGAACCATCTCCTCACGCGTTTCTGGCAGTAGACCGCCAGTCAGTTCGAGGAAAAGATCGCGCCACACCGGAAAGCCCAACATCCTGGCCCAGTCGCCGTATAGGATGTCTTCGCCCCAGCTTGTGGATGACCCAGCGGTGATGTTCAACTCTGGCGGCATCGGGACGATACCGTTGAAGTCGAATTCACCTTGATCCACTTTGGTCGCCACGATGATCTTGGCGATAGTTTCTTTCGGGCCTGAGACCGAAAGGCGGTTTTCGCACCAGTTAGGCATATTGCGCTCCTAAGATAATGTGGAGGCACCACGCCCCTTGCGGTGGCGTGATAGCCCCCGCAGGGTTGAGAACTACGTTTAAGCAGCGGTGTTGCGTGCTGCGTTCTGATGCTGCTTGTTTGGGAAGGCCAGCTACCTTCATGTCCTCATGGCGTAGCCAAGGGGAACAATTCAGCTTTCCTGAAAGCGCTGTCCAGCGCTCTCGGGAAAGCCCAGCGCCGAAGCGCTGGGGATGTTTCTACATGTCGACTCCCTACGCTGCATTCCGCATGGCGCGCTCGATCATGTTCATGACCGGAAACCCTGCGCTGCCTTTGGCTTTAAGGATGTCGAGCCAGTCCAGCGACTTTTCACCAGGCGGGATTTCTCCTGCCGGGATGATTGCCGATGCCTGGATACCTCGTTGCCAGAGACGCTGGACAAGCTTCTTTGCAGCTTCCTGTCCATGTCCCTTGGGGTGTTGCTCGGTAGGACGATCTTTGTCGCCGAAAATGATTACTCGGATTGCCCACTCAGGGGGAATCAAGTTCTCCATCAGAAGCGCATTGACTGTGCTCCAGACAGGGAAATTGGATCCTTTCGTTCCCTCCATGACAGCAAGGGCGGTTTCAACGCCTTCGGCGACCAGCAAGGTGGATGACTTCACCATTGCCGGCGACAACTGTATGGCACCACCAATGATCTGTCGATCACCGGGATATGCCATGAGCTTCTTTGGCGACTTGACCGGTGCCTTGATGCCATCCTGGGTCAGATAGATGCGGTGGATCGTCACTGCGTTCCCTAGAGTACCGGACACCATTGAAATCATGGCTGGATACTCACCACACTTCTCTTTCCCATCGTAGTACGACAGTGACGGATGGAATCGAAGCGCTTCTGGCGGACTGATTGCAATGCCGCGCCGCGCCAGATACAGCCTGGCCGGCTCTGCATCACGCTCGCAGATCTGGATGGATTCATTCCAGACCCGATTCAGTGACTGACGAAGTTTCTCGTCTTCCTTTTCATCCGACATCTTCTCGCGCTTCACGACCCGTGCTGGTAACGGCCGGGTTGTGCCAAGATGCAAGTAGCCCACAACCTCGCCAAGTGCTTCCTTGAAGTTCATGCCGGTCACCCACATCAGCGTAGCAAAGCCATCTGCATGTACTCCGCATGTATTACAGACGCCACCACCTGTTTCGGCAACGTCCGGGAACGTTCGGTATCCGTCCTTTCCACCATGAACCGGGCAAGGTACGTGATGCCCTGGACGCTCAAGAGCATCTCTCAACTGGGGTGCCAGAGACCGAAGAATCGAGTCCCACATGCCTTGTGCTGCAATTTTCAATTCATCTACTTCCATGATTGCCTCCATGTGTTACCCGGACCGGGCCTGCCAAAGCACCCCAAACGAGGCACTTTGGTAGGCCCCGTCGCGGGCCGATGAAATTCCCACCGGCATGGAGACATCCCTGCCGGGATGGTCTCCCGGCAGGGACTGTGTGTGTTGCTGATATGTGCGTGACTAGCGCTGGCTAGAAAGGACCGTCATCATGCTTGGCCGCCGACTTCTTGCCTCTTGCAGGCGGTTCCTCGCTGGCAGGATCGTCTTTCGACTTGCTGCTGCCACTGGGTAGCATCTTCATGCCCTCAGCGACGATCTCGGTCGAATAGCGGGTTTCGCCTTCCTTATCCCAAGAGCGCGTCTGCAAACGACCATCGACGTACACCAGAGATCCTTTCTTGAGGTGGTCGCCAACAATTTCAGCCAGCTTGCCGAAGAACACGACGTTATGCCACTCCGTCTTCTCCTGACGCTTGCCGTCCTTTTTCCAGGTCTCACTGGTGGCGATGCGCACGCGTGCGATCGCTTCCTGTTCCTGGGTGAAACGCACATCCGGATCAGCTCCGAGGAAACCGATCAGTTGAACCTTGTTAAGCATGGTGAATCTCCTTTATGAAGAAAAAAAGACGCGCACCATGTTCCTGACGGGTACATGGTGTCCCGTCGAGGGTTGAAATTCAATTGCAGGTTATGAACCTGAAAGTCCTGCCATGACGTTCACGGCGAAGCTTCTTGGCGTAACCGTAAGCTGCAGACCTTGAATGATCCGCACTCTACGTTTGGCGGTTTCTTCCCATCCCGGAAATAACATGCAACATCATTCCGACAGCGTATTCAGCAACAACGTATCTCATGCTGCCACCCCCGCTGCGCAAACAAGCCGCCTCACGTTCTTTGGCACCATCACGACCTCCTCTACAACCTTGCATTTGTCGATCAGATCGATGAAGTTGTCTCTGATGTCGTCGCACGCCATGTCGAATCGGCAAACCAGTTCGACTCGATCACGAAGCTGGCCAATTGACCATTCATCGTAATCTTTGTCTTCGTCCATTCCGCCGCTCATGACACGCAGGATCCGAGGTTCGTGCTCATAATTCACACGTCCATTGTCACCATGCGCACCGCACTTTCCACACTTGTTGCCAAGCGTGTAATTTTTGCCATTAAGTTCAGCCAGGTATTTCCGAACCAGCCCAATCTTCTGGTCCTCAGGCAACTTCAGATTCTGAATTGAAGATTGCCCAAGATAAACTTCCGGCCGGAACGTGCAATTGGTCCGCAATACTTCTGCGGCGACAATTCCCTCATCGCCAGCCGGAATAGTGAAGACCTTCGCGTAATTGCGCTGCCCGCATGTTCGGCACCAGGACTTATAGCCGGTACTTTCATGCGCCGACCCGTACAGGACAAGATAGCCGCCAGAGCGGCCATTTGATCCAATGGTAAATTCGCCACCAAATTCAGCAGTGAATTCATCGATTGGGTAACTAATCTCGTCCCACCAACCATCGGCGGGGAGCACATCGTACGCAGCTGATGCTTGATCGCGGGTCAGACCAAGATGGTAAATTTTTATCTTGTTGGCGTAGCTTTTGGATAAATTCCACGAGTTCATCGTGGAATATCGGTAGTGGCCAACCAGAAACTCGGTCATTCCCCGCCGGCTACGAAGATCAACTTTTTTCTCGAAATACATGACGCCTCCAGTAATGAATCCGCTGGAAGCGCAGCGTCCCTGCCGGGAGCACAGAGCGCCCCACAGCGGGAGTTTTGGACGTGAGTGGAAGACCGCTCACTGTGAATGCTGTTTGTTTGGGAAGGCCAGCTACCTTCATGTCCTCATGGCGTAGCCAGGGGGAACAATTCAGCTTTCCGCAACGCTGAATCCACAGCGTTCTGGAAAACCCTCCCCGTTTGGGGAGGGAGAATGCATGGTTGCTGCCACGTCACAGCTCAACTCACTATCTTCATCTGGGGGCCGGAAGCTTTAACCGACCCGTCCATATTCAAGAGATTGAGCTGAAAGTAGCGATACAGCAGCAGTCGCGCTATGTAGGCAATCGTCGACGGGTATTTCTCCTGTGCACCCGAGCCAGGCACCCTCCCGATAAAGCTGCCGAGAGGTTCCTTGTAGTTGAGCAGTTTGCGCAGTTTCATCCCGATCCATGCGAGGTCAACAATCCGCATGTCGATCGACAACAGCTTGCACAGGCCATCAATATCCTTGGGGTAGGTGCCGGACAGCCAGACCGAATACGGCCTGCAGGTGCCATCTGGCAGCTCCAGTTCCTTGATGAACATCGCGAAGTCTTCACCGGTTGAGGGATTCTTGACATCGAAGGTTTTGGAGAGCGTCCCTTCGGTTCCCGTTTTGGGTTCCTTGCGGAACATCATCGCGTTCACCAAAGAGTTGTCTCCTTCGCCATCGATCCAACCGATTTTCTTGACGTGATACTGAACGACGCGCGCAAACGCACTGACCACCCCAGGAACGCGAACCTTGTCGCCATCTGGCGGAAGTTCGATTTCACAGGGATAACCGTCGCACATCACGAGCGATTCCAGCTTGAGAGACAACCAGGATCGATCATAGGTGCGCATGTCTGCGGAAAGCGTCTTGGCAATGGCTCCCAGACCGCGCGGAGCCTCTGCACCGTTGATCCACACCTCGAAAGGATGAACCACGCCGTTGACGTAGTGACCGATCATGATGGCAAAGTCACCTTGCGGAGTTTCAACCATGTACGAGTAAGCCGGGTTTCCCTCCGGCATCTGCGGCCGACTCAGCCACCGCAAACTGCTCATCACGGTGTTTGGCAGAGCTTCGAGTCGAAAGCGGCGATCCGGGTCGGTTTCATCCGTCGCCAGCGCTTGGTTGCCCGAGGTAGTCGAATTCACTGTTTGTGGATTGCTGTTCATTGCCGCCTCCAATCAGTGAATGGTTTCATCAACACGACGATCCGCCATCCTCTCCGCATCGTGGAGATTGTGCGTAGCGCCGTAGAAGTGAGACATGCACATGCGCCACCAAAAGGACTTGGCCGCTTCACGCGTCATGTTTTTCAGAACTACGACTGCAGGCCTGTTGACGGCCTGACGAACGATGGAAAACTGGCCAGCGTTTTCAACGAGATTCACTTTGTGAAGTGAATTCGACACAGGAATTGCATCGATGATTTTCATGTTGATCTCCTTTGCGATTTGAAGCGACAACCCCAAACAGGGCCTGCCGTAACGCCCAGCGGGCTAGACGCTATGGCAGGCCCTGGGTGGGACGTTGGGAATGACCCAGCGCAAAGGAGATTCCCTGTCGGGAAGAGCCTCCCCGGCAGGGTTGTTTTGCACCTGCTGTTTCCAGCGAGTGATCTTGAATGCTGTTTGATTTGAGTCGCCAGCTACGACTATCAGCCTTCCGGATAACCGGGAGGAAGAATCCGGGTTTGCCGAGGTGCACTCGCATGAATGCCACCGGGGAAACCCACGCGCCGAAGCGCGTAGGGTATGTTTGGTTATATCAAAGATCCGATATGGTTCTTGCACTTGCGGTATTCGCGCATCAGTGCCTCCAGTTCGGTACCATCGAGCTCACCTTCGGCGCGAACGTAAATCTCGTCCAGTGCTTCGGTAGTGGTTGTGGCAGCCATCTGTTCAAAAATCGCCTTCAGTTTGGCATTGGGCTCAGCTTCGGCCTTTGCCGCACTCGCCTTAGCGGCTGAAGCGGGTTTGGACTGGGTGGTTTGCTCAACCTTGGGCTCGGAGATTTCGCCCGTTTCTTCGTCGACAACCGGAGCATAGTTGCCCTCGATGACATCGTTCAGATTCAGGTTCTGCTCCTTGCCCTGCTCGGAAGCCGCATCAAGCGCAAGCGCTGCGGCCAGTTCGGGAGATTTCGGCAGGAACTTGCAGAGGCGACGAATCGCCGTCTTGAGTCCCATTGCCGTAAAGTCAGAGTCCCAGACAGACTCTTTCTTGTAGCGCTTGGCTGCCTGATAGCCCCGCGAGTTGTCGCGGATCTTCTCGATTTCCTTGCGCCCCATCGCCACGAATGTTCTGCTACCGTCTTTGAACACAGCGACGGCATAGAAACCTGCCACGTCGCCACGCTCTTCATCGGATGCGGGAAACCCGCCAAAACCTGTCAGCGGTTCATGTTCCAGGCTGCGCTCCATGCCGAGTTTCAAGGTGAACTGGTCATTCACACGAACCTCATGGGCATAGATGTCCTGGACCAATCCCGATTGACGCGCCAGCTTCATGAGTCCGGTGTAACCGGGAATCAACTGGCACTGGTTACCGAATGGCACCAGGTGCGCCTCTCCCATCAGCCCGACCTCCAGACCCATCTGCGATGATTGGATGACCGCCGCAAAAACGCTGCGGGGGTCACACTCACCAAGCTTCGGCGTCATGCGGAATGCCGTCAGCGCAATCCGCGCCATGCGATCCGGGTTGATGTGCTTGGGCAGGGCGCGAGCGATTTCCCCTTTGAACTGATCCAGCATGGCCGGAAAGTTTTTGGGTTGCTCGCCGGCTTCTGCCGTGGCATTGCGATTGATGTTCTTGAGTGCTTGCAAAGACATGGTGGATCTCCTTCATGAAAGAAAAAAGGCGAGCACCATGTCCCTGACGGGAACATGGCGTCCCGCCGAGGGTTGAGAACTTCTGGTTGTTACGGAGCCAGACGCGGGCTACCGTTGTTTCTGTTGCACATAACATCCGCCATCTCGATTTCCGAAATGACGTAGTTACGTTTGACGCAGGCCATGAGCAGACGACGACTTTGCTTCAGCTCGCGGCGACAGCGGATGACTTCTGCTTCTGCCCGTTTAAGCGCTTCGGCCTTCTGTCTTGTCTTGGCTGCCAGATCAAGGATCGGCTGGCCAACCTCATGGAGGTAGTCCGCAATCGACTCAATCGGGTTGGACAACATGCTAGTCCTCCAGATTGAAGTTGGCTGCCCAGCGCGGCAGGTTGATCTCCTCGATCTCCCCGCTTGGCTGGTAGGCCGGCCATTGATTGTTCTCACGACACCACTTCAGGAGCTGAAGTGCACCGCGATACTTCGCGCGGCCGATCTCGATCACCTCATCACTTGCCTTGTAGACCGCCGTTGCATACGGGGCGTCTTTTTCGACGGCGATGAAATAGAACGGAAGCCTGCAACCCGTCAGGGCTTTCATCCCATCCTGGTAGTAGGCTGCCTGCAAGTCGTAGCCCATCGTTGCAATGGCTCGGGCAAAACCCTCAGCCGATGCATCGCAGCAGGACTTCACATCCACGATACCGGTGGTCATTTCACCTGCCATTACCAACCAGTCAGGGCGGCATTTGCACTGGATTCCGGTTTCGGAATCAACCCAGAAGCCAGACATTTCCGCCAGGCCACTGGATAGCAGACGCGCCGCGCCCGTATGCCGGGAGATACTGGCCTGAATCGACTGAATGGCCAGCATTGCCGTCGGTTGGAGAATCTGCTTCCCGCCGTACAGCTTGGCGATCGCATCTTCACGGAACACAAAGCGGGATTCGACATCGGCTACCTTGATGGCATCCTTGATCTCATCCTTCTTCATCCGGCCAACTTTGATACCCAGTGCTTCAGCAGCAACCTTGTAATCATCCAGGGACTGCAACGTGCCTTCCAGTCTGGATTCATCGAAGACTGCGTACACCGAGGCGAACTCGGCCGGCTCCAGAACCGCCATATGCAGCGCAGTACCGAAGGCCATGGCCGGCGTCGGATCAAGCGGATTGGTTACGTACTCCTGATAGTGCGCAGGGGAACGCATCAGCTTCACCAGTCCCGAATGCCCGACAGCGTCCTTGTTGCCGTGATACTGGTCGGCCGTCATCGACAGCAGACCTACGTTTTCCATCTTCATGTGGTACCTCCAAGAAAATGAGGCACCACTCCCCTGACCGGGGGCGCGATGCCCCGGTTAGGGAACTGAGTTGGCCATCTCTGACCACTTTGGTTGCTATTTATTTCGAGCGGCCAGCTACCGCCATGAAGCTCCAGAATAACCAGAGCGACAATTTTAACTTTCCTGAATGCACTCTCGAATGCATTCAGGAAAGTCCAGCGTCGTGACGCCGGACTCTGACATGCTCATTAAACTGGCGCGAGATTGCACAAAGCGTCTCGGAGCTTCCAAAGAACTTTGTGATCACACGCCCATTGGATCAATTTATCCATGGTGTCCGCATCGATCGAGCTACATGCGTTACGGTCACCCTGGATCACCTTTTCAAAGAGATGCGACAGGCTCATGGCATCCGTTCCCTGGTTCTCACCGCAACCCGAACGCCTTGACGATCGGACGACTGATGATGAATCCTGAAATGACGCACATGGTGAAGATCGCAAATATCATGGCTAGGCTCCTAGTTGGGTTGGTTGATAACCCCACAGGAATTGCCAGGCTTGATTCGCGCCCGTAGCAACCCCGCAGGCCTAATGGCTCTCTCTCGAAAGCGATTAGGCCTGCGGGGATTCCCACAGGCGATTAATGCTGCTGCCGGTTAAATACCCAGCACCCGAACAACGGGACGGCTGATGATCCAACCAGTGATACAGCAAGCGATGATGACGAGCGACATGATGCCTCCAGAAAAAAGCGGAGGCACCACGCCCCTTGCGGGGGCGTGATAGCCCCCGCAGGGTTGAAAAACTGTTTAAGCCACAAACTCGAAGGCAGGAGACTCAGGCGTAACGTCCGTGACGGGTTTGCCGTCCGACTTTGCCTTACTCCTGCGCTTGCGGGTTTTGGTAGGTTTTGCGCTTGCCGGCTCCAGCACTGGCATGGGAATGCCGCGCCGGATGAACGCCGGAACTTCGTACTTCGACCAATCTTCTTCTTCGTCCTTGCGAACGGCCATCCCTGTGGTGTCGAGCATCCGTACTGCACTGGGGAGGACGGGAATTGCCTTCGGCATCAACAACGCCAACAGCAACCTTCCGACCTTAACCAGACCGCGCAGTGCCAGATACACAGAACCCAGCAGGGCCATGACAAGAAGAACTTTTTCCATGATGCCTCCAGATTGAAAATGCGGAGGCACCACGCCCCTTGCGGAGGCGTGATAGCCCCCGCAGGGTTGAAAAACCGTCCTGCATTCGCAGGCGGGAGGTCAATGCTCTTCTGGAGCATCGATCTCGATGGTTGAAGTCCGTTGACGCAGGTTCACGGGGTACGCTGCCTCGGCACTGCGCATACAACGCGCATGCAAGGTCTTACATCTGCACCCAAGCCCAGCCGCATTGCCCTGCGGTAAGGGGATGGGCGCTTCGGCCCCTTTTAGCTCGCCTTCGCGTATGACGCGATCGACGGATTGATGCTGTTTGTTTTGATCGGCCAGCTACCGAAGCATCGAAGGCGTAACGCACCTCGAATGAATGGCTGCATTGTAACGACCGTTTTGGCAATAGCAATGCCTAAACAGTGCATTTTGGAGTGCTTTTCGACTCGGTTTTGGGTTTTTCGTTTCCTATGATGATGAGGTTTAACTCATCGGGAGAAACCCAAAATGGCAGCCAAGGAGGTAGCAACAATCGCAGTACTGAAGGAAGTTCCCACCGCATCAGATCGTTCAAAAAGTCATCCCTATTTCACCCAGAAGGTCCGCCTGCATTCCTTCCATGCCCAGCAAGTTTTTGATCGTGGTTTCGATCTCTGTACAACGGCAATCTTCTCCCTGTCAGTCGTTCTGAGAATTATCGGTACCGACGATCAGGCGCGGGATGTCGAGGGGATTGTCGATGAGCGACTGAGTTCAATGTTTGAAGAAGTTCGGGGTGAGGTTGCTCGCCTGGACAAGCTTGCCGAATCCAATGGGATTGAATTTTCCGGGATCGATTACTCGCACCCGAAAGAAGTCGAGGCGAAGATAACCTCGCCAAGAGCTGTGCGCTACATCGGCCTGATCCGTGAATTCGATTCCCTGGTGGCCAAGCTCGATACCCTCTGGCTATCCGGCGTTATCCCCGATGGCATCTACTCTCGCAGCATCTATGACTGGAAGCGCCGCATCCTTAGATTGGCTGGCACCATTCGTTCAATCTCAGGTCGCGCAATGACGGCCGCTCGAAGAAAAGAGTCTCAAGGCAAGGACAAGGCAGAGGTGGTTGAAATCACTTCCGAAACCTCCGCTTCAGTCCCTGAACCAGTTGTCGTATAGGGGTTGAGTGAATCTCAATCTGTACCAGGAGCGTGCCGTAACGGCTAGCGGGCACTGCACGATCCTGGCGTGTCCTGGTTCCGGCAAAACCCGGGTTCTTTCGGCGCGGGCTGCACACCTTCTGGCCACCAATGAGAAAGGTCGATTGTGTGCAGTGACTTTCACTCGGGATGCTGCGGATGAGCTTCGATCCCGAATTCTTCAAGCCTGCGGGCCTGCCCACGCAAGACGGCTCGCTGACGGGACATTTCACTCACTGGCGCTTGCGCAGATCAAGCGCTTCGGTAAAGGGAAGCCGCCGAGGCTGCTCGCAGAAGGTGAACGGCTTGCCGTGCTACGACGATGCTGGAAACAGCATGCTCCAAGTCTGTCCTTCGAGAATGTTATTCAGGGAATCGACCGAGTTAAGTCCCGACTGGCGCTCTCGGTGTTCTCTGATCCGGCACTTGAATCGGTCTTTCATGGGTACCAGGATTTGATGAAATCCGAAGGATCCATGGATTTTTCCGATCTGCTACTGACCACGGTCAGCAAGATGACCAATGGCGAAATGTCCCCTCTGCCCATTCGCTGGCTTCTCGTCGATGAGGCGCAGGATATGGATGAGGTACAGATGGAGTGGATCCTTCTTCATGGCCGCTCCGGTATCGAGGTGACCTTGGTTGGGGATGACGATCAAAGCCTTTACGCCTTCCGCCATGCGCTTGGCTACGAAGGACTCCAGGAAGTGACCTTCGCCCTATCAGCTATTGAGACCACCTTGCCGATCAATTACCGCTGCGCTCCCAACATCCTGACCCATGCGGCGAAACTCATCGAGCACAACAAGAATCGGGCGCCCAAAAAGATTACCGCGCACAAGGAGGCCTCTGGAGAAATAAATGTACTGCGCTTGCCAGATCGATGGGCGGAGGTCGATCAGATCGGCAACACAATCAGAAATGGCGATGAAAATCAGGAGTGGGCAATTCTTGCGCGTACCAACCTGATCCTCGATGCCGCCGAAGTTGCCCTGACCGACATGGGCATTCCCTATCGGCGCACGGGCGGCAAGTGTATCTGGGAACACTCGATTGGTAGCGTTTTCGCAGGGCTCCTGCGAAGTGCCGTCGATGACTCATGGACAGGTATCGCCAATGCGCTGTCCTTTTGCGGAATTCATGCCGAGTGGGTGAACAATCACTCGCGAAGAACGTCGGGGGGATGCGCTGGTCGATTGGATGCGGCAATCTATCAGGTACCAGAGGATGCCTCAAGAAAGACCATAGTACGGTTGCGCATGGGGCTTTCCTCGTGGTGTGATCAGATCGCAAAGGGTCGATCTGCTTTGGTTGTGCATGGTATCGCCGGGTTTCTGGCTGATTACTGCAAGCCAAACCAGCTCAATATGCTTTACAAGCTCGAAGCGGTCGTGGCCAGAATGTCTGGCACTCTAGCTCAGCGACTCTCTGCTCTGGGAAGAAACATTCAAGACCGCCAGAAACCAACGATCCAGATCATGACCCTACATGCCTCGAAAGGGCTGGAGTTCGATAACGTCTGGATCATGGGCTGCGAAGATGGGAATTTGCCTCACACCGATTCGACAGAAGAAGATGAGCGACGACTGCTCTATGTGGGCATGACGCGGGCCAGGAATAGACTTGTCCTGAGTAGCGCCATGGAGGAAGGCCTTGAATCGCGATTTCTCAGTGAATCAGGTCTGGATTAAGAGATTGGACACCATGTTGCTCAGAGATGTCACGGATTGATCGCCGCGAGCTTCTTGGGTCTTCCTCGAGGGCGACGAGTAGCATGTAAGCTATTCTGCGAGTTCGCTTCACGCTCCTGGTTGTCGTGGCCGAGCTGAAACTGATCACGCGAAGCCGCTCGACAACTAGCACCAACCTGTGGTGCTAGAGATGATACCCAAGCCTCCAGATCCGCTACGCGATAGCGTAATAGCCGACCAAGCCGAACAGGCAGTGGAAATCCAGCCGGTGCTGGACGTGCCCCGTAAGCCCAGCGGCGTAATGTGCCACGAGCAATGCCAATCGCATCAGCGGCAGATTCAAGATCAAGTAGCAGTGGTGACATGTTGCAATTGAACCAATTTCAACACGCAAAACCGGAGGTGAAAAGCATCGATATTTGATCTATTTAGATCTGCGTTCAGATCATTCCCCACGAACGAAGACCGGATAGTCCGATGATCTGAAAACTGCCATTGCAATCGGTGGCACTTCGACCGACATCAGGCCGGAGTCGTGAGGTAATCGGCTGCACAATGTGCAGCCGCTGGTTGCTTATTAGATTTCCGTCTGCTCTGAAATCTCCAACGCATCATCCACTTCGATGCCCAGATAGCGAACTGTCGACTCCAGCTTCAAATG
>JAIFMO010000004.1 GCA_020048435.1 Sulfuritalea sp.
GATAGCTCAAATTTTTGCGTCAGCCAGTCCAAGGTAAGCCCCTAACGTGAAGTGGACTTCCTAAAAGACGGGAAACATTCCGTCTGGAAGCTGTATACAATTAAATTTTCCACATCAACCCACATTGAATCAACAGGTTGGTGTTTTTTAGTGGAGCCTAAAAATGGATGCAACGGCATCAGCACTGGCAAGCTCTCCCAAGTTGCTCGATCAGGTGCGCGGCAAGTTTCGGCTCAAGCATTACAGCCTGCGGACCGAAAACAATGGGGGACAGACCACCATTCTTTCAGCCGAGCACCATTGCTGTTCGTCATATCCGTCAAGCATACACAGAAGCCAACCCGCCGTCCACCTTTACACCCTGCCATGCCGCTAGCGCCGACTTTTTGCAGCGATCGATCTCCGGCCACGCTCGCGGCCCGAGAGGGGGCCATCCCGTTCGGCCGATATGTGCCTTCTTGGGCACCGGGAGGTCGGGCGGGATGGCCCCCTCTCGGGCTTTCCGCCGATAAAACTCCGCGTCTTCCCGCCGAAAACCTGATCGGCCTACTTTTGCCGTATTTTGCGTGAGGTCCGAAAAAGTCGGCGCTAGCGGTACGGCAAAAGCAGCGGCTTGGCTGTTGATCTGCAACGTTCGTTACTGCACTTCAGCCGAATAGGTGAGTTGGCGCTGATGCTTCAGTGCGAGTAATACAACTTCAGTTACGGAATGGGCATACAGGACGACGTGACGGCTGATGATGTACTCGCGCAGGTTCGGCAAGCCAGCATGATCAGCAAGTTGTTGAACCGCTTCGGCTCTCAACCTGGCTTGAACTGAACGCCCGGTCAGGAACCGCGCCGGGCGACCGCAGCCAGGTGACCAGCCCAGGACGGTAATCATTTCACGGAGTTCCGCCTTCAACTTGCGAAAGCTTTTGGCGGCGGTTTCCGCATCTTGCTCAAGCAAAAACAGGCGGGCCGCTTCCAGATTGCCGAGGAAATTCGGCGCGGCTTCGACCCGGGCGCTTACCGGCAACGTCATTGATCAGACAGCGCCAACATCAGATCGGCCGCTGGCACGCGCTGCCCGGCAAGAATCTGGCGCAAGCCGGTCTCGGCTTCATCCAGCAGGATCAAGCCAGCATGCTCTTCTTCCAGCGCGTGGTAGTAATCGAGCTTGCGCGCATCGATGATGGCAACGAAGCTTGAGCCATTCTTGGTCAATACTTTTTCAGCACCCCCGCCGACCACCTCATCGGCAAGTTCGGTCAGGCGGGCACGCGCTTCGCTGATCGGGACCACATCGCTTGTTCGCAAGGTCATGGCAGCTACTTTAATGAATACGTTAATGTTTATTGTACATCCGGCGGAACTAACGTGTTGCATCGATCGCTTTAAAAAGTCGATGACGTGACCGCAGGGAATCCCGTGGGACTAGCGGCACGGCAGTAACGCCTGTATCCTTTGCCCGATTGACCTTTCCCGCTCACGGAAGTAATTGGCGCGAAAGATGAATAGGCATTGGTAGGGTGGATAAAAAAACGTGGTCTTTCCACTATTACTTTTCTTGACGTGGCTTTGTGCACCGATGATGTCAAAGAGTTCAAACTCTTAATGATAAATTCACCACTGAACGGGAAACTTGCAATGGTAATCAAGGCATGGCTTTGTAAACTCATCAATTATCAGCCAGGCCGGGACGAGCACCTTGATCACAAGATCGAGATGCGGGGCAAGTTCGCCGAAATCCGGAAAATGAGCGGAAAGTTTGCCGAAATCCGGAAAATGAGCACCAAATTCGATACGTGCAAAATCGATCCCTTCGCGCCGCCACGGCAAGAGGCCGCCGCCGCTGACAAGGATACGGCGGAGACTCGTTATTCGCGGCGCGCCACACCCGAATCGGACACCCATCAGCTCGCCGCGATCATGGAGGCGCTGGCCCGCGAAAGCCGGATGTACATGGCCGAATATACCGAAGTAATGCGGATGGAGCGGGAGTTCGACGACCGTCTGGCCAAGCGCACGACCTCCATCATTCGCATCAGTGTGTCCGCCGTGGTGATGTTGGGCGCGGCCATGCTATTGCTGATTTATTCCCTGACGTCCAACTTGAACGCCATCACCGGGCACACGAATGAAATGTCCAAGAATATGGTGAGCATGCGCTCGGACATGACGGAAATGACCAGATACATGGGTGGAGTGGGCCACGACCTGACGCTCGTGACGCAGAATCTGGAGAACATGAATCAGCAAATCTGGGTCATGAACGGGCAGATGAACCACATGACGAAAGATGTCAACACGATGTCCGCGCCCATGCGAATGATCCCCTTCCGGCCTTGACCCCGTTCAACGCTAACGCGCCAATTCTGGTGTGCTTCGCTAGCGGCATTCCAGCTCCCAGGATTTACGGACATTGAGGTTGGATGGCGGTGATTGCGTGCAAGGCGATGGCTCTGATGGTGGTAGAGGGCGCGATGACTCTTTCTGGTGTGTTGACCAGAACAGCGTGGGCAGGCGAGTTTCAAGTGGTGCATATAGTCCAAGGCACAGGCCGATCAGGCAGAAAAGGGTAAGACCGGCTGTGGCCAATGGGCTACTGGAGAACAAGCGGTGTAAGCCACGTTGAATCAACCAGGCGGCAATGCTGGTGCTCAGGATGCCCAATAGCATTCCGCTCACGGCCCAGAGGCTGGCGAAAATGGCTGGTGCAAAGGTATCCGTGTTGAGACCCGGTTGGCGAAAGTACAGATGAAAACCCACGGTAGCGCCCGTAATCGCGCCCGGTAGCGGCCAGGTGAGTCGCAATAGCCAGACGGGCCACTGGGCCTTGGGTTTATTTTCCGTCATTGGTTTTCCCCACCTGCACCTCAGCCGAATAGCCGCTGGTGTGCCGCAGGTAACCGCGCTCGCCGGCTTTGGCTTTGAAGAAGGCGACGACCTCGCCATCAAGCATGATCGAAACGCGCTGCTTGCCCATATGCGCGCGCACGGCGGCGGAGAATTCGGGTTGGCTGACATCCTTCAGGTCGACCCGCAGACGCGGCGGCTTAGAGGTAACGGGAGAGGAGTTCGATTTCATCGGGTTCCGCCTTTCGCAGGGAGATAACATGAATTTCATCTTCGCTTTCGGTGTGGCACACCGTCACCATCATCGTGCCAAGAAAGCCCGTGGTGTTGAATCTCTGCTCGCCGTCGTAATCGCGGGCGGGGTAGCGTAAATGGCCATTCTCTCTGACCTTGAATAGAGGGACAAACCACGTTTTTTGCCGTGCCGCTAGCGCCGACTTTTCATGATCGCCGCTGTTCCGTCTGTTGTTCCGTCTACAATGGTCAGCGGAAGTTCGCCAGGCAGCCGCGTCATCGCAAGATGCCGAGGAAAGTCCGGGCCCCATAGAGCAGGATGCCGGTTAACGACCGGGCGCAGCAAGTCGCAAGACGCAGGTCGATCGACCCAAGGCGACAGACAGTGCAACAGAAAGATACCGCCGATGGCTCCGCAAGGGGATCAGGCAAGGGTGAAATGGCGGGGTAAGAGCCCACCGCGGACGTGGTGACACGGACGGCATGGCAAACCTCATCCGGGGCAAGGCCAAATAGGGGAGCATTGGCGTGGCTCGCGTCGCTCCCGGGTAGGCTGCTTGAGGCTGTCGGCAACGGCAGACCCAGAGGAATGGCTGCCAGGCTGCTTCGCTTCGGCGCGGCGGCCCCACAGAACCCGGCTTATCGGCGGACTTCCACTTCCAGCCTCAAAAGTCGAAACTTTGTATCCAGGTCAGCACCTCGGCCAGGCAGGTGTTGAGGATGTGCTGGTTGAGTTCGCCGATCTCCTGCATCGAGACGGCGCAGCCGACGGGATTGTTGTCGTCGAAGTATTCGGTCAGCAGCAGCAGGCGGCCGAGTTCACCGCCGTAGTTGCTGGCGGCGTCGCGGATATCCGCCGCTATGTCAATCTGTTCGAGCACTTCCTTCATTGGCATCCCCAGTGCCGCGGGCATCATCGACATCACGCCGACGATGAAGGCGCTGTCGAGCATGGCCCGTTGGCCCGGGTAACGCCGCTGCACCAGCAATTCCATGAAGCGGCCGCGCAGGGCGGCGTGCAGCATCAGGGGGTTGGCTGTCAGGGTGCCATCGCCGCCGCCGCGAAACAGCAGCAGTTGCAGCCAGCGCAACAATTGGCGGCGGCCAAGCAGCGTGATCGCCTGGGCGATGGAACCGACCCGGCTTCTCATGCCGAGTGCGGCCGAGTTCACCAGGCGCAGCAGGTTCATGGTGAGCGCCGGGTCGGTCTTGAAGGCGTTTTCGATGTCGTGGGTTTCGCCGTCGCCGGAGACGAGATTGATGATGCGGAACAGGCCATGGGTGGTCGGGTCGAGCTTGCGGCCCTCGACGATCACCGGCCGGGCGAAGAAATAGCCCTGAAAGTAGTTGAAGCCTTCCTTGGCGCACCAGTCGGCCTGCCCGGCGGTTTCGACCTTGGCGGCGAGCAGCTTGCGGGCGTGGGTCGGCCCGAATTGACGGATGGCCGCCGCGGTTGTCGCCGGCGCGGCCGCGCCGATGTCCAGTTTGATGTAGTCGGCCAGTTCGATCAGCGCCGGCACATCCAGCGGCTTTGCCGCATCGACATTCACGGACAAGGCGTAGCCGCGCAGGCTCAAATCGCGGCAGCGATCAATCAGGGTCGCGTCGGCGCCGGTTGCGTCAAGTTCGAGTACCACCTGACCGGTCGGCAGCAATTCGAGCGCGTCGCTGGCGAGGAAATCGCCGTCGACATTGATGAACACCTTGAGATTCTTGAGGGCTTCGGCCATGCCCAGTTCGGTGAAGGCGGTGCAGATCACCTGGGCGGTGGCGCTGGCGGCCGAGGTGATGTCGGCGCTTTGGGCATCCGGGCCATCGCGAAAGAGCAGTTCGTAACCAATGACGGCATGGCCGGTATCAAGAATGGGTTGGCGGCCGACAAAAATATGCGTGTCGCGGGTTGCTTTGGGGGCGGGTGCCGATGCGGGCATCTGAAATTCCGGCTGCAAGTTAATGACACCCTCAACTTTACAGGCTTGCCGCCTCCTCTGCCACTGCCATCAAGGCAGGCGATCAATGTTAATAATTTACTTTCGGTGTACGTTGTAGTTGCATTGATTTTTAAGGATAAATATTTTATGGTTTTTATCCAAAAGCATAGGTAAGTCCTTGTCTCACCTAGAAAATATTGAAATTTCTCGCTTGACCGTAATGCGATGGGTGCGTAAAGTGGGGGCTTGTGGGGGAAAGTGGGAAACTATTGCTTTCCGGCCTTTGGTTCGGGACGGACGGGGGAGATTTGATGTTTCAAGGCGCAGCGGCGCTCAATCTGGATGCAAAAGGGCGGATGGCAATCCCGGCCCGGCATCGTGACGCCCTCGTCAAGGCCAGCGAGGGTCGCCTGGTGCTGACCGCCCATCCGCATCGCTGCCTGCTGCTCTATCCCCAGCCGGCGTGGGAACCAATCCGCGCCAGGATTCTGGCCGCGCCCAGTCTCGAACAGCAGTCCGCCCAACTGCGGCGCCTGCTGGTCGGCTTTGCCGTCGATACCGAAATGGATGCCGCCGGCCGTCTGCTGGTGCCGCCGGAATTGCGGCAATACGCCAGTCTGGAAAAGGAAATCTGGTTGGTGGGGCAGGGCGCCGGGTTTGAAATCTGGTCCGAGGCCGGCTGGAAGGCCCAACAGGAATCGATCTTCGCCCAAGGCGACAAACTGCTGCCACCGGGCCTGTCGGACCTGGCTCTGTGATGGATGAGGGAACCCAACACCACCATGGGCGCCCATTTCAGTGTTCTATTGGCCGAAGCCGTGGCGGCGTTGGCGATCAAGCCGGGCGGCAGTTATGTCGATGCCACTTTCGGACGCGGCGGTCACAGTCGCGCGATCCTGGCAAAACTTGGGGCCAATGGCCGCTTGTTGGCGCTGGATCGCGATCCGGCGGCGGTCGCGGTCGCGCGGGAGATTGCGGATACGCGCTTTGCCATCGTTCATGCGGCGTTCAGCGAACTGGCCGCGACGCTCGACGCGAAGGGCATGGCGCAAGTGGATGGCGTGTTGCTGGACCTGGGGGTGTCGTCGCCACAACTGGACGACGCCAGCCGGGGCATGAGTTTTCGATTCGACGCGCCGCTGGACATGCGCATGGATACGACGAAGGGGGAGACCGCGGCGGATTTTCTGGCGCGGGCTAGTGAGCGGGAAATAGAGGAGGTAATCAGGGACTATGGCGAAGAACGGTTTGCTCATGCGATTGCAAAGGCGCTTGTTGCTACTCGGCGCGAATGCAGTATTTCAACAACAGGACAGCTTGCCGCGCTCCTGGAAAAAGTCGTCCGGACGCGCGAGCCGGGCCTGCACCCGGCGACGCGCAGCTTTCAAGCTCTACGGATTTACGTCAATCGGGAGCTTGAGGAGCTGTCGCTAGTCCTGCCCGACGCCCTCGCCTGTCTGGCCTCCGGGGGACGACTGGTGGCGATCAGCTTCCACTCGCTCGAAGACCGCATCGTCAAGCATTTCATGCGCGACGAGGCGACGTCGCGTCAGCCACCCAAGGGCGTGCCGGTGCGCGCCGCCGAGCTTCCGCCACCGCACATGCGGCTGATCGGCAAGGCCACGCGGGCCTCCGCCGCCGAAATTTCCGCCAATCCGCGCGCGCGTAGCGCGACGATGCGCGTGGCGGAAAAGGTATAGCCGGTGGCGAAGCTGAACCTGATCCTGCTGGCCGCGGTGGTGATCTGCGCCCTGGCGACGGTGGCGTCGAACCACCGCGCCCGCAAGCTTTTCATCGAATTCGAGAACGAGCAGAAGCGCATGCGCGACCTCGAAGTCGAATGGAGCCAGTTGCAGCTTGAGCAAAGCACCTGGGCGAACCATTCCCGCGTCGAAAAAATCGCGCGGGACAAATTGACCATGCACCCGCCGGTCGCCGGACATATCGTTTCGGTGGGGCAGCCGTGAAGGTCAAGTCATGAAGGTCAAGTTTTCCCATAGCCCGCTGCTGGGCCAGCCGCTGCCGGCCTGGCGCTCGCGGCTGGTGCTGATCCTGCTGTTGTTGGGTTTTGCCACGCTGGCTGGCCGTTCGCTGTTTCTGCAAGGCTTCAACAACGAATTCCTCATCAAGAAAGGCGAATCGCGCTACGAGCGCGTCATCGAAATCTCGGCGACGCGCGGCCGCATTCTTGACCGCAACGGTGACGTCTTGGCCATCTCGACGCCAGTGAAGTCGATCTGGGCCATTCCCGAAGATACCCAGCTTACCCCGGCGCAGGCGCGCGAACTGGCGGCGTTGCTGGAAATGGACGTGCGCGAGTTGAACCACAAGCTGGCCGCCGAAAAGGATTTTGTCTTCATCAAGCGACAGATTTCGCCGGAACAGGCGGATCGCGTCGCCGCGCTCAATTTGGCGGGCATCCACCAGCAGCGCGAATACCGCCGCTACTACCCGGCCGGCGAGGTGATGTCGCACCTGATTGGCTTCACCGGTGTTGATGACGCCGGTCAGGAGGGCGTCGAACTGGCGCTCAATGCCCAGTTGACCGGCAAAAATGGTTCGCGGCGGGTGATCAAGGATCGTCGCGGCCAGATCGTCGAGGATGTCGAGAGCATCAATCAGCCGGTCGAAGGCAAGGATGTCACGCTGGCCATCGACGCCAAAATCCAGTACCTCGCCTATTCGCACCTGAAGCAGGCCGTGACCGAAAACAAGGCCAAGGCCGGCGGCATCGTCGTGCTTGACGCCCGCACCGGCGAGGTGCTGGCGCTGGCCAACCTGCCGACCTACAACCCCAACAACCGCGTGCGGCTGGCCGGCGCGCAATTACGCAACCGCGCCTTCACCGATACCTTCGAGCCCGGTTCAACCATGAAGCCCTTTACCGCCGCGCTGGCGCTGGACAAGGGCAAGTTTCGCTTCGATACGCAGATCCAGACCTCGCCGGGCAGACTGACCATCGGCACGGCGACGATTTCGGATGCCCATGCTCACGGTATGCTGACGGTGGCGCAGGTGATCCAGAAATCATCCAACATCGGCGTTTCCAAAATGGCGTTGTCCATGGCGCCGGAGACGATGTGGACGATGTTCGACAGCGCCGGCTTCGGCCATCCGCTCAAGCTGGGTTTTCCCGGCGAGGTGGGCGGCCGCTTGCGGCCGTTCAAAAATTGGCGGCCGATCGAGCAGGCCACCATGTCCTACGGCCACGGCATTTCGGTCACGCTGATCCAGTTGGCCCGGGCTTACATGGCCTTTGCCCGCGAAGGCGACCTGCTACCGCTGTCGCTGACGCGCGTGGACAATGCGCCGACCGCGGGGCAACAAGTTTTCTCGGGACAAACGGCGCGCGAGGTGCGCAGCATGCTGCAAATGGTGGTGGAACCGGGCGGCACCGCGCCCAAGGCGCAGATCTCCGGTTATCGCGTCGCCGGCAAGACCGGTACCGCCAACAAGCTCGAAGGCGGCTATTACGCCGACAAGTTCGTCGCTTCATTCGTCGGTTTCGCACCGGTGTCCGACCCGCGCCTGATCGTCGCGGTGATGGTGGACGAACCCTCGGGCGCCAAGCATTTCGGCGGCGACGTTGCCGCGCCGGTGTTTGCCCAGGTAATGGCTGGCTGCCTGCGCACGCTGGGCGTGGCGTCGGACGCGCCACTGAAGCCATTGGATGTGGTGGCCGCCGCCGTGGAGGAACCATGACCCCGGTCGGCGCGATCCTCGATCAGCTCGAACGGCAAGGCGTGAAAGCGATCCGTCTCTGCGCCGATTCGCGCGCCGTGCAGCCGGGCGACGTGTTCATCGCCATGCCCGGCCATCGCGTCGACGGCCGTGATTACATCGCCGACGCGCTGGCGCGTGGCGCGGCGGCGGTAATTGCCGAAAGTGAAAAAGTCGGCGGTAGCGGTACGGCAGGAAATAGAGGAAATAGGGGACAGACCACGTTTTTTGATTCACAAAAACGTGGTCTGTCCCCTATTTCAGTGGATAGTCTATCGCTGCTCGCTGGCGAACTCGCACACATCGTCTATGGGCGGCCCTCCGAGCGTTTATGGATGGCGGGGGTGACGGGAACCAATGGCAAGACTTCGGTGACGCAGTGGATCGCGCAGGCGATGAATGCATGGGATTGCAAGTGCGCCGTGATCGGCACGCTCGGCAACGGCTTTCCGGATGCGCTGACGCCAAGCCAAAACACGACCCCCGATGCCATCGGTCTGCACGCCGCGCTGGCGGCCTACCTGGAGCAGGGCGCCGTTGCCTGCGCCATGGAAGTTTCGTCCATCGGCCTCGATCAGGGCCGGGTCAATGGCGTTGAATTCGATGTCGCGGTGTTTACCAACCTCACCCGCGATCACCTGGAATACCACGGTGACATGGCGGCTTACGGCGCGGCCAAGGCGAAGCTGTTTCACTCGGCGGCAGCGGGCGCGGCAAAGATCGGTGCGGCGGTCATCAATCTTGACGATGCCTTCGGCCGCGAACTGGTCGGGCGGTTGGCGGGTCGCGTGCGCACCATCGGCTATACGCTGGAAGATCGTGGTGGCGCCGACCAGGTGCTGGCGGCGAAGGATCTCACCATGACCGCCGCCGGCCTGGCTTTTACCCTGGACGGCGTCCGCTGCGCCGCGCCGCTGGTCGGTCGATTCAACGCCGCCAACCTGCTGGCCGTGATCGGTACGCTGCTGGCCGGCGACGAGCAGTTGACCGACATCGCCGCCGTGCTGCCCGCGTTACGGCCGCCGCCCGGTCGCATGCAGGCGGCGGGCGGCCTGCATGAGCCGCTGGTGGTGGTCGACTACGCCCACACACCCGATGCGCTGGAAAAGGCGCTCGGCACCTTGTGCGAGACAGCCGCCGCCCGCGGTGGCCAACTCATTTGTGTATTCGGCTGCGGTGGCGACCGCGATACCGGCAAGCGTCCGCTGATGGGCGAAATCGCCGAGCGGCTGGCCAGCCGCGTCATCGTCACCAGCGACAATCCGCGCGGGGAGGCGCCGCTGGACATCATCGCGGCTATCCTCGGCGGCATGAAAAGCCGGGCTGAATTTGGGTCCGAATTTGGGTCCGAGGTCGAACCCGACCGCGCAGCAGCCATCGAGGCCGCCGTGGTCGGCGCCGACCCGCGCGACGTCATCCTGCTGGCCGGCAAGGGCCACGAGCCCTACCAGGAAATTGCCGGTACGCGCCATCCCTTTTCCGACATGGCGGCCGCAAAGTCGGCGCTGGCGACACGGCGGGCGCTGCACGGTCTACATGAGGAAAACCACAAGGAAAACCACGCATGATGAGGATATCCATGGCAGCGGCTGCGCTTGGCGTACCGCATCAAGGTGCCGATGTGGACATCACCAGCGTCGGCACCGATTCACGCGCCGTCAGCCCCGGCATGCTGTTCGTCGCGCTCAGGGGCGAGCGGTTCGACGGCCACGACCATGTGCGCGGTGCGCTAGCCCAAGGCGCTGCCGCAGCGCTGGTGAGCGCGGCCTGGGCGGCGGACCATTCTGCCCTGCCGCTGATCGCGGTTGTCGACACACGCGTCGCGCTGGGGCAATTGGCGGCGTACTGGCGCTCGCGTTTCGACATTCCACTCATTGGTATCACCGGCAGCAATGGCAAGACGACGGTCAAGGAAATGTGCGCGGCTATTCTGCGCCGCCATCTGGGCGCGCTGCTTGGCGAACATGGCGAAAATGGCGTGCTGGCGACGCAGGGCAACTTCAACAACGACATCGGCCTACCGCTGACGTTGCTCAAGATGCACCCCGGGCACCGCGCCGCCGTCATCGAGATGGGCATGAATCATCCGGGCGAGATCGCTTATTTGACCCGCCTGGCGCGACCGACCGTGGCGCTGGTGAACAACGCCCAGCGCGCCCATCTGGCCGGGCTAGGCACGCTGACCGACGTGGCGCGGGCCAAGGGCGAGATATTCGAGGGGCTGGCGGCAGATGGCGTGGCGGTAATCAATGCCGACGATCCGCACGCGTCCCTGTGGCGGGAGCTTGCCGCCGGGCGCGCGGTGACCAGTTTTGGCCTGGGCTCGTCGGCCGATGTCCGCGGCGCCTGGCGCCCCACGGCTAACAATGAGGGCTTTGGCGGGCGGCTTAGCTTGAGCACGGCGGCTGGCAGTGCGGCAGTCGAATTGAAACTGCCGGGTGAGCACAACGCGCGCAATGCGCTGGCGGCGGTTGCCGCCTGTCTCGCCGCCGGTGTGCCGCTGGCGACGGCAGCGGCGGCATTGGCCGACTACACCGGCATCAAGGGCCGTCTGCAGCGGTATGCGGGTCGGCGCGGGGCCACGGTGATCGACGACACTTACAACGCCAATCCCGACTCGATGCGCGCCGCCATCGACGTGCTCGCGGCCTTCCCGGGCAAACGCATATTCGTCATGGGCGACATGGGCGAGGTTGGCGACGCGGCGGCCCAGGTGCACGACGAGATTGGCGGTCATGCCAAGAGTTGCGGCATCGACCGGCTATTCGCGCTGGGCGAACTGGCGGCCGACGCCGCCCATAACTTTGGCGAGGGCGCGCGCCATTTCGAGAACATCGACGCGCTGACGGCAGCGCTGACGCCGGAACTGGACAGCGCCACGACCGTGCTGGTCAAGGGCTCGCGCTTCATGCGGATGGAGCGCGTGGTCGACGCCATAAAGGAGAACACGCATGCTGCTTGAATTTTTTCAGTGGCTCGCCCAGGATATCCGCGCCTTCAACGTCTTCAACTACATCACGCTGCGCGCGGTGCTGGCGACGATGACGGCGCTGACCATTTCCTTTGTCGCCGGCCCCGCCGTGATCCGCTGGCTCACCGCCCGCAAGATCGGTCAGTCGGTGCGCGACGACGGACCGCAAACGCACCTGGTCAAGGCCGGCACGCCGACCATGGGCGGCGCACTGATCCTCATCGCTGTCGGCATCACCACCTTGCTGTGGGCCGACCTCTCCAACCGTTTCGTCTGGATCGTACTGATCGTTACCCTGGGCTTCGGCGCGGTCGGCTGGGTCGACGACTGGCGCAAGGTGGTCTATCGCAATCCTGCCGGGCTCTCGGCCGGGACAAAATATTTCTGGCAGTCGCTGATCGGTCTCGTTGCCGCCATCTACATCGCCTTTTCCATCTCCGCGCCCAACAACGAGAAGGTCGTCGAACTGTTCCTGCGCTGGGTCGGCAGCGGCTTTGTTTTCGAGCTGCCGGCCAAGGCGGACCTCATCGTGCCGTTTTTCAAGAGCGTTACCTATCCTCTTGGCATGTTCGGCTTCATCCTGCTGACCTACCTTGTTATCGTCGGCAGCAGCAACGCCGTGAATCTCACCGACGGGCTCGACGGGCTGGCCATCATGCC
>JAIFMO010000180.1 GCA_020048435.1 Sulfuritalea sp.
TGCCAGCGCCACGAAGACGATGATAACCATGACTACCAACAACCCGGAAAGGCTGATGCCACGTTGATTTTTCATGCTGCCTCCTATTTAAAGAAGCCGATCCGTTTGAGATCGCTGAAGTTGAACCAGATGAAGAACGCCTTGCCTACCAGGTTCTCGTCTGGAACGAAGCCCCAGACACGGCTGTCCTGTGAATTGTCGCGATTATCGCCCATCGCGAAATAATGCCCCGCCGGAACATCGCATATGAAACCGTCGCTATTGTAGATGCATTTCTCCCGGCCCGGAAACTGCATGACATGCGGGACAAAAGCCGGCGCTTCATCTTCGATCAGGATATCGTGCGCCACCTCGCCAAGTTGCTCGGTGTGGCGCGGCGTGTAGAAAAGTCTTTCGCGGTCAAAATAATCTTCAATCCGCTTGACCGCCACGGGCTGGCCATTGATGGTCAAGCGCTTGTTTTGATAGGCGACCTTATCGCCAGGCAGTCCGACGATACGCTTGATGTAATCAAGCGATGTATCGACCGGATAACGGAACACCACCACGTCGCCACGCAGCGGAGAGTTCATCGCAACGATCTTCTTGTTGATGACCGGCAGGCGGATACCGTAGTTGAATTTATTGACCAGGATGAAGTCGCCGACCAGCAGCGTCGGGATCATTGATCCCGATGGAATCTTGAAGGGTTCGACCAGAAATGAGCGCAGGAAGAAGACGATAAGGATCACCGGGAAGAAACTGGCGCCATATTCGACCCACCACGGTTCTTTGGCGCCAGGCACCCGTTTCTTGCGAAACACGAAGTAATCAACTAGCCACAGCACACCTGTTGCCATGGTCAGCGAGAACAGAATCAGGGCGAAATTCACTTAATATTTCCATCCATCGCTATTTGTCTCCCACGCGCAGCACGGCAAGGAAAGCGTCCTGGGGAATTTCAACGCGACCGACCTGTTTCATGCGCTTCTTGCCGGCCTTCTGTTTCTCCAGCAGTTTTTTCTTGCGTGAAATATCGCCACCATAGCACTTGGCAAGAACGTCCTTGCGCATGGCCTTGACGTTCTCGCGGGCAACAATGTTTGAACCAATTGCCGCCTGAATCGCCACGTCATACATCTGACGCGGGATCAATTGGCGCATTTTGGCGGCCAGTTCGCGTCCGCGATAAGGGGCGTTGGCGCGATGCACGATCACCGACAGGGCGTCGACCTTTTCGCCGTTGATGAGGATATCAAGTTTGACGACATCGGCGGCACGGTATTCCTTGAAATCGTAATCCAGCGAGGCATAGCCACGCGACACCGACTTGAGCTTATCGAAAAAGTCCATCACCACTTCGGCCATTGGCATTTCGTAGGTAAGTTGTACCTGGCGGCCATGATAGGCAATGTTCACCTGGGCGCCGCGCTTGGACTCGCACAACATGATGACCGCGCCCAGATAGTCCTGCGGTACAAAAATCTTGGTGGTAATGATAGGCTCGCGGATTTCCTCGACCCGCTGCACTTCAGGGAGTTTGGCCGGGTTTTCCACCTGCACCAGCGTACCGTCGCGCAGCAAAACTTCATACACCACCGTCGGCGCCGTGGTGATCAGATCCTGATCGAATTCCCGTTCAAGCCGTTCCTGCACGATCTCCATGTGCAGCAGACCAAGAAAACCGCAGCGAAAACCAAAACCCAGTGCCTGCGACACTTCCGGCTCGTATTGCAGCGAGGAATCATTGAGATGCAGCTTTTCCAGCGAATCGCGCAGACCGTCATACTGGTTCGTCTCGATCGGGTAAAGTCCGGCGAACACTTGCGGCTTGATTTCCTTGAAGCCCGGCAACGGTTCGACAGCCGACCGGTCAGCCAGCGTCACGGTATCGCCGACTTTGGCCGCCTTCAATTCCTTGATGCCTGAAATAATGAAACCGACTTCACCTGCGCGCAATTCGGTGCGCGTCTGCGATTTTGGCGTGAAGACGCCGACCTGCTCGCACAGGTGCACCGTACCGGTGGACATCAGGCGGATGCGCTCCTTGGTCTTCAGAACGCCATCAACCACGCGCACCAGCATCACTACGCCGACGTAATTATCGAACCACGAATCGATGATCAGGGCTTTCAGCGGCGCGTCGACCTTGCCCCGGGGCGGGGGTATGCGTGCAATCACCGCTTCAAGGATGTCTTCCACCCCCTCGCCCGTTTTGGCCGAACAGGGCACGGCATCGGTGGCATCAATGCCGATCACATCCTCGATCTCTTGCCGTGCAGCGTCCGGATCAGCCTGCGGCAGATCCATCTTGTTCAGCACCGGCACCACATCCACCCCCAGTTCGATGGCGGTATAACAGTTTGCCACCGTTTGAGCCTCGACACCCTGCGAGGCATCCACCACCAGCAGGGCGCCTTCGCAGGCCGAGAGACTGCGCGAGACCTCGTAGGAGAAGTCAACATGCCCCGGCGTATCGATCAGATTGAGGTTGTAGACGCGGCCATCGCGCGCTCGGTACTGCAGCGATGCGGTCTGCGCCTTGATGGTAATGCCACGCTCGCGTTCAATGTCCATCGAATCGAGCACCTGCGCTTCCATCTCGCGATCGGACAGGCCACCGCAAAGCTGGATGATGCGATCAGCCAGCGTGGATTTGCCGTGATCGATGTGAGCGATTATGGAAAAATTACGGATATTATTCATCTAGACAGACTTACAGACGGGGGCGGATTGTACCTTGAAGTCACCCCAGTCAGCTGCAATCACTGGCCGCTCGCAGGTATCTCTGTGCGGGGCAAGGGATGACCTCCGTCCCTACCGCGACCCCGCCCGTTTACCCCGCGAGAACGCGATTTTTGCCAGAACGTTTTGCCAGGTACATGGATTGATCGGCACGTTTAAGGGCCGCCATCGGTGCTTCATCGGCGCCCATCTCGGCGACGCCGCAGCTGAAGGTGATCAGCACCTTGTCGTTCTTGTGCAGGAAGAAGCGCCGCGTTAGTTCGCGCTGAACCCGCACCATGGCCGTCACGCCGTCTTCGAGCGGGGTGTCTGGCAACAGGATGACGAATTCCTCGCCGCCGTAGCGAGCCAGAGTGTCCTGTGGCCGGATGGTTTCACCGACAACCTTGGCCAGGTGCACCAGCGCGGCGTCGCCGGCATCGTGGCCAAGCGTGTCGTTGAGCTTCTTGAAGTTGTCGATATCGAGTAGCGCCATGCACAGGGTCGAGCCGTGACGCCGTGCGCGCCCGACTTCCTTCTCGATGGCATCGTCCATACCTTTACGGTTCAGTGCGCCGGTGAGCGTATCGTGACGCATGACATCGCTAGCCGTATCGAGATCACCCTGCAACCGCGCGATCTCGCCATCCGCTTCCTTGACGCGCTGGCGCATTTCGGTCAACTCGTCGCGCGAACGCTGCGCCGACAACTGGATGACGCGGGTTTCGCGCATCACCTCGTCGAGTACGTCCGACAGGTCGCCAATATCGTTGGCGTTGCTGATTTTACGCGCGCAAGCCTCGATCTTGTCATGGTAGCCGCCCGTTTCGTCGGAAAAACTGGCTAGGCGATCGACGAAGGTGGCCAGCATCGCCTTGAGACGGTCACGGGCATCGTTGAGGTGCCTCTTCAGCGTACCCTGCTTGACGATGACTTCCTTGAGGCGTCGCTCAACGTCGTCGAGCCGACGCAGATTGAGCGGCTGGCTAACGATATCCGTTACCACCAAAATTTGCCCCTGCAGCCACTGGTCGTCGATAACCAGTTCGCTGATATTTTCGATGATAAGTTGCAGCAGGTGCAGCAGTGCGCTTTTCAGTTCGGCCTGATCCTCGGCGATGAAATGCAGACGATAGCTGAATTTCTTCATTTTTACCGTGAAGGCGGCGATGTCCTCGGCGCTTCGCGCCGCGCGCACGGCGGCGGCCAGTTGGTGCGATTCATCGGAAAGGTCGGGCGTATCGACCAGCAGCACGCCTATGGCATCTTCGAGCAGTTGCGCAATGAGATCGCGCAACTCGCTGCCCAGGTGCCGCGACTCATCGGCGGGCGCCGCTGAAAAAGTCGGCGCTAGCGGTACGGCAGCAGGGGCTGCCTCGGACATAGGCGCGCCATCGGCCAGCGCCATCACCTGGTCGCTGGCCGTACCCTGCGACCATGCCCGCAGCAGCGACTGCAAACGACCGTAAAGCGTGTCT
Organism: Sulfuritalea sp.; assembly: GCA_020048435.1. Classification (GTDB taxonomy): domain Bacteria; phylum Pseudomonadota; class Gammaproteobacteria; order Burkholderiales; family Rhodocyclaceae; genus Sulfurisoma. The sequence continues at coordinate 4,182 of JAIFMO010000180.1, forward strand.
GGCGTGCCCGATGAGGCCAGCACATGATCGAGCGCCTCGCGTTTGCGTGCCGTGGTCAGTTCGACATGACGGGTCTCCAGTTGCGTCACGAGGTCACGAATCAGCGCAGACCAGGCCAGCGGCTCACCCGCCGACTTGCCAACGATATCGGCCAGCGCCGACCGCATACCATCCCAGTTCTTGCCCGCAATGGCCGCATCGAACTGCCGGGCAAAGCGCATTTGTTCCTGTGACTTGCGTGGCAGCGCGGCAGCAAGGCTCTTCAGCGATTTCTCGGGAAAATCTTCGGCCGCCACCGTTTCGGCGATCTCGTGATAAATGCTCCGGTAGTTATCGGGGGTCGGCGGCGTTCGCCGCATCGCCAGTTGGCGCAAGGTCTCGCGGGCGATATCGGAAGGCTGGGTAAATTGAGCCATGAGAATTATTGGTGGGTGAAATTACTCGACCAGCCCCTGTTCGAGGCCGTAGCGGATCATCTCCGCATTGCTGCGCAAGCCGGTCTTTTCGATGATGCGGGCGCGAAAGGTGCTGATGGTGGCGACCGCCAGATTGAGTTCTTCGGCGATATGGGTCAACGTGCGCCCGGCGGCAATCATTTTGAACACTTCATACTCGCGGTCGGACAGCATTTCATGCAACGGCCGCTCGCTGTCACCGGCAATGGCATCGGCCAACTGAAGCGCCACCGTCGGACTCAGGTACTTCTTGCCAAGCGCCACCTGGCGAATCGCGGTGACCAATTGCTCAGGCGCACTCTGCTTGGTTAGATAGCCCGAGGCTCCCGCCTTGATGGCGCGTACCGCGTATTGCTCCTCCGGGTGCATGGACAAGATCAACACCGGCAGCCGTGGAAACTCTTTCTTTAGCTGCTTAAGCGTATCAATGCCATTACGGTTGGGCATGGATACATCGAGCAGGAACACATCCCACTGTTGCTGACGGGCGAGTTGCAGGGCATTGACGCCATCATCGGCCTCGCCGGCAACGATAAGATCTTCCGTCTCGGACAATATCTGCTTGAGCCCCTGGCGCACGATGGCATGGTCGTCGGCGATAAGCACATGAATTTTGTTGGCCATTGAGTTCGCTCAGGAGTTCACTTAGAACAGGTTGCGCTGCAAATCTTCTTCTTGACCCGCCGGTTCGGCATCGCGCCGCTCTGGCACCCGCAGTGCAATATAGGTGCCGCCGCCCTCGCTGGCCGAAACCGAGAAGCTGCCGGAAAGACTGTGCACCCGCTCGCGAATGCCACGCAGGCCGAAGGATTTTGGTTTATTCATGTCGTCGTCGGAAATTCCCCGACCATTGTCGCGGATTTCAACCGAAATGCTACCGTTTTCGCGGCGTAAGCGCACAACCACCAGCGAGGCATGCGCGTGCTTGGCGATGTTGGTCAGCGCCTCCTGCACGATGCGGAACAGCGCCAGCGAGGTATCGGCATCCGGCTCGATGGCCCCATCCTTGTCGTCGCACTGGACGCGACAAGTAATGCTGAAACGCTTGGCGAAATCGTCGGACTGACAGCGAATCGCCTCGGCCAGGCCAAATTCCTTGAGGATGCCCGGCCGCAACTCGCGTGCAACCCGGCTGGCCGTACCCATGGCCTGATCGATCAGCGTCTCGATGCCATGCGCCTTTTCGCTCAGACCCGCGGAAGGTTCCGGCAACTTGGCGGTCAGCAGCTTGGTCTCGATCTTGATGGCCAGCAACAGACTGCCGATTTCATCGTGAATGTCGCGAGCGATACGCTCGCGCTCTTCCTCGCGCACTGCCTCAAGGTGAAAAGAGAGTTCCGATAGTTGCTCGCGGGAACGCCGCAGTTCCGCCTCGATGCCCTTGCCCTCGGTAATATCTGTGGCGATGCCCTGCCAGGCAACGCCGTTTTCGTCGTTTCGCTGCGGCGTCGAGCGGATATCGATCCACTTGCCGCGAGCGCGCCCCTTGAGCCGCCCCTCCCAGTCCACGGACAGACCAGATTGGGCCGAAAGCTCGAACGCGGCCTCAAGCAACTGGCGGTCGGCGCTATCGAACGCATCGAAGAATCGCCGCGGCGACGACAGCAGTTCGTGCTGCTTGATACCAAGCAGTCGGTGGCAACCCTCGCTGACGAAGAGGAAGCGAAAATCACCGCCCGCGTCGCGATAGAGCTGGAAGACCATGCCAGGCAGGCTAGATGCCAACGCCCGAAAGCGCGCTTCGCTGTCGTGCATCATATCCAGTGCGGCGCGGTGCTCGGCGCGACGACGCGCCTCGCGAATTTCGCGCTCCAGCGCCGGCAACAGCCGATCGAGGCGATCATTCGCCACCACGTCGTGCGCACCCGATTTCATGGCGCGGATCGCCGCCTTTTCCTCGCCCGGTTCGGCCACGATCAGACAGGGAATATCCAGGTTGAGATGATGCGCAACCTTGAGCGCGGCAACCGCGGTCAAGCCTGTTTCGCCATGAACGTGAATGATGGCATCTCCACCCCGCTGCCGCAGCGCGCTGCGCAGCGCAGCGGGCGCCGTCACCCGCGTCCATTGTGCTGGCGCTCCCCCATGTTCGACCCGCGTAGCCAGCGCCGCCGCGCGTTCGTCGGACGCGGTAACGATCAGCAGATGCAGGGAAGAATCGCGGGGGGCATTCGTCATGGAGGCCGGCAATTCTAAAGCGTCGTCACGAGCTTCCGATATAATTCGCGGCCGTGCCGGCATAGCTCAGTTGGTAGAGCAACCGCCTTGTAAGCGGTAGGTCACCAGTTCGATTCCGGTTGCCGGCACCAAGAAAACATCCGAAACCCGCTCTGCCACTGGCCTAGCGGGTTTTTTATTTTTATGCTTATGAAATCACCTTTGGGGGATAAGTACAGATTTTTGTAACTTGTGCCTGACCGTAAAGTCGGCCAGGGCCTTATCGGCGCGGTACAATCGACCCCATGCCTACGACGCGCATCCTCCTCAGCAACGACGACGGCTATTTTGCGCCCGGCATCGAAGCGCTTGCCGGCGCCTTGGCCGATCTGGCCGAAATTACTGTGGTTGCACCCGAGCGCGACCGTAGCGGCGCCTCCAACTCGCTTACGCTCGATCGGCCGCTACATCTGCGACGCGCGCCATCCGGTTTTTATTTCGTCAATGGCACACCCACCGATTGTGTCCATCTAGCCGTCACCGGCATGCTCGAACAGCAGCCGGACATGGTGGTTTCCGGCATCAATCTCGGCGCCAACATGGGTGACGACACCATCTATTCGGGCACTGTTGCCGCGGCGACCGAGGGTTATCTGCTCGGTGTTCCGGCGCTGGCGCTGTCGTTGGCCAGTCGCACCGGTGAGCATTTCGACACAGCGGCACGCATCGCCCGCGAACTGGTGCAGCGTTTTCAGCAGCATGGTTTTGGCGAACCGGTTCTACTCAACGTCAACGTACCCGATCTGCCCTGGTGTGAAATCAAGGGCATTCGCGTCACCCGCCTCGGGCGGCGGCACAAGGCGGAGCCAGTGGTCAAGCAGCTTTCTCCGCGCAATGACACGGTTTATTGGGTCGGGGCCGCCGGTGCGGCGGCCGACGCCGGCGAGGGCACGGATTTCCACGCCGTCGCCGAGGGCTACGTTTCGGTGACGCCCCTGCAGATCGATCTTACCCATACCGAGCAAATAGCCGGCGTTGTCGATTGGCTGAAGACATGAGCGCAGCGCTCGCCGGCACCGGCATGATGTCGCAGCGCACCCGGACGCGCATGATAGAACGCCTGCGCGTCGAAGGCATTCGCGATGAGCGCGTGCTGACGGCGATTGCGGCCGTACCACGTCACATTTTTGTCGAGGAGGCGATGGCGCACCGGGCCTATGAAGATACCGCGCTGCCGCTGATTCTCGGCCAGACAATTTCCCAGCCCTATGTCGTCGCGCGCATGATCGAACTGCTGCATGCCGGCCGCGACAAACTTGGCAAGACACTGGAAATCGGCGCAGGCTGCGGCTACCAGGCCGCAGTGCTGGCGATGCTGACGCGCGAAGTCTTTGCCGTCGAGCGCCTGGGTCAGTTGCTGACCAAGGCGCGCGAACACCTGAAGCAACTCAAAATGTCGCATGTCCGCCTCAAGCACGCGGACGGCATGAAGGGTTTGCCTGAGGCGGCGCCCTTCGATACCATCATCGTTGCCGCCGGCGCGGCCGGCATTCCGCAGCCGCTGCTCAACCAACTGGCGCCGAGCGGTCGTTTGATGATTCCCATCGGTGCCGACCCTCAGGTGCTGTGCCTGATCGAACGCGGCCCGCAGGGATTTGTCGAGTCGCGTTTCGATGCCGTTCGCTTTGTGCCTTTGTTGCCTGGAGTCGATTGATGCGTTTGATCCTCTTGTTTGTCCTGTTGCCATTTTCCCTGCTGCTTGGCTGTGCCAGCCAGCAACCGGCGCCGGTCAGCGACCGCTCGGGCGCCGTGCCCGTGGTCGAGGTGCCGCCCGGACATTACGCGGTGAAAAAGGGCGATACCCTTTACCGCATCGCGCTTGATCATGGGGTGGATTACAAAGATGTAATCACCTGGAACCGGATCGAAAACGCGAACCGGATCGAAACCGGGCAGGTTTTGCGCGTCACGCCGCCCGAGGGAGCGGCCGTAGCCAAGCCGGTAACCGGCATGGCGCCCGTGGAGGTTCGTCCGGTTGCCGCGCCATCATCATCGCCACCGTCTTCACCCGTGCCGACACCGGTTGCCGGCGGCAACAGCGCCACCTACAAACGCGAACCCAAGGGCGGCAAGCTACCCTATTCGGAAGAGGCCCTGGCCCGGTTGCGCGAGGCCGAAGGCGGCCCTGTCACCACGGTGGCGGCAGCGCCGGTCGAGACGACCAAGCCGGCCGAAAAGCCCACGGAAAAACCGGCGGCACCAGTGCCAGCGCCTGCCGCGGATAGCGTCGATTGGGCCTGGCCGGCGCCGGGCAAGGTGCTGGCCGGCTACAGCGATAGCGGCGGGCCGACCAACAAGGGTATCGACATTGGCGGCAAGGCGGGCGAACCGGTGCATGCGGCGGCCAAGGGCGTCGTGCGCTATGTCGGCGAAGGTTTGCGTGGCTTTGGTAAATTGGTCGTTGTTCATCACAACCCAACCTACCTTTCGGTCTACGCTCATAACAGCAAGATCCTCGTCAAGGAAGGGCAGCCGGTCACCAAGGGGCAGAAAATTGCCGAGATAGGCAGTTCCGACACAGACCAAACCAAGCTGCATTTCGAGATTCGCCGGCTGGGCAAACCCGTCGATCCAGCCCAATACCTGCCGCCGCGCTGATTTTTTGTGCGCCGACGATGATTGATCCGGACAGCAGCGAAGAACGCCCGGGCGAAGCGGGTGAACCTGATGCGGGGAGTCCCGCGCCCCGGCGCAAGGGAAAATTCTCCGGTGAATTTCACGGTGAATTCCTCGACGATGTTACCCAGACTTACCTCAACGAGATCGGCGCGACCCGGCTACTGACGGCAACGGAAGAAGTTCAGCTAGCCCGGCGCGCCCACGCGGGCGATTTCGCGGCGCGCCAGCACATGATCGAGGCCAACCTGCGGCTGGTGGTGAGTATCGCCAAGCATTACCAGAACCGCGGCGTCGCGCTGGATGATCTTATCGAGGAAGGCAATCTCGGTCTCATCCACTCGCTGGAAAAGTTCGACCCCGAGCGCGGTTTCCGCTTTTCGACCTACGCCACCTGGTGGATACGCCAGAACATCGAGCGAGCGATCATGAACCAGTCGCGCACCATTCGGCTACCAGTGCATATCGGCAAGGAACTCAACCTTATTCTGCGGACGCTGCGACATATCGACGAGTCCGCGGCGGGCGAGCATGCGAGTGACGTGGACGCCGTGGCGCTGCTGCTCGACAAGCCGGCAGCCGAGATTCGCGCAATTCTGCGTTACGGCGAAAGGGTGAGTTCGCTTGATGCGCCGCTGGAAATAGACCCAGATCTATCCGTCGCCGATGCCATCGCCGACGAGGCGGAGTACGCCCCGGATGTCAGCATCGAGCAGGAAGAAATCGCCCGCCATGTGCACGAATGGGTGGCGTTGCTGCCTGAAAAGCAGCGTCGCGTCGTACAGTGTCGTTACGGCCTCGACGGCGAAGAACCGCAAACCCTCGACGCTTTGGCGAGCGAACTGGGCGTCACGCGCGAACGCATCCGCCAGATACAGATCGAGGCGCTCGGTGAGTTGCGCCGCCGCCTGTTGCGCGACGGGCTCGACAAGGACGCGCTGCTTTAGCTTTGCTGTGATGCGGTTGTTGCGTTGCTGCCGTACGGCTACCGCCGACTTTTTGGGCGGTAGTCCTTGAACCGGCGTCCGCAATATCTTGTTGGTATGCCACTTTGAGCGCCTCGGCGAACTGATGGACCGTCATGGCGTAAAAGCTTGAACGGTTGTAGCGCGTCAGTACATAGAAGTTTTGATAGCCCAGCCAGTATTCAGTTGTGGTGGCAGGCGTAACGAGGTCGATCAGCGCGGCGGGTTTGGCCACTGCACCTGCTGAAAGGATGGCCGGCATGTCGGCGGGCAGCCGGACGGGACGGATGCCCTCGTCCAGCAGGGATTGAGGGTTGCCGTCCGCCGCCAGTTCGATGCGCGTCGTGACCATTTCGCCGGTTTGCCAGCCATGCTCCCGCAGAAAGCGGGCGACACTGCCGATGGCGTCGGCCGGGCTGGCGCCGAGATCAATGGCGCCGTCGCCGTCGAAATCCACCGCCCACTGCCGTGCGCTGCTCGGCAAGAACTGCGGCAGTCCCAGCGCTCCGGCGAAAGAACCGCGGTAGTCCAGCGGACTGCGGCCCTGCTCGCGCGCCAGCAGCAGCAATTCTTCGAGTTCCTTGCGGAATAATTCGGCGCGCGGAGGATAGTCGAAAGCCAGCGTGGCCAGCGCCGCCAGCGTGCCAAAGCGTCCGGTATTGTGGCCATAGAGGGTTTCGATGCCGATGATGGCGACAATGACTTCCTCTGGCACGCCGTAACGGGTGGTCGCTTCGTGCAGGGTTTGGCGGTGGCGTTGCCAGAAGCCAAGGCCGGCCTTGAGGCGTTTGGATTCAATGAAACGGGCGCGGTAGGCTTTCCAGGAGCGGCGCCCTGGATCGGTCGGTGGCGCGATGGCCTTGAGGACGGTTGGTAGGGGATGAATGCCGCCGAACAGCGCCGCCAACTCCGCGGCATCGAAATCGTGCCGTAGTTTCATGTCGCCGATGAATGCCTGCACGTCGTCGCGGCTGGCAAAGTTGCCGACGGTAGCCGTCGCCGGCAAGGTCCACGCCAGCGCGAGCAGCAGGCCACGGGTAACTTGACCAAGAAAACCAAGAACCTTCATGGCTGAAAACGGGCGATGCGGCCCTTTAGTTCCTCGATCATCGTGGGGTCTAGGCTACCGTAACGCAAGCTGCCATAGAGCGCGGAAATAGCCTGTATTTCCGCCGCGCTTTCAGGCAAGGCCTGCCCGACGCGGCGGGCATAGGCCCACGGCCCTTCCCATGGCTGGCGCGCCAGGCCGCGTCGCTTGAGCTGGCGCCCCAGCCTGAGCCATTCGCGCTGAACGGGATCGGGACGGCGCCAGCCACGCAGCGCCCATGCCGTCAGCCCAAGCAGCACAACGCCAGCCAATCCGGCCAGGGTGGCGGTCATCTGGCGCCAGTCGGGTGCGGACATGCCCAAACGCTTGAGCAGTTCCCGCTGACGTTCGGGGTTGTAGCCGATCACCTGTTGGTTCCAGGCGTTGGCGACGGCATCGAGACGCAGCCGCAGTTGGCGCAACCAGAGCAGGTCGGCGCGGGCCATGAGAGGAAGGGGGGAGCCAGCCGGCACAGCGGCGGCGAGGTTTTGCTCGATGCGCCCGGGAGCGCTCATCGCCGTCGGATCGATGCGCTGCCAGCCCTTGCCCTTGAGCCAGACTTCCGTCCAGGCATGGGCATCAGATTGCCGCACGGTGAAAAAGTTGTCATAAGGATTGATTTCGCCGCCTTGATAGCCGGTCACCACGCGCGCCGACAGGCCGGCCGCCCGCAGCGCGAACACGAAGGCGCCAGCGAAATGCTCGCAAAAGCCCTCACGGCTATCGAAGAGGAATTCGTCGATGGCGTGTTCGCCCAGCAGCGGCGGGGTCAGCGTGTAGCCCTTGCACGCGCCAGTTGGCGGCGACCTCGCGTGTTCGCGGATTAAGTTTGGGGGGCAGTATGCGCGCACGTCGCAGCACGCCGTCGTTTTCGTCCAGCCCGGCGGTCATGGTCGGGCGCGAACTGGCGTTGTAGCGCATGCGTGCGATGACCGGTGTTCCGGCGAGCAACTGGTAGTCGCCCGTCATCCAGCTGTTCGGTGGCAGGTTGCCGGGCAGTTCGAGGGCAAACAGCCAGGGCATGGCATGGGCTTCAAGGGTGACTTCGTAGTCGATGGCCGGGCCGGCGGGTGTATAGGCAAGTTCCTGTCGTGGCAAACCCCGGGTCACCCGCCAGCTGCGGCCATCGAATTCGCTGAGAACCGGGCCGCGCCAGTAGAGTTGGTCGCGCGGAGGGATGGCTTGCTTGAAGCTGGCGCGGAAGGCGATGGCGTCGGACAGCGACAGGTTCGAGATGCTGCCAGGCGACATGGAATCAGACAGGCCGCTCAGCCCGGAATGGGCATCGCGCGGCAGGCCCCACAACGGGCCTTGCACCCGGGGAAACAGCACGAACAGCAGCAGCATGAAGGGGATGGCCTGCGCCAGCATCAGGCCGGCGCGGCGTAGCAGAACGACGGGCGGGGCGCGGTTGTCGGCAAGACTGCCGAGCGCGGCGGTGGTGACGACGACGGTTGCCAGCATCAGGGCGGCACTGGCGATGCTCTGGGCGTAGAAGAACTGGGCTAGCGCGAGGAAATAACAGAGAAAGACGATAGCGAGGCCGTCGCGCCGGGTGCGGGTTTCCATCGGCTTGAGGGCAAGCAGCAACAGCAGCAAGGCGACGCCCGGATTTTGACCGAATAGCGTGCGGAACTGGGCAACGATGCCGGCGGCGCCGGCCATCGCGACGAAAATTATCAATCCACGCCAGGGTAGTCGCCATTGCCTTTTGTTGATAACGCCCCGGCCGATCACCAGCAGCCCGGCGAGGCCGGCCAGCCAGAGCGGTACGTGCTGGGCCAGCGGCAGTTGCGCGGAGAGTGCCGCCGTGAGTAACCACCAGACTTGGGAAGTGGTGACTGGCGGACTTCTTTTAATGTTGGCGCTGGCCTTGGTCATGCTACGACGGGACGAACAGGGCCAGCCGGGTCAGGCAGGCGTGCAGGTGTTTGTCGCCGCCCGCCGGAGCCAGTTGGCTGCCGGGCAGACGCAGCCCCCAGGCGAGGCCGGCCGCATGGGCATCGACGGCCATGCGGGTCAGCAGGGAGAGCCGCTCTTCGACCGGCATGGAAGCGGACAGGGCGTCCCAGTCGAGCCAAAACGCGCGGGCGGCGGGGTCGGCGTATTGCTTGGTCATCAGCGGGGCATCGCTGCCCATGCGAGCGGCGGTTTTCCAGGCGACGTGACGCGGCGAGTCGGCCAACTGGTGGCCGCGCAGCGCAACGAAATCGGTAGCGGTACGGCACGGGCGGCCGGTTGGGGATAAACCAGACAGCGCATGTCGGGCACGGCGTAGGCCCAGGCCCGGATCAGGCCAAGCGGCCAGGTGGTGGCGATGGTGATACGCGGCAGGGGCAGCCAGCCGCGCCGCGCCGCTGGGGTCGGCAGTTTCGCCGTCGCGCTGGATTGCGGCGGAATATCGAGCGTCGCAGACGTTGTGGGGGCGCCGCCAGCAAGTTGCAGGGAGATCTGTCGTCGTTCTTCGGTGCGAGTATTGTCAAGCAGCAGGGTAAAACGGGCGGTTTCACCGGCAAAGACAGGCTCGGCGCGGCCCGGCGAGATCGACAGGTGGGCGAGGTTGCGAAACGTGTGAAGGATATCGACCACGCCCAACCCGGCCAGCAGGAAGGTCAGCGCATAACCCAGGCTCAGGTTGTAGTTGATCGCGCCGAGGAGCATGACGCCCAGGGAAAAGGCGAAACCGACGCCGGCCGGTGTCGGCAGCACATAAACGCGGCGCTGGACAAGGATGACCGGGGAGGCTTCGGTCGTTTTCGAGCGCAGCACCCAGCGGATGAAGCGTTCCTTGAGCCTCCCGAACCTGTTGCGCCCATTGAGTTCCACCACCGGCTCATCCGCCCGCCCCGGCATCAGGGAATCGGCACCGCCTCAATCAGGCGTGTCGCGATGTCGGCGGGAGCAAGGCTACTGCCGAGTTCGCCGCTGGCACGCAGGCGGTGGCAGGCTACGCCCGGCAATACGGTTTGCACGTCGTCGGGGAGGACGTGGTCGCGTCCTTCGAGCCAGGCCCAGGCACGCGCGGCGGCGAGCAGGGCCAGCGCGGCGCGCGGGCTGAGTCCGGCCTGCCAGTCGGGTGATTCGCGGGTGTGGGCGATTAGCGCCTGCACGTAGTCGATCAGCGGCTCGGTGACCCGTACCGTTAGCGCCGACTTTTGGTGGGCGAGCAGTTCTTCCGGCGTCAGGCAGGGTTGCAGGCCGGCCAGCACCTCGCGGCGGTCGACGCCACCCAGCAGTTCGCGCTCGGCGGCGCGGTCGGGGTAACCTAGTTCGATACGCATCAGGAAACGATCGAGTTGCGATTCCGGCAGCGGATAAGTACCGATCTGCGTCGAGGGGTTTTGCGTGGCGATGACGAAAAATGGGTCGGGGAGCGGCCGCGTTTCACCTTCGGCGGTGACCTGTCGCTCTTCCATGGCCTCAAGCAGTGCCGACTGAGTTTTGGGCGTGGCGCGATTGACCTCGTCGGC
>JAIFMO010000156.1 GCA_020048435.1 Sulfuritalea sp.
CGGCGTTGGCGTGGTCGAGGTTCTGCAACAGGTTGTGCTGGACGGAGGCAACGTCGTTGACGCTCTCGGCCATCATCCGTGTCAGTTCCTGGAAGCGGGTGAAGCGGTCGAATTCGAGCGGATCGAAGTCGCGATTCTGCTCGGCCGCCTCGGCTTTCAGCTGCATCATTTGCGACTGCATCTGCGTCTCGGCCTGAATCTCGATTTCGCGCAACTGGCCGCGCAGGCGGATCACGTTTTCAGTAAGGTCGAGCAGCGAGGACTTGAGCGTGCGCATCTCGCCTTCGATGCGGGCGCGGGCAAGGGCCATTTCGCCGGCTTCGTTGACGACCTTGTCGAGCAGGTCGGCGCGAACGCGCAGGGTTGGCCGGGCGACGGCTTCCGCTTCGCCGGCGGGTATTGGCACCGTTGGCACCGTTGGCGCGACGATAGCGCGCTCTTCGGTCGTTCCCGTCGTGGTCGATTTTGCGCCGGTCTCAACACCCGGCACCGCCACAGGAGCGCCTGCGGCGGCTGGTACATCGACACGGCCATGGCGGCGCAAGTTGTCGATCAGCACCGCCACGCGATCATGGGTGGCTTCGACCTCGTCGATAAAGGCCGGCGTTACCTTGCCCGTTACCTCGATGCGCGTTTCCAGGCCATGCACCAGTTCGCCAACGCTCATGGCGCCGGCCATGCGCCCGCTACCTTTCAGCGTGTGCAGTAAACGCCGGATCTGGCCGGAGATACCGGTATCGTCCGGTGCCTCGCGCCAGCTACGGAGTTCGCCGCCGATGCCGGCCATCAATTCCTGCGCTTCCTCAAGGAATATCGGCAGCAGTTGCGCATCGATGTCATCGTGGATACGCAACTGGCGCCGCTCGGCGGCGGCGGCCTCCTCGTCGGCGCGAGCAGCTTGGGTGGCGGCGGCTGTTGGCGCCGCCATCACCGGCGCAGCCGGTGCGGCGGGAGCGGGTGCAGAAAAAGTCGGCGGTAGCGGTACGGCAGCAGTAACAGGTTCCGGGGCTGCCACTGCTTCCTGGGATAGTGGTGGTGGAGCGACAACCAGCACGGGGGTCGGCGCCAGCGCTTCGACCTGTTCCGACAGCGCGGCCTCGCCCGACGGCATGCGCTTCTCGGCGACGGCGCCAACCATGCCTTCCAGCGCGCCGACGGCGCGGGCCAGCAACAGGCGCTGGGATTCGTTGGGTACGGCATCCAGCCGCAGGAAACGGTCGAGTGCGTTTTCCAGCGCGTGGGCGAGCGACTGCACGGGGATCAGGCCGGTGGCGGCGGAAATCCCCGCCAGCGTGTGGGCGACGCGCACCTGTTCCGCCGAGATGCCGGCTTGGCCGAAACCGCCTTGCAACGTGGCGACATGACCGAGCGCCTCGTCCACATAGAGTTCGAACAGGATGGGCGAGATTTCGAGTTCGCCGATGCGAACCACTTCCACCACCTCCGGCACCATTGGCTCCGGGGGCGGTGGTGGAGCGGGCAACTCGGGCGCTGGCGGCGGCAACTCGAAGGGCAGGTCGAACGCCTCGGTCGCGGCAAATTCGGCGGCGGGCAGGTCGGCGGGTTCTTCGAAAGGCGCGGGAGTGGACGGAGCAGTGGCGGGTTCCTCGACGACTTCCTCGTTGCGCAGGCGATCGCACCAGAGGGTCAGGTCACTGGCATCGCGCTCGGCGGAACCGCCGGTTTCAAGCTGGGCGATCCAGTCGCTGAACAGCCAGTCGGCGCCATCGAGCATGTCTAGCAGGTCGGTGCTCGCTGCCTTTTCCTGCTGCAACCACTTGTTGAGCGTCTGTTCGACCGACCAGGCGGCCTCGCCAAGATCGTTGAGGCCGACCATGCGGCCGCTGCCCTTGAGGGTATGGAAACTGCGCCGGAGCACGGTGAGCAGTTCGACGTCGCGCGGCTGTGCGGCCAGGCGCGGCAAATGTTCGCTGATGGTGCCGAGCACCTCGTGCGCTTCTTCCAGGAAAATAGCCAGCAGTTCGGCGTCGATTTCGGCGCTGCTGGCTTCGACCAGGCGCGCGGCCTCGGCTGATGGTGCCGGCACGGCGGTCGCTTCCACCGGCGCGGCGGTGACCGCTGCCCCGCCCACGGCGGTTTCCGCTTCCAGCGCGGCAATAACGGCACCCGCCTGTTCGTCCAGCTTGCCGGCATCGACCGGGTGAATATCTTCGTGCGGGATTTCGAGGGGTTGCCCCGGTTCAGGCGACGGTTCACTTTGCGTTTCTTCCCGCAATGGTTCCACCGCTACCTCGGCCGGGATGGCGGGGGGCTGAGCCTGGGTCGGTGCCGGTTCGATAGCGGGAACGACAGCGGGCGTGGCGACTTCTTCGCGCGGCGCCACGGCCGGCGCCGGATGCAGGATGGCGTCGATGTCGGCCGGGCCGAACTGCAATTTTTCGACAAAGAAGCCGAGCGCCGACAGTTTGGTGGCGACGCTTTCGAAGTCTTCCTGACGGGGAACGTAAGTGTCGTCGCGGAAGTCGATGATCATCAACTCGCATTCGCGCAGCACCGCCACGGCGCGATCCTGCCCCAGCACGGTAAGCGCGCCGGTAATCTGGCCCAGTGGGCGCGTCAGCTGGCCGAGTCCGCCGCGTTGCATGGGGTCGCGGAAGAAGGCGTCGAGCGTCTGTTCCACGTTGGCGAGGTTGACGAGGATTTCCTTCGCCACCTGGTGCATCAGCAGGCGCTCTTGGGCCTTGCGCGACATCTCGTCGAGATGCGGAATTTCAAGCGCCGACAGCGCCTGGCCACGCGCGGCGAGCGCCAGGCGTTCGGCGACCGTGTCGACCTGATGGGTGAATTCGTCGCCGAGTTCGGGGAAGTTTTCCAGCGCGCCTTCGAGCAACAGCAGTGCCGTGGCTACTTCAAGGGCAATGGCTTCGCCTTGGCGCGATGGCTCGTTGCGCAGGAGGGTGGCAGTTGCACCGATGGCGTCGGCCAGCCGGGTAATGCGGGCGTCGCTCAGTTCCGCCAGGCGCCGGGCGAGTTGCAGGGCGCCCTCGTGAAACTGCCCGAGCGCGGCCGTGGTGCCGGCGCAGTAGCGATTCCAGTGATCCTTGGTGGCGGTCAGCAGTTCGCGTCCGCTACGCAGCACCGGCTTGAGCGTGGCGATGTCGCGCGCCATGCTGGCGCTCGGCACCAGGCCATCGAGGCGGTAGGCCGCCTGCACGCATTCGAGATGATCGCCGCCGTGGCTGGCAGTTGCCACAAAGTAGAGGACGTCGCGCATCAGCCGGTCGGCAACGTCGTCAGCGCCATCCAGCAGCTTTTTCACCTGCGCGTCGATGCGACCGCAGAGTTTCTTGACGCGGGCATCGACCGCGATGCCGCCTTCGGCCAGCCCATCGAAGAACGCCATGGCAGCCCACCAGAAGGCGCGGGCACCCGGCTGACCCTGAACCATCTCGATCATCGCCATCGCAACGCGCATTTCCTTGGCGCCCTTGGTTTCACCCTTGAGCCACTTGAGCAGGCCGCGCTGGAAGCCGAGCCGAGCCGCCTTGATGCGCGCCGACTGGGCTTCGCGCGACAGGGGCGGCGGTTCCTTTTCGCGGCGCGGCGGGCGCAGCGAAAGATCGGGGAAGAACAGTTCGGCCGGTTCCGGCTCGGCCAGACCGCGCGCCAACTGCAACGGCCGGTAGCTCGGCAGCAGCCGCAGCGGCTGGTCGGGGTGGCCATCGACGAGATCGTCGAGGTATTGCCGGATGGCGGTCAATCCCTGCTGCGCCGCTTCGATGGCAGCGGGCGTCGCGGCGATGGCGCCCTCTTCGAGGCCGGCAAAGAGCGCTTCGAGACTCTCGGCAAACTGGGTCACGCCTTCGAGGCCGACAATGGCCAGCGCGCCGCGGGCCTGGCGCAACTGGTTACGCGCCTGCTTGATCTGGGCGCCCTGCTTGCCATCGGCGCCAGCGGGCAACGCCGCAAACTGGCGCATGGCCTCGCCGGCGCGATCGAGCGCAAGGTCGATTTCGCCCTTGACCCAGGTCAGCGGGCCGATGTCCAGTTCGATGGCAGCATTCATGAGGCGAAAGTGTCTTTACGGATGGAGTCGTTACAGATGGGTCTTCACACTTTAAAACCGGCCACCGAGCCCTTGAGTTCCACGGCGAGATCGGCCAATTCACCGATCGACACGGCCGTGCGCTTGGTGCCGTCGGTCGTCTGTTCGGTAACGTTGAGGATGTTTTCCATGGCGGCGGCCACGCCGGTGGCGATGCCGGCCTGCTGCTGCGTATCGGTCGAAATCTTCTCGATCAGTTGCGCCAGGTCGGTCGACACCGCCGAAATTTCGCCCAGCGCCTGGCCGGCGGCGTCCGACAGCTTGGCGCCTTCGACCACGCCCTGCGTCGAATATTCCATCGCCGAAACGGCATCGTGGGTGTCGGCCTGAATGGTCTTGACGATGGCCGCAATCTGCTTGGTCGCCTCGCCGGAGCGTTCGGCCAGCCGCTGCACCTCTTCCGCCACCACGGTAAAGCCGCGCCCGGCCTCGCCGGCGCTGGCCGCCTGAATGGCTGCATTGAGCGCCAGCACGTTGGTTTGCTCGGTAATATCCGAGATCAGTTCGACGATTTCACCGATCTCCTGCGACGATTCGCCCAGCCGCTTGATCCGCTTCGAGGTTTCCTGGATCTGGCCACGAATTTCGTTCATGCCCTTGATGGAGTTTTCCACCGCGATGGCGCCTTTTTGCGCGGCATCCAGCGAGTGGCGGGCGACGCGGGCGGATTCCAGCGCGTTGCCCGAAACCGAAGTCATCGATTGCGCCATTTCCAGCACCTGGCCGCTGGCCTGGCGAATTTCGTTCGACTGGATTTCGGCGGCTTTGAGCAACTGGGTCGTCGTGTCCTGCGCGGTGTCGGAAGCCGCAGAAACGTGGGTGGCGGCATCGTTGATGCGCTTGACCAGCACCGCGAGTTCTTCGATGGTGTAATTTACCGAGTCGGCGATAGCGCCGGTGACGTCCTCGCTGACTGTGGCGCGCACCGTGAGGTCGCCGTCGGCAAGGTCGCCCATCTCGTTCATCAGCCGCAGGATCGCCTCCTGGGTCGCATCCTTGGCGGTTTCGGCTTCGCGTCGCTGGCGCTCCGATTCCAGCCGCCGCGAGGCGGCATCGTCGTTGAACACCTTCAGCATCAGCACCAGGAGGACCAGTACCAGCGAGCCGGAAATGACGACCAGGCCGGTAATGAGGCTGTTGTCGGCCAAGGTGCCCAGCGACTTGAACAGGGCATCCGCCTGGCTAGCGAGGCGGTCGGCCTCGGCTTGCAACTTGAGGCCGGCGCGCTTGGCCTCGTCGAGCGCCTTGATGTTGTCGAGGGCAGCGCTGGCGCCACCGCCAATGTCGACGACCGCTTGGGTCAGCACATTCTGCGCGCCGCCTTCGGCGGTCAGCGCGGGAGCGATGGCGTTGAATGCGGCAAGATCGCTCTTCAGCACTTCGGCCGCCTCAAGATATTGCGGCGATGGCAACAGCAGGATGGCCTGGCTGCGACGGGCGACATCGCGCGACATCCTGGCGGCGCTGGCGAGCGCCGGTTGCCCTTCGGCCAGTTTGGAAAGCGCCTGGGCGGCGGCGGTGGCTTTGTTGGCCCCGTCGCCGATGGCCTTGAGCCCGGCTTCCTGAGCCAGCACCAGATTGAGTGCCTTGTCCAGGGTTACCCAGACCTGGCTCAGCTTGTCGACTTCCGGTTTGATCTCGGCGTCGACCGCCATGATCGCGGTGTTGCCGTCGCTGCCGCCCGCGACCAGCAACTGCAACAGGGCGCCGAAGCGGGCGCGGCCGGCTTTCAGTTCGTTAAAACCAGTGGTTGAAGACTGTGCACTGACGCGAACGGCGTTCTTGCCGATGACCTGCGCGAACATCTGCATCTCGGCGGCGATGCCGCGTTGCGCTTCGCGCACACTGACGCCGCGAATTTCTTGCCAGAGCAGGAATACCATCAGCACCAGGAAAAACAGGCCCGCCGCGCCGAGGATCTGTAGTTGCATCGTGGCCGGCTGCTTGCCGATGAGCGGCAGCGGCTCGGTCACCGCATCCACCGTTGCCGGGGCGCCACCTTTCCCTTTCGGCAAGTCGAAAACGGTGGTTTGCTCGAAGGTCTGCGTCTTGGCGCCTTTTCCTAACGCCGGCAACCTGAAGGGCAACTTGAATGCCATGTCAGTCTCCTGAAGGACCGTTGCCGGGGAAAACAACGATTTCGGCGGCAATCCCGGCGAAGGCGGCGAACAATACTGACTGGGCGGACTTGGGGGTCATTTGTCTTTCCCGATACATGATAGGTTGGGCCATTCTTTTCATCAGATGCCGACGTTCATGAAGTCGGAATCTTCGAGCAGCACTTTGAGGTAAAGCCGTGTCCAGGCGCGGCCCTCGTCATCGCTGAAACGTTCGCCGGTCCAGGCGGGCGCGCCCTCGCCAGGATGTTCGGCTGCGGATGGCTCGGCGTGCAGGCGCGCGAGGCTTCTGAGGCCAAGCGTGCGATTGACCAGCAGCGCGGCGTTGCTGCCGTGGCGGGCGCCGACCAGCAGCAGGCGCGCTTCGGCGTTGCGCGGGGTTGGCTCAAGGCCGCGAAAGGCCGAGAAATCGACCACGCTGTAGAGCGCGCCGCGCACGTTGGCCATGCCGGCAAACCAGGGCTTGGTCAGGGGCACGCTGGTCAACGGCGGCAGCGGCAGCACCTCGCCCGAGTCGGACAGTTCGAGCAGAAAATGATCCTTGCCCGAGACGATGCCAAGCAAAGCCTGCGCGGTTTCGCCGCGCTTGGCCGAGGTCAGTCGCTCGACCAGGCTGGCCTGAAACTCGCGGAGGCTGATTCTCTTTGCCATGCGACCCTGTGCGACTACTTGAACGACGCGATCTTGGCGAGCAATTCCACCGGATCGACGGGTTTCACCAAATAACCACGCGCCCCTTGGCGCATGCCCCAGATCTTGTCGGTTTCCTGATCCTTGGTCGTGCACATGAGGACGGGGATATTCTGCGTCGCCGGATCGCGCGAAATGGTGCGCGTTGCCTGAAAGCCGTTCATGCCGGGCATGACGACATCCATGATGATGAGATCGGGCAGTTGCTCCTTGGCCGTGGCAATTCCCTGCTCGCCGTTTTCGGCCGTGATGATGTGATAACCGTGCTTGGCGAGCGCTTCGGTCAGCACATACCGCTCGGTCGGCGAATCGTCCACGATGAGGATTTTCTTGACGGGCATGGGTTCTCCTGTGGCGCCTTTCTAGGCAGCGACCCGCTGGACATGGTTCGCCACCGTCTTCAGCAGGCCGTCTTTGGTGAAGGGCTTGGTCAAATACTCGTCGGAACCGACCATGCGACCGCGGGCGCGGTCGAAGAGGCCGTCTTTCGAGGACAACATGATCACCGGCGTAGCCGAAAACTTCGGGTTCTTCTTGATCAGCGCACAGGTCTGATAGCCGTCAAGGCGAGGCATCAGGATGTCGCAAAAGATTACGGCCGGTGCGTGATCGGCAATCTTGGCCAGGGCGTCAAAACCATCCTCGGCCAGCACCACCTGGCAGCCGGCCTGGACAAGGAAAATCTCCGCACTCTTGCGGATAGTGTTCGAATCATCGATCACCATCACCTTGACGCCCTTCAATTCGCTCAGATCAGCCAATCGTCTTTCCCCCGCGGCACCCTTCTTGCGCCGGCACAGCCAGCGCGAAAACCCCGGAATAGTACATCAGAGCACCATCATCCCGCCAATACCCGCGTTGTTATCATGCGAATTGTTACGTTATTGCCACGAAATTTTTCGCCCTTGTCCCGCCTCCGGCGGCGTGCGTGGAGTGGGTTAGAATCGACAGTATCTTACCGCACCCCGCCGCTTGCGCGCATGCCGATGTCAACTTCCGTGCTGGAACAATCGCCGCCCATGGTGTTGTGCTTCGCGGCGTCGGACCCGACCGGCGGCGCCGGCATCCAGGCCGATCTCTTGACGCTCGCCAGCCTCGGTTGCCACCCGCTATCAGTGATTACAGCGCTGACGGTGCAGGACACCCGGGGTGTCGAGGCGCTGCTGGCCATCGACGGCGACTGGGTGGCCGACCAGGCCCGCGCCCTGCTCGAAGACATGCCGGTAGCCGCCTTCAAACTGGGCTTGCTTGGCAGCGTCGATGCCATCACCGCCATCGCCGAAGTACTTGCCGACTATCCCGACATCCCGCGCGTGCTCGACCCGGTGCTGACATCGGGGCGGGGCGACGCCCTCGCCGACGAAGAAGTTATCGCCGCCATGATCGAGTTGTTGCTGCCGCAAACCACAATCATCACCCCCAACAGTCTCGAAGCGCGGCGCCTGGCAATGATCGACGAAGGTGACGGTGACGAGGGAAATAGCGCGGGTAGTGAAGGCGATAACCCGACCCTGGCCGAGTGCGCGCGGCGGCTGATCAATGTCGGCTGCGAGCATGTGTTGATCACCGGCACCCACGAAGGCACACCGCAGGTGGTGAATGTGCTTCACGGCGCGCGCGGCCTGATCCGCAGCGATACCTGGGAGCGCCTGCCCGGCAGTTACCACGGCTCGGGGTGCACCCTGGCTTCGGCCATTGCCGCGAATCTTGCCAGCGGCCTCGACATGGCCGATGCCGTGCGCGACGCGCAGGAATACACTTGGCAAACACTGGCCGCCGGCTTCCGGCCGGGCATGGGTCAGTACATACCGGATCGTTTCTTCTGGGCACGGGAGCGTGAGAATGACCGAGAAGCGTAAATTTTTGACGGGCCTTTATGCCGTCACCCCTGCGGACAACCTGCTGCCGCGGCTATCGACCCTGGTCGGACTGGCGCTCGACGGTGGCGCCAAGCTGGTGCAGTACCGCAACAAAGACGCGCCGATGCCGCTCAAGCGGGCGCAGGCGGCCGAATTGCTGCGTATCTGCCGTGCCCATGGTGCGCGCCTGATCGTCAATGACGACGTCTGGCTGGCCATCGAAATTGGCGCCGACGGCGTGCATCTGGGTCGCGGCGATGCCGATCCGGTGATGGCCCGGCAGGCGCTGGGGCCCAAGCGACTGCTTGGCGTGTCCTGCTACGACGATATCGACCGCGCCGCCGCCGCCGCCGCCGCTGGCGCCGACTACATCGCCATCGGGAGCGTTTTTGCCTCGCCTACCAAGCCGGGTGCCATCCGCGCCCCGCTCGAACTGATCACCGAAGCCAAACGGCGGGCAAAAATCCCTGTCGCCGCCATTGGTGGCGTCAAGCTCGAAAACGCACCCGCGGTGCTGGCCGCTGGCGCCGACATGGTGGCCGTGGTCAGCGATCTGTTTGACGCCATGGATATCAAGGGCCGCGCCGCGGCTTTCCACAAACTTTTTGCGAATCGGTGAAAGCATGACCCGTAACGAAGAACTGTTCACTCGCGCCCAAAAGACCATTCCGGGTGGTGTCAATTCTCCCGTGCGCGCCTTCCGCTCCGTCGGCGGCACGCCGCGCTTTTTCACCCGCGGCGAAGGGGCCAGCGTCTGGGACGCCGACGGCAAGCGTTACCTCGACTATGTCGGCTCCTGGGGCCCGCTGATCCTTGGCCACGCCGATGCCGATGTGGTGCGTGCGGTGCAGGAAGCCGCCGCGAAGGGCCTGTCCTTCGGCGCCCCGACCGAAGGCGAGGTCGATCTCGCCGAACTGCTGACAAAATTGGTGCCGAGCATGGAACTGGTGCGGCTGGTTTCCTCCGGCACCGAAGCGACGATGAGCGCGATCCGCCTCGCCCGCGGTTTCACCGATCGCGACATGATCATCAAGTTCGAAGGCTGCTACCACGGCCACGCCGACAGTCTGTTGGTCAAGGCCGGCTCTGGCGCGCTGACCTGCGGCAACCCGTCTTCGGGCGGCGTACCAGCCGACCTGGCCAAACACACGCTGGTGCTCGCCTACAACGACGCCGCCGAACTTGCGGCGGCTTTCCACCATCACGGCCGCGACATCGCCTGTGTCATCGTCGAGCCGGTGGCCGGCAACATGAACCTGATCCAGCCGACCACCGAATTTCTCAAGACCATGCGCGAAATGTGCGACCAATACGGCGCGCTGCTGATTTTTGACGAAGTGATGACCGGTTTCCGCGTCGGCCCCGGCTCGGCGCAGGGACTGTTCGGCATCGTCCCCGACCTGTCAACCTTCGGCAAGGTGGTCGGCGGCGGCCTGCCGCTGGGCGCTTTCGGCGGCCGCCGCGACGTCATGGAAAAAATCGCCCCGCTCGGCCCGGTTTATCAGGCCGGCACGCTGTCGGGCAACCCGCTGTCGGTGGCGGCGGGCTTGGCAACGCTGAAGAAGCTCATGCAGCCCGGTTTCCACGAGGCACTGGCGGCGAAGACGAAATCCCTCGTCGAGGGCCTAGCGGCGGCGGCGAAAAAACAGGGCGTCAAATTTTGTGCCCAGTCCGTTGGCGGCATGTTCGGCCTCTATTTCGCCGAGCGCGTGCCCACGTCTTACGACGAAGTGATGGCCTGTGACAAAGAGGCCTTCAACCGCTTCTTCCACGCCATGCTTGAAAAAGGCATCTATCTGGCGCCTTCGGCCTTCGAAGCGGGCTTTGTGTCGAGCGCCCATGCCGATGTCGACATTGCCGCGACCATCGCGGCCGCCGAGGCGGCATTCAAGGCATAGGTCAACGGCGGGGGCGCATGCCCCAAAAAGTCGGCGCTAGCGGTACGGCACGGCTAAAATGCCGCGCTTGCCCAGTCTTGCCGTTTACCGGCTCTCCGCCATGCTCGTCGCATCCAACATCACCATGCAGTTCGGGGCCAAGCCCCTGTTCGAGAACGTCTCCGTCAAGTTCGGCGATGGCAACCGTTACGGCCTGATCGGGGCCAACGGCGCCGGCAAGTCGACCTTCATGAAGATTCTCTGCGGCCAGCTCGAACCCTCCGCCGGCAACGTCACCAAGGACACCCACGAGCGCATGGCCTATCTGCGCCAGGACCAGTTCGGTTTCGAGGACGTTCGCGTACTCGACGTGGTGCTGATGGGCCACGAGGACATGTGGCAGTGCCAGCAGGAGAAAGACGCGATCTACGCCAATCCGGAGGCGAGCGAAGAAGACTACATGCACGCCGCCGAGCTGGAAACCAAATTCGGCGAAATGGGCGGCTACGACGCCGAGGCCCGCGCCGGCGAACTGCTGTTGGGCGTGGACATCCCCATCGACAAGCACAACGGCCCCATGCGCGAGGTGGCGCCGGGCTGGAAGCTGCGCGTGCTGCTGGCGCAGGCGCTGTTCGCCAACCCCGACATCCTGCTGCTCGACGAGCCGACCAACAACCTCGACATCAACACCATCCGCTGGCTCGAAAGCGTGCTGAACAATCGCAACTCGACCATGGTGATCATCTCCCACGACCGCCATTTCCTGAACCAGGTCTGCACTCACATGGCGGACCTCGATTACCGCACCATCAGCGTCTATCCCGGCAGCTACGACGACTATATGGAAGCATCGACGGCGGCGCGCGCGCGGGTCGCGGCGCAGAACGCCAAGTCGAAGGACCGCATTGCCGATCTGGAAGAATTCGTGCGCCGCTTCCGCGCCCACAAGGCCAAGGCGCGCCAGGCCACCAGTCGCATGAAGCAGATCGACAAGCTGAAGGTGGAAGATGTGAAGCCTTCCTCGCGCCAATATCCATGGATACGCTTCGACGTCGACGACAAGGAAAAACTGCACCGCCAGGCGCTGGAAATCGAGAAACTGCAATTCGGCTACGACCCCAAGCAGCCCGTGATCCGTAACCTCACCCTGACGCTGGACGCCGGCGACCGCCTGGCCGTGCTGGGCGAGAACGGGGTCGGCAAGACCACCCTGATGCGCCTGCTGATGGGCGAACTGAGCGCGCAGCACGGCAGCCTCAAGTGGGCGGAGAAAGCGCGCACCGGCTATTACGCCCAGGATCACGCCGCCGACTTCGCCTCGGACCTGACGCTGACCGAGTGGATCACCGGCTATGTCCGCGCCGGGGGCTACGATGGCGGCGATGTCGAAACGCTGATGCGGCAGACGCTCGGTCGCCTGCTGTTCGGCGGCGACGACGTCAAGAAGCCGGTGCGGGTCATCTCCGGCGGCGAGCAGGGGCGCATGATCTTCGGCAAGCTGATGCTGCTCAACTCCAACGTGCTGGTGCTCGACGAACCGACCAACCACCTCGACATGGAATCGATCGAGTCTCTCAACACCGCGCTGGAGAAATTCGAAGGCACGCTGGTGTTCGTCTCGCACGACCGCGAGTTTGTGTCGACGCTGGCCACCCGCATTCTGGAAATCAAGCAGGACGGCAGCTACGT
>JAIFMO010000222.1 GCA_020048435.1 Sulfuritalea sp.
GAGTTCGGGTTGCGCGGATCATCCCCGAGCCGCGTGTACCACCACGGCCGAATCTGCGACGGTCCGTTGTCGCCGCCGCCCATGTCGCCCCAGCCGTAGCCTTTGACCAGATTCTCGCCGAACACGAACAGCCCGGGCTTGTGCGCCTTCCAGGCATTGACGTACTCAAGCAGGTTGTTGCGTTCGACGTGCTTGACCGTGTCGATGCGTAGCGCATCGACACCCATGTCCAGGTAGCCATTAATCGCGCCGATGAGGTAGTCCTTGACGTTTTGCCGCTCGGTGGCGAGGTCGATGCAGTCGCCGGCGAGGTGTTTCTGTTGCAGCGGAAAAGCGCTTTCCCAGTCGCCGCCACAGATAAAACCGTCCTGGTGATACCACTCGGGGTCCAGCGATTGCGCATCGACGCCGAAGAAACGGCCCGGGTTGTAGCCGGGCTTGGGTACCGTCTCGCCGGTCTTCGGATCGAGCAGCGGCTCCTTGCCTGCGGGGTCGCGCGCATGGCGTTCGCGGAACCAGGCCGGCGCCACGGGGTTGTCGTTGTCGTCGCGGTTGGGCCACGCGTAGCTGCCGAGGTTGCCCTGGTAGGGGCCATGACTAACCCTTCCCTGTTCGCTTCCCTGGGGCACGAAATACTTCATCGGCAACTGATCGATCCACACCTTGTCGCGGATGCCGTACTGGCAGGAGTGGTTGATCACCACGTCCTGGATGATCTTGATGCCTCTCGCATGGGCGGCGTCGATCAGGTCCCGGTAGGTGGCCCCCGGTGACTCCAGGCGCGGGTCGATACGGGTCCAGTCGTAGGCGTGATAGCCGTGGTAATCAAGTCCGCTGCGGTTTTCCACCGGCGGGGTGATCCAGATGGCGGTGAAGCCGAGGTCGACAAGGTAGTCGAGGCGTTCGATCAAGCCCTTGAAATCGCCGCGCCAGTGGGGGTCTTCCGGCTGCCCGGTGGCGCTGTTGAACTTGATGCGGTCACGACAAAAGAAGTTGTTGCTCGGGTCGCCATCGTAAAAGCGCGTGGTGAGCAGAAAGTAGATCGTCTCTTCGCGGAAGTCGGGCTGGCTGGGCCGCGACGCCGGCTTGGCTGTGCGCTTGGCGGCAGCGGGCGGCGCGCTGGCGGCGGCAGTAGGGACAGTGGAGGCAGTGGTAGCGGGGGCGTGGTCGTGCCATTTGCCGTCGGCGCCAAACCAGCCCGGACGGTCGCGGCGCAGGTTCGCGCTCTGACGGCCATGGCCGTCGCTGAACACCAGACTGGCTGACTCGACCCCTTCGACGCGGTGGACGAACCAACCGTCACCTTCCGCCTGCATGGGGGTGCCTGGCCAGGTCGTGTCATGCGCAGCGGGACGCGCATCCCAGTAGTGGATGTAAATCGTGGCAGCCCAGTCGCGAGGCTGCTGGAAGTGTACGATCAGATCGGTCATGGTATGGATTCTGTCAAGGGGGCTTGCATGGTAGCTTACCGGATGGTCGATTCCTGTAAACTTCAACGCGGACGCTGGCCAACCTTTTTTGAAAATAGAGGAACTCGCATGAACAAACGAATCCGGATTCTGTGCGCACTGGCGGCGACTTTGCTGCTGTCGACGGTGCAGGCACAGGAGCAAAAGACACCCTTGCTAATCTACTGCGGCATCACCATGGTGCGGCCTGTCACTGAACTGGCGCACAATTTCGAGCAGAAGGAAAACGTCAAGATCAGCATTGCGCAGGGGGGGTCGGAAGACCTTTACCAGAGCGCGAAAAAGAGCCGGCTGGGCGATCTTTACCTGCCGGGCGAGCCCAGCTACCGCGACAAGCATCTGCTCGAAGGCCTGCTGGGTGATTACAAGGTGATCGGCTACAACCAGATGGCCATCGTCGTCGCCAAGGGCAACCCGAAGAAGGTCAAGGGCGACCCCCGCGAACTGCTGCGCAAGGATCTGACCATGATGATCGGCAATGCCGAAAGCGGCAGCGTCGGCCAGGAAACCAAGCAGATTCTCGACGCGCTGAAGCTTTATCCCGCGGTGGTGCAGCGCGCCACCGTTCTCGCTCCCGATTCACGTGCGATCAACGTCGCCATGAAGCGGGGCGAGGCCGACATTGCCTTCAACTGGCGGGCCACGGCTTTCTTCCCCGACAATGCACCGCATATCGACGCCATCGACCTTGATGCCAAGGTGGCGCAGCCTCAGGCACTACTGCTTAATCTGCTGACCTTCTCGAAGAATCCGGCCCTGGCAAAGCGTTTCATGGACTTCGTCGCTGCCGACGCGGGCCAGGCGGTGTTTCGCAAGCATGGCTTCCTCGATAGCAAGCAGCTCAGGTAACCAAGTTTCATGGCAAGCCAGGAAGCCGTTGTCGTCAGCAAGCGTGGCCTATGGCTGCTGGTGCTGTTTTTTCTCGGTTTTCTGGCCGTTGCCGGCATCAATCTCTTCATCTCCGGTCTGATCGACGAACTCGATCAAAAGAGCGCCAACGAGCGGGCCCGGCTTTTCATCGGCGAGCAGATCGTCGCCGGCCTGCGCGAAATAGAAATCGACTTTTATCGCCTGCCCAATACGTTCGGCGCAACCATCCAGCAGCGCGTGGCGCAAGAACTCCGCGGCCATGTCGAACAGGTCGAACGCAGTCTGGTCGTGCTGCGGCAGGGGGGCAGCCTCAGTCGCAACATTGCCCTCAATATCGGGGGCATGGACGAGATGCGGCGCACGGTGAGTTTCCAGCCGGATGAAGGCAACGACGCCTTTGTCATGGAGATCATCGAACTGGCGCCGCATCTGGACCAGATCCGCCGCCATACCGACGACCTGCTGGAAAAACTGGCACGGCGCGAAGCCTGCGCAGAGAAAGCCACGGCCAACTGCCGGCGGGCGGTGAATGATGAAATCACGCTCTACTTCAAAAGCATTCCATCCTTCTTTTTTCGCGTTAACGAAAATGCCAACCGCCTGTTTTACGAAAGCAACCGCCGCCTCGACGATTTCGAGGCAAGGCTGACTGAGCAGCGTACCCACTACCAAAAGGCGCAGTGGGGGGCCGTTGTCGTCGTCATCCTTTCGGTGATGGGTCTGGGCGCCCTTTCGTTGCGCCAGATCGGCGACACCAACAACGCCCTGCAGCGGGCGTGGCAAGAAATGCGGACAGCTAAGGAGCAGGCCGAAGCGGCGCAGGAACAGGCCGAGACCGCCAACCAGGCCAAATCGCAATTCCTCGCCAACATGAGCCACGAGATACGCACACCGATGAATGGCATCATCGGCATGACCGATCTCGCCCTTGACACCGAGTTGACGGAAGAGCAGCGCGAATATCTGCGCCTGGTCAAGTCGTCCGGTGAAGCGCTGATGACCATCATCAACGACATCCTCGACTTTTCCAAGATCGAGGCCGGCAAGCTGCTAATCGAGAATATCGCCTTCGATCCCCACGCGGTGGCGCACGATACCCTCAAGGCGCTATCGCTGCGCGGCCGGCAAAAGGGGCTGGAACTCATCTGCGACATCGCGGCCGACGTGCCGCACCGCCTCGTTGGCGACCCCGGCCGCATCCGTCAGATTTTGCTCAACCTGATCGGCAACGCCATCAAGTTCACGGTGGCGGGCGAGATCGTCGTCAGCGGCCGCCGCATGGAGGGATCGGAATCCGACATCTGTCTGCTGCAAATGTCGGTGCGCGATACCGGCATCGGTATTCCGCCCGAGAAGCAAAGCCAGATCTTCGAAGCCTTCTCACAGGAGGATGGCTCCATCACCCGCCGTTTCGGTGGCACTGGCCTGGGGCTGACCATCTCCAACCGGTTGGTCGAGTTGATGGGTGGCCATATTTGGGTCGACAGCGCGGCCGGCAGTGGCAGCACCTTCCATTTCATACTGAGCCTGCCGCTGGCGGCCGAAATCGACACCGTTTCGCAAACCCTGCTGGCCGACATTGCCGGCCGCCGGGCGCTGGTCGTGGACGATAACCTCGCCAACCGGCAGGTTCTTCTGGCCTGGTTGAAGAAATGGCAGATGCCGGCGGTTGCCGTGGGCAGCGCCAATGAGGCCATAAAACTGCTGCGCGATTCGGGGCCGCGTTTCGACTGCCTGTTGCTCGATGCCGAAATGCCCGAGATGGACGGTTTCGCCCTTACCGAAAACCTGCGCGCCCAGCCGCCGGCCAGTGGCGTGCCACCGATCATCATGTTAAGTTCATCCGCCGCCAAGGGCGATGCCAAACGCTGCCAGGCGCTCGACATCAAGGGATTCTTTCCCAAGCCGGTGGCACCGGACGAATTGCACGCCGCGCTGCGCCAACTGTTCTGCGGTAGTGCCATCGCGGTGACCACCGAGCAGCCGGTGGCACCCACCCTGGTTACCCGCCATTCGCTGCGCGAGGCCCGCGCCATTCTCGATGTGCTGGTGGCCGAGGATCATCCGGTCAACCAGAAGCTGGCCGTCAGCCTGCTGGAAAAATGGGGGCATCGCGTTACCCTGGCCGAAAACGGCGCCGTGGCAGTGGAACTGCTGGCCGACGAGACTTTCGACATTGTCTTGATGGACATGCAGATGCCGGTCATGAGCGGCATCGAGGCGACCCGCGCCATCCGCCAGCGTGAAACAGATGCCGGCCTGCCACGCATCCCCATCGTCGCCATGACCGCCAACGCCATGCAGGGCGACCGCGAATCCTGTCTCGCCGCCGGCATGGACGACTACATCGCCAAGCCGGTCCGGCCGGCCGAACTGAAAACCGCGCTGGAGCGTTGGGGCGGCAAGCAGGGTGGTCAAGGCAGCGACGCGGCCGTGGGCGACGGCGCGGCGACGGCTGAAGCGACGGCCGACCACGACGTTGCCGTACCGCTACCGCCGACTTTTTCCAGGCCCGCCATGGTAGGCGCCGACTTCGACTATGTCCGCGCCCTGGGTGAAGCCGACGCTGAAATCATCGAAATCATCGGCGATATGTTCCTTGCCGGCATTGACCACGACATGGCCCAGTTGAGCGAAGCGGTCAGCAGCGGCAATGAGGCGGCGGCACGGCGGCACGCCCACACGCTGAAAGGCACGCTCGCCAGTTTCAACGCCGACCCGGCCCGGCAATTGGCAGCCGAGATCGAGAACCGCGCAGAACAAGGCGACCTCGACCTGCAAGCGCAACTCGACGCGCTGGCTGAAAACATGGGACGACTCAAGGCCGCCCTGGGGCAACGCTCCGCCGGGGCATGACGAGGTGAAGACCTGGCGGGCTTTCCCCTCGTTGCGTTCGCGCGTAGAGTGCCCGCTTTTCCGCTGAACTCCCGTGCGCATTTTCCGCCTCATCAAGATCGTCCGCGTCGCCCTCCGCTTCGGCCTCGACGAACTCATCCTCGAACACGAGCCCTCCGGTCGATTGTTGCGGCTGACCAACGCGTTGCTGTTCTGGCGCGACATCTCGGCGCCGCGCGCGGAACGGCTGCGGCTGGCGCTCGAAGCGCTTGGCCCCATTTTCGTCAAGTTCGGCCAGGTGTTATCGACGCGGCGCGATCTGATGCCCGAGGACATCGCCGACGAACTCGAAAAATTGCAGGATCGCGTGCCACCTTTTCCGTGGGAACAGGCACTGGTTGAGCTGGAAAAGGCCTACCGCAAGCCGGTCACGGGCGCCAACGGCGTTTTCGCCAGTTTCGAGCATGAACCGGTGGCCTCGGCCTCGGTGGCGCAGGTGCATTTCGCCACCCTGCCAAAGGAACATGGCGGCCGCGAGGTCGCGGTCAAGATTCTCCGTCCCGGCATCGCGCCGACGATTGCCCACGACATCGCCCTGCTCGATGCCATGGCCTGGTTGCTGGAACGCTTGTGGTCGGACGGCAAGCGGCTGAAACCGCGCGAGGTGGTGGCCGAGTTCAACAAGCACCTGCACGACGAACTGGACCTGATGCGCGAGGCCTCGAACTGCTCGCAACTGCGGCGCAATTTTGCCGATTCGACCCTCTTGATGGTGCCCGAGGTGCTATGGGACTGGTGCCGCAATTCGGTGATGGTGATGGACCGCATGGCCGGCATTCCCATCGGCCAGATCGACAATCTGCGCGCCGCCGGTGTCGACCTCAAGGCGCTGTCACGCAATGGCGTTGAAATCTTCTTTACCCAGGTGTTCCGCGACGGCTTCTTTCATGCCGACATGCACCCGGGCAACATCTTCGTGGCGACCGCGCCGGAAACCTTCAATCGCTACATCGCCCTCGACTTCGGCATCATGGGCACGCTGACCGAGGTCGACCAGAAGTACCTCGCCATCAACTTCCTCGCCTTCTTCCATCGCGACTACCACCGCGTTGCCGAGGCCCATATCGAATCGGGCTGGGCGCCGCCGGAAACGCGCGTAGACGAACTGGAAGCCGCCGTGCGGGCGGTGTGCGAGCCGATCTTTGACCGTCCGCTGAAGGAAATTTCCTTGCTGCTGCAAAAAACCTTCCTCAATGTCGAAGGCCTCGGTCGGCAGCTTGATCCCGACCTCGACCTGTGGCAAACCGCCAAACCGTATCTCGAACGCTGGATGTCGGAGCAAGTCGGCTGGCGCGGTTTGATCAAGCATCTCAAGACCGAAGCGCCGCAGTGGTCGTCGCTGCTACCCGCGCTGCCGCGACTGGCGCATCAGGCGCTGGCCCAGGCTGCCCGCCGCGACATTGAACTGGAACGGCTGCGTGAAACCCAGGCGCGCACGGAGGGGCGTCTGCGCTGGCTTGGTTTGTTGCTGGCCGGGGTGCTGGTGCTGGAAGTGGTTCGTCTACTGGTGTAGAGAAGGTGGGGCGACTACACGTCGCATTTGTCGATGCTGTCCAGCAGCCGTTTTTGCAACTGCGGCGGCATTTCCAGGGTTTCCATGTCCCAGCCTTCGAGGTGCAGGATATCGGTGAGGCAGCGTTCCAACTCGGCATGGGCGAGCGTTGCGGCGGTGGCGATACGCTCATGCACGGCGCGATCAGTGTCGGTGGCATCGAGACAGCGCATCTGATACTCGAAAAGCTTGCGCATCGAGACTACGCTGGCGCAGACCTGTGCCGGACAGGCGCACATGTAAAGCGCTGCTTGCTCGCGAATCCGCACAAGCTGATTGTCGGCGTAGGTTTGGTTCATGGCGGGTAGCAAGGATAATGATGAAGAGGTTCGCAGTGTATCCGCCGCCCCCACCCTCATGAAGGTTGTGTTCGAGCGACCTTTATAATCGCCGTACCCAGCCATCCAGCCTGCCATCCAGCCTCATTCCCACGAGCAAATCATGACAGCCAATCGATTTTCGCTGCATAGCCCCGCCCTCGTTGGCGACATGTGGGGCGGCTTGGCGGCCATGCTGGTGGCCCTGCCTTCGGCGATCGCTTTTGGCGTGACCATTTTTTCGCCGCTGGCCGGCTCAATGGCGGCCGAGGGCGCGCTGGCGGGCATTCTGGGCGTTACGGCACTTGGCCTGGTGGCGCCGGCCTTCGGTGGCAGCACGCGCCTTATCACTGCGCCGTGCGCGCCCGCTGCGGCCGTGCTGGCAGCGCTGGCGGTCACTTTCACGCAGCAGGGGGTGGAACCCGGGGCTATCCTGCTGCTGCTGGGCATGATTGGTCTGCTGGCGGGACTAATCCAGATCGGCCTCGGCCTGGCCGGTGTCGGCCGCCTGATCCGCTTCATTCCTTATCCGGTGGTCAGCGGTTATCTCTCCGGGGTCGGCCTCATCATCATCGGCAGCCAGATTCCGAAGTTTCTCGGCGCCCCCGCCGGCGCCCATCTGCTCGACGCGCTGAAAACGCCGTCGGCCTGGATGTGGCAAAGCGCCGTGGTCGGCACGACGGTCATCGCGACCATGCTGCTGGTGCCGCGGCTGACCCGCGCCGTGCCGGCGGCCATCCTCGCGCTGCTGGCCGGGGTAGTCAGCTACCTGCTGCTGGGGCTGGCCGATCCGACGCTGCTGCGTACCGACAACAACCCGCTGCTGGTCGGTTCGCTCGGCGGCGGCAACGGCAGCCTGGGCGATTCGATCCAGCAGCGCTGGCTGGCCTTGAGCAGCTTGGGCCTGCACGAGGTGGCACAGGTGCTGGCGCCGGCGCTGACCCTGGCCGTGCTGCTGTCGATCGACACCCTGAAGACCTGCCTGGTGATCGATGCGATGACCAACTCGCACCACGATTCCAACCGCGAACTGGTCGGCCAGGGCCTGGGCAACCTTGCCTCGTCCATGATCGGCGGCATTCCCGGCGCCGGCACCATGGGCGCCTCGCTGATCAATGTCACCAGCGGCGGCACCACCAAGCGTTCGGGTCTGCTGACCGGCGGTTTCTCGCTGCTGGCCTTCCTCGCGCTGGCGCCCCTGATCGCCTGGGTGCCCATCGCCGCGCTGGCCGCCATCCTGATCGTCATCGGCTTCCGCATGATCGACCGCCATAGCCTGATGTACTCCTTCACCCCGGCTACCCGGCTTGATTTTGCCGTTATCGTGTCGGTGATCCTGGTGGCCATTTTCGGCAATCTGGTCGCCGCCTCCGGTGTTGGCGTGGCGCTGGCCATCATCCTGTTTATTCGCGAGCAGACCCGCAGTTCGGTGGTGCGCAATCGCATCGAGGGCAATGAGATCTTTTCGAAGCGGGCGCGGTCGACGCAAGAAGTGGAGCGGCGCGAGCGCGAGAGCAGCGATGCGGTGATCTTCGAATTGCAGGGCAGCCTGTTCTTCGGCACCGCCAGCCAGTTGCAGGCCGCGCTGGAGCCCGAGACGGCGACGCACAAGTACGTCATCCTGAGCATGCGCCGCGTGCAGTCGCTCGATGTCACGGCGACCCATGTGCTCGAATTGATCAAGGACCGGCTGGAAGCGAATGGCGCTTATCTGGTGTTCTGCGACATCCCCAAGGACCTGCCCAGCGGCCTCAAGATGAAGCGTTTCCTCAAGGACACCGGCGTGGTGCGGCCGACCAACAAGGCCTTTGCCTTCCGCCAGCTGGACGAGGCGCTCGAATGGGTCGAGGCGAAAGAACTGGAAGGCACGCCGCTGGCGCACACCAACGACATTGCGCTCGAACTGCGCGATTTCCAGATATTTGCCGGCTGCTCGGATGAGACGCTGGCAGCGCTGATGAACGCCGTTGAACTCCGCTCGATCGCGGCCGGGAAGAAGCTGTACAAGGCGGGCACCGACAGTGACGAGCTGGTCCTGCTCCGCCGCGGTACCGTCAAGCTCATGGTGCCGTTGCGCAAGAAAGAGAGTTATCACCTCGCCACCTGCGGCCCCGGCGATCTGGTCGGCGGCATGGGCTTTATCGAGGCTGGCAAACATGCCGTCGATGCCGTGGCGCTGGTCGACGCCGAGGTCTATGTGCTCACGCGTGATCGCTTTGAAATTCTGGCCGTGGAGCATGGCGATCTGGGCCTCGCCATCTTCGGCAGCATTGCCCACAGTTTATCCACCCGGCTGCGCGTCACCATCGGCGAACTCCAGGCGCTGCGCGGCTGAATGGAATTACACTGATTCACCCGAAGGAGTCTTGCCATGTTGCTCTGGTTCGTCATCCTCTACCTGCTCGTTTCGGTCGGTATCGGCCTGCTCGCCGCCACCCGTGTGCATAACGCCAAGGACTTCGCCGTCGCCGGCCGTTCGCTGCCGCTGCCGGTGGTCACCGCCACGGTGTTCGCCACCTGGTTCGGCGCCGAGGCGGTGTTCGGCGTTTCGGCCACTTTCGTCAAGGACGGTCTGGGTGGCGTAGTGGCTGACCCCTTCGGCTCCTCGATGTGCCTAATCATCGCCGGCGTCCTCTTTTCGCGTTACCTCTACAAGCTCAACATCATCACGCTGGGCGACTTTTACCGCATGCGCTACAACCGCACGGTGGAAGTCGTCACCACCCTCTGCATCGTGCTTTCCTATCTCGGCTGGGTGGCGGCGCAGATCAAGGCGCTGGGGCTGATCTTCTTCGTCGTCACCGACGGCGCGGTCTCGCAGTCGGCCGGCATGATCCTCGGCGCCGCCATCGTGCTGACCTACACCACCTTCGGCGGCATGTTCTCGGTGGCCATCCTCGATTTCGTGCAGATGACGGTATCGATGGGTGGCCTGCTGTTCATCGCCTGGACTGTCAGCGGCAAGGTCGGCGGTGGCGCCACGGCGGTGATCGACCACGCCCGCGCCGCCGGCAAGCTCGACTTTTTCCCCGCGCCCGATCCCTGGCTGTGGCTGACTTTCCTTGGCACCTGGCTGACCATGATGCTTGGCTCGATCCCTCAGCAGGACGTGTTCCAGCGGGTCACTTCGGCCAGGAGCGCGAAGATCGCGCTGATCGGATCGATCCTCGGCGCCTCGATCTATTTCTGCTTCACCTTCGTGCCGATGTTCATCGCCTATTCGGCCACGCTGATCGACCCGGCCATGTTCGGCGAACTGCTGGAGAAGGACGCCCAATTGGTACTACCGACGCTGGTCTTGCAACACATGCCGCTGTTTGCCCAGGTGCTGTTCTTCGGCGCTGTGCTGTCGGCCATCATGAGCTGCTCGTCGGCGACGCTGCTGGCACCGTCCGTCACCTTCGCCGAAAACGTCGTCAAGGGTTTCTACCCGACTATGGGGGACAGGCAGTTCCTGCGCGTGATGCGCGCCTGCCTGATCGGCTTCACCCTGATGGTGCTCGCCTTTGCGCTCAAGTCCGAGGCGTCGATCTTCAAGATGGTCGAAAACGCCTACAAGGTCACGCTGGCCGGCGCCTTCGTGCCGCTGGCCGCGGGCATCTTCTGGCGGCGCGGCACCACCCAGGGCGCGCTTGCCGCCACCTTTGGCGGCCTGCTGTCGTGGCTACTGATCGAAGTACTGATCGGCGAAGCCAGCCCGGTTCCGCCGCAGTTGATTGGCCTCGCCGTCTCGGCCGTCGGCATGGTTGCCGGCTCGCTACTGCCGCAATGGGTCGGCCACAAGACGCCGGGGCGGCCGCTGCATGAATTGCAACATCACGCGGCGGCCGAGACGCATCATGTGGCGGAACATCCGCTTCACCATCATTCGTGATGCGGAACGTTATCTCCGGACGTGGATGCCAAGCGTGGCGCAGTGATTGCATTGCAATCACTGCTTTAGTATGCTGCGCTCAATGATTCCAATCAAGGAGGCGACGATGGCTACCAATCTTGTGGTTCGCAATGTTGGCGAGGATGTTGCCCTGGCACTGAAGCAACTGGCGGCAGCTCACGGCAGGAGCGCGGAAGCCGAGCATCGCGAGATTCTAAAAACAGTTCTGCAGCGACCGAAGCGTCGGTCTGTTGCCGAGATTCTCGCGAGCATGCCAAATGTTGGCGAAGACGCCGACTTCAATTGCCGAAACGGGTAGGTGTCGATATGTACCTGGTGGACACCAATGTCATCAGCGAGGCCCGAAAAGGAAACAAGGCGAACCCCGGTGTTCAACAGTTTTTCCAGACGAGCGAAGCTGAAGACCTGTATTTGTCAGCGCTAACACTCGGTGAAATCCGCAGAGGGCTGGAGAATATCCGGCATCGCGGCGATCTTCGCCAGGCCAGGGAGCTTGAAAAATGGCTCGATCTGGTCGTGATGGACTACAACGACAGAATATTGAGCTTCGATGAAGCATGCGCCCAGGTGTGGGGCCGATTGATGTCACCGCATCATGAACATCCAATAGACAAGCAGATTGCGGCGATTGCACTGATTCATGATTTGACCGTGGTAACCCGCAACGTCAATGATTTTCGTGGAACGGGTACGCGAATAAGCAACCCGTTCGTTTAACGACTTAAATTTCCGTTGACCCCGCACTTGAACGTTTGCTTCGCGCTGGAACGCCTTTGACCTAAGTCAAGCACCCGCCGGCCCTCGCCACCTATAGTCGCATCCTCATTTTTCGTGTTCCTCCTGGAGCGTTTTGCATGACCACCGACACCTCGCCGCGCATTGAACTGGTTTGCCCCGCCGGCGGACTGCCGGCGCTGAAGACTGCTGTCGATCATGGTGCCGATTGCGTTTATGCGGGCTTTCGCGACGAGACCAATGCCCGTAATTTTACCGGGCTCAATTTCGACGACAAGGCGCTGGCCGAGGGCGTCAAATATGCCCATTCACGCCGTGCCAAGGTGCTGATTGCGCTCAACACCTTTCCGCAGGCGAGTAACTGGAGTCGCTGGACCGCCGCCGTGGATCGCGCCGCTGGTCATGGCGTTGATGCCGTGATCCTCGCCGACTTGGGACTGATGGACTACGCCGCGCACCGCCACCCGAACCTGCGGCTGCATTTGTCGGTGCAAGGCTCGGCCACCAATTACGAGGCGATCAATTTCTACCGCGAGCGTTTCGGCATCCAGCGCGCCGTACTGCCGCGCGTGCTTTCTCTGGCGCAGGTGGAGCAGGTGATCGCTAACACGCAGGTCGAGATCGAGGTCTTCGGTTTCGGCGGGCTGTGCGTGATGGTCGAGGGCCGTTGCGCGCTGTCGGCCTACGCCACCGGCACCTCGCCCAACTGCCAGGGCGCCTGTTCGCCGGGCAAGGCGGTACGCTGGGAACAGACGCCGCAAGGCATGGAGACGCGGCTCAACGGCATCCTTATCGACCGCTACGCCGACGGCGAACGCGCGGGTTACCCAACGCTGTGCAAGGGACGCTTCGAGGTGGATGAAGAAACCTATTACGCCATCGAGGAGCCGACCAGCCTCAACACGCTGGAAATGTTGCCCGAACTGATGCGCATCGGCGTTTCCGCCATCAAGATCGAGGGGCGCCAGCGCAGTCCCGCCTACGTCGAGCAGGTGACAAAAGTGTGGCGCGCGGCCATCGATGCCTGTCGGCGCGACGCCGCGAACTTTGTGCCCAAGGCGGCATGGATGGCCGAGTTGAACAAGGTGTCTGAAGGGCAGTCGCACACGCTCGGCGCGTACTACCGCCCCTGGAAATGAACGTCCGCCTTACTCGACAGGAACTGGCCGCATGAAACTATCCCTTGGGCCGTTGCTCTATTACTGGCCGCGCCAGCAGGTGATCGATTTCTATGCCGACGTGGCCGACATGCCCGTCGATATTGTTTATGTCGGCGAAACTGTTTGTTCCCGCCGGCATGAATTGCGGCTGGAGGACTGGCTCGATGTTGCCGCCCGCCTGCGCGATGCCGGCAAGGAAGTGGTGCTGTCGACGCTGACGCTGATCGAATCGGAGTCCGATCTCAAGGCGCTACGCCGTACCGCTACCGCCGACTTTTTGGTCGAGGCCAATGAAATGGGGGCAGTGCGACTGTGTTCGGCGGCGCAACGCGCTTTCGTCGCCGGGCCGACGCTCAACGTATTTGGTCCGGAAACACTGCGCTTGCTGGCCGAGATGGGGGCGACGCGCTGGGTGCTGCCACCCGAGGCTACCCGCGAAATGTTACAGGGTTTGCAGGCGGGGCGGCCCGATAAGCAGGGAACGGCGCTTGAAACCGAGGTTTTTGCCCACGGCCGGCTGCCGCTGGCCTACTCGGCGCGCTGTTTCACGGCGCGCCGCTTCAATCTGCAAAAAGACAGTTGCGAGTTCAAGTGTCTCGACTTCCCGGCGGGACTTGCGCTCAAGACCCGCGAGGGCGAGGCTTTCCTCACGCTCAATGGCACGCAGACACAATCGGCCAGGATTTATAATTTGATCGGTGAGATGCCGCAACTCATCGCCGACGGTGTCGATGTGCTGCGCATCAGCCCCGAGTTGGCCGATACCCGCTTATGGGTTGATCGCTTCCGTGCGGTGCTCGAAGGCGCGCCGCCCCCCGCGCCGGGCAATCAACCGGGCGACTGCAACGGTTTTTGGTATGGCAAGCCCGGACTGGAACTGATACGTTCATGAAAACATTCAAACTGCCCGATTTCACCCTGCCCGCCCTGCTCACCCGCCTGGGGCCGCGCCTGCCGCAACTGCCGCCGACGCTGGTGCTGGTTGGCGCGCTCAATGCGGCCCTTCGTACAGCCCGCGGACCCGCGCTTGGCCACTTGTTGCCGAAAGAACTGCTGGAACCCCTGATCGGTCGCCGCGTCACCCTCCGGGTGCTCGACGCCGGCATGACCTTGCGCTTTGCCTATGGCGAACGCGGTTTCCGCCCATCCTTCGACAACGCGCCGGCCGATCTGACCATGAGCGCCCGCACCCGCGACTTCCTTGCCCTGCTGCTACGCGAGGAAGATGCCGACACGCTGTTCTTCGGTCGCCGCCTGCTGATGGAGGGCGACACCGAACTGGGGCTGCTGGTCAAGAACACCCTCGACGGTATCGATTTGCCGCGCTTCGATCTGGCGCAACTTTCCTCGCGACTGGCCCCCGCCGAGCTGCTGAGTCGTCTGGGCGAATATCTCGCGCGGCGTGCGGTCCCACATCACTGAGCCATCCGGCCTTCGCGTGCAACCCGAGTTGATCGAGTTGCCCGCGTTACCCGAGTCACGGTGGCAACTCTACCTCGCCAGCGCCTACACCCTGCTGGCGATCTACGGCAGTCTCTATCCTTTTTCCGGCTGGCACGACTCGGGTGCGCCGCTCGCGGCGTTTCTCACCGCGGCTTGGCCGCGTTACTTCACGTTCTTCGATCTTGCGGTCAATGTGGCGGCGTACCTGCCGCTCGGCTTTCTCTGGGTGCCTGCCACGCGGCCGCGGGTGGGCCCCGTGGCCGCCGTGGTGCTGGCGGTGGCCTGTGGCGCCGGCCTCAGCCTGGCCATCGAAACGCTGCAAAACTTCCTGCCCAGCCGGGTGCCGTCCAGCGTCGATCTCGGCTGCAATGCGCTGGGCGTTTTGTTCGGCGCGCTGGCCGGGGCGCGCTGGGGGCCGGCACTGCTCGACGGCGGCCGCATCCATGCCCTGCGTATCCACCACTTCATGCACGGCCGCGCCGGTGACTGGGGCCTGGTGCTGCTCGCGCTGTGGCTGCTGACGCAACTCAATCCGCTCACCCTGCTGTTCGGCAACGGCGACCTGCGCAGCCTGCTTGATCCCTTGTTGCTGCCACCGCCGCTCCCCTTTTCGGCCGGACGCTTCACCGAAATCGAGGCCGCCACGGTTTGCGCCCACACACTGGCCATCGGCTTGCTGGGCGGGCGCCTGGCCCGTAGCCGTTCGCGTGGTGTCGCGCTATGGATTGGCCTGGTGATGATTGTCGCCGGTCTGCTCATCAAGACACTGGCGCTCACCCTGCTGCTGAATGGTGCGCCGGGCATGGCCTGGGCGACGCCCGGCAGCCTGATCGGACTGGGCGGCGGCGTAATCTGCTGGCTTGCCATATCGCTAGCGCCGACTTTTTTGCGGCAGGCGGTGGCGGCGGTGGCACTGCTGCTGGCCACGGTACTGGTCAATCTCGCCCCGGATAATCCCTATCTCATCAACTCGCAGAATTTCTGGATTGCCGGACAATTTCTTAATTTCAACGGCCTGACGCGCCTGGCTTCTTCGCTGTGGCCTTTCCTCGCGCTGCCCTGGCTGTTACTGCTCCGGACGAAACCATGATCACCGATATGACAACATTGCGCGACGCACTGCGCGAATTTGCCGAGGCGCGCCACTGGCGGCCCTATCACACCCCGAAAAACCTGGCGATGGCCATGATTGTCGAGGCGGCCGAACTGGTCGAGCACTTTCAGTGGGCCACGCCGGAGGAAAGCCTGCGGCTGTCGCCGGAAAAGCTCGCCGAGGTGCGCGACGAGGTAGCGGATACGCTGATTTATCTGGTCGAACTGGCCGACGCGCTCGGCATCGATCCCATCGCCGCCGCCCGCGACAAGATCATTAAGAACGCCATCAAATATCCGGCGCCGGATTAGCCTTCCGCATCGCGGCAAATTACCGTCGTCGACCGCACGACCCGGCAAATCCGCCGGCCAGATGGCGGGGTCATGGCCAGGGCCAGTACC
The DNA here is from genome assembly GCA_020048435.1 of Sulfuritalea sp. Lineage (GTDB taxonomy): Bacteria > Pseudomonadota > Gammaproteobacteria > Burkholderiales > Rhodocyclaceae > Sulfurisoma. The sequence continues at coordinate 15,831 of JAIFMO010000222.1, forward strand.
TTGATGAAAAAGAACGCGCCGATGGCCATGAGCACCATCAACGCCGAAGCCATCGGCATGGGCATGGATAAAAGAGTGTCCATTTCAATTTCCTCCTGAGGCAAGGGTGGATTCGGGATTGCCAGGACGCAGATTACGATAGCAAAGTAAAACGGTCAACTATTATTTTGCTTCCGCCATCGGCGCATCACCCTTGCCGCCGCCGCTGACGACAGGAGATTATTGACGGACGCGCTTTACTTTCTGCTTGGCCCGCTTGTGCTTGCTGACAACCCTCTTCTGGTGCTTTTTGCTTTTGGTGGCCCTCTTGCCCTTGGTGGCCTTGGTTGCCCCAATGCCGCCCATGCCGTGGCCGAGTTGCTTGCGGTCACGTTTGACGACGCGCGTCAGTTCGCTCTTCTCGCCGGCGTTCATGCCCGACATGCTGTAATTGCCCATACCCATGCCCGTTTGTGATTCGACGCGCGGTTGCGGCGCACTCGCCGGTTGCACGACGAGCGGTTGCGGTGGCACGGTGACGGGATCGGTGGCGTTGGCGGTGTGCATGATGGCGGTGGCACAGGCCAGCGCAAGCAGCATCTTCAGTATCGGTTTTTTCATGGCGAGTCTCGCTCGGAAATTTTGGGAAAACAGGTCCGCGAAAGTGTATGTGAGGCCCAGGCAGGCAATCGTCCGGAAAGAGGCCCAAAATGTCGCCTGCCGGCGCACCCTATAATGCGCGACCCGGCCAGTGCGCGATTGACGATGGGCGGTCTGCGCCTTACCGTGTCATGAGGATTCGACATAATGGGAAGCGACATGAGCCACTTCAAGTACCACGTATTTTTCTGCACCAATCAGCGCGAGGGCGGTGACATGTGCTGCAATGCTCATGGCGCCACCGCTATGCGCGACTATATGAAAAATCGCGTCAAGCAGCTTGGCGACGCCATTCCGGACAAGGTGCGCATCAACGCCGCCGGCTGTCTCGACCGCTGCGACCAGGGGCCGGTGATGGTCGTCTATCCCGAGGCCACCTGGTACACCTATGTGGATCAGGAAGACATCGACGAGATCATCGACGCGCACCTGGTGGGCGGCAAGGTGGTTGACCGCCTGAAAATCGACTGAAGATGAGTCGCCACGAGCGCATCCTGCTCGACGGCCCGGGCGGCAAAATCGAGGTGTTTATCGATCCGCTCGAAAGCGGGTCGGCGCCGGTCTTTCCCCAGGGACTGGCAATCATTGCCCATCCGCATCCGCTGTTTGGCGGCACCGCCGACAACAAGGTGGTGACGACGCTGGCCAGGACCTTGCGCGAACTCGGCTGCCTCACGCTGCGGCCGAGTTTTCGCGGCGTCGGCGGTTCGGCGGGAGAACACGATCACGGCATCGCCGAGACCGACGATTTGCTGGCGGTTCATGCCTACGCGCGCAGCCGCTTCGACGTACCCTCGGCGGTGCGCTTGCCGATGTTTCTGGCCGGTTTCTCCTTCGGCGCCTATGTGATTGCGCGGCTGGCCCAGCGGCTGGTCGAGTCCGGCGATCCCGCTCGACGCTTGGTACTCGTTGGCACCGCCGCCGGGTTCATCGAAGGCGCGCGTACCTACGAAACCAGCGCGGTCGCGGCCGACACCATCATCATTCACGGCGCGCGCGACGAAACCGTGCCGCTGGCCAGCGTGCTGGCCTGGGCCGAACCGCTCGACCTGCCGGTGACGGTGATCCCGGGCGCCGATCACTTCTTCCACCGCAAGCTGCACCTCATTCGCGGCATCATTCACGGCGCATGGAACCGCTGATAGTCCAAAACCTTCGTAAATCCTACGACGGCAAGGACGTCGTCGCCGGTATTTCGTTCACCTTGCAGCGCGGCGAGTGCTTCGGCCTGCTCGGCCCCAACGGCGCCGGCAAGACCACGACGCTGCGCTGTTGCCTCGGCCTCGCCACGCCCGATTCCGGCGCCATTACCCTGGCCGGCGAGCCGGTGCCCGCCCGCGCCCGCGAGGCGCGCATGCGGGTCGGCGTGGTGCCGCAGTTCGACAATCTCGATCCGGATTTTTCCTGCGCCGAAAACCTGCTGGTCTATGGTCGCTACTTCGGCATTGCCGATGCAAGCATCCGCGCACGAACACCCGGGTTAATGGAATTTGCCGGTCTCGCCGGCAAGGAAGACACCAGCATCCGCACGCTGTCGGGCGGTATGAAGCGGCGGCTGACACTGGCCCGCGCGCTGGTCAACGAACCGGAACTGCTGGTCCTCGACGAGCCGACCACCGGCCTTGACCCGCAGGCGCGCCGGCTGATCTGGGAACGCCTGCAAGGATTGCTGAAGACGGGCACGACCATCCTGCTCACCACCCATTTCATGGAAGAGGCCGAACGCCTTTGCGGCCGGCTGGCGATCATGGATGTCGGCCGCATCATCGCCGAAGGCACGCCACGGGCGCTGATTGCCGCCCACGTCCAGAGCCAGGCCGATGCCGCGCTACGGCCGGCCAACCTCGAAGACGTCTTTCTCAACATGACCGGCCACGAACTGAGAGACTGATGGAGCTTTCCCCGCGCGCGTTTGCTGTCTGGCGACGCAATTTCATGGTCTGGAAGAAGCTCGCCATTCCCTCCATCCTCGGCAACCTGGCCGATCCGATGATCTACCTGTTCGGCCTCGGCTACGGCCT
>JAIFMO010000162.1 GCA_020048435.1 Sulfuritalea sp.
GGCCACGGCGCAATTGCGGCACAATCCCCGCCGCCGCGAGCCGCAACACCTGCACCCAGACGGCGCGGGGAGCGCCGACGCCACCGGCGCCACCTTCGTACAGTTCGCGGCTGGCGGCACGGCGGATTTTTCCGCTCGACGTCTTCAGCACGAGGTGGCGGTTCGAAATCACGATGTCGTCGGCCGGCATGGCGAGCACGCCGACGACCGCATCCTGCACCGCTTGCCGCAGCACTTCGCGCGCGCCGGCCGAAACCTCGCGCGACTCGGCCACCACCACCAGTCGCTCGGTGCCGGTGAGCGGATCGGGACTGCCGAACACCGCGACGCAGCCGGGGCGGATGCCGACGACACCGCCGACGGCCTCCTCCACTTCTTGCGGATAGATATTGCGGCCCCCTTTGATGATGATGTCTTTGGCGCGCCCCGTCGGATAGACCTCGCCGCCCGCCAGGTAGGCGTAATCGCCGGAGTCGAGCCAACCGTCGGTATCGTGGATCAGTTGTGCCGTCGCCTCGGGATTGCGGAAATAGCCGGCCGTGGTCGATGGCCCGCGAAATTGCAAGCGGCCTTCACGCCGTTCCGGCAGTTCGGCGCCCATCGCATCGACGATGCGGATTTCGTAGCCGGGCAACGGCCGGCCGCAGGCGACGAAACTCAGTGGGTCAGCATCGTCTTCGGCGGCGGGGCGTGCCTCGCCGCCGAGGACGAAGGCTTCGCGCCCGATGCGATCGATCACCAAACCCTGGCCAGGCGTCAGCGACAGGCCGACGGCGCATTCGGCCAGTCCGTAAACCGGGGCAATGGCCTCGGCGCGCAGGCCACAAGCGGCAAAACGTTCGACGAAGCGCGTCATGGTGCCGGCATTGACGGGCTCGGCGCCGTTGAAGGCGATGCGCCAGGAAGACAGGTCGAGATCGGCCAGTCGCGCGGTGTCGATACGGCGCAGACACAGCTCGTAGGCGAAGTTGGGCGCGCCGGAAAGCGTGCCGCGATAATCGTGAATCGCGCGCAGCCAGCGTTCCGGCGCGGCGAGAAAGGACAGGGGCGACATCACCACGAAGGGGATGGCATGCACCAGGCTGGTAAGCCAGGCGCAGATCAGGCCCATGTCGTGATAAAGCGGCAGCCAGCTGACGAAGACATCGTCGGCGCTCATCCCCGCCGCCTGCGCCATGGCGCGAATATTGGCCAGCAACTGGCCGTGAGTGAGCATCACGCCCTTGGGATTGCCGGTGCTGCCAGAGGTGTATTGCAACAGCGCCAGTTGGTCGGTGCGCGCGGGCACGGGCACCGGCGCGCCACCGGTCGAGATTCGCTGCTCGCCAATCAATTCGCCCGCCAGCACTACGCCGCGCAGGCTGTCGACCTTGCCGCGCAGCAGGCCGGCGGGCAAGGCCACTTCGCCGCTGGCGATGAGCAGGCGCGCCTGCGCATTGGCGAGTATGGCGGCGTGGCGACGCAGATGATCTTCAAGTTGCGACGGCCGCGCCGGCGGATAAATCGGCACCGGCACGCCGCCAGCCAGCAGGATACCCATGAAACAGGGGAAGAAGGCCGTTCCGGTCGGCAGCATCAGCGCCACGGCGTCGCCCGGCGCAATCTCGCGCGCTTGCAGAGCGGCGGCGACGGCACGCGATTGGCGCCAGAGACGCGCGAAGCTGACGCGATCCTCGATACCGTTTTCGTCAAGAAAAATGAGATGTATCCGCTCGGGCTGATGGGCCGCGTGCCAGGACAGCACCTCGTTGAGGGTATCGAGGGCGATGGGTGCCGCAAGCCCCGCAGTCGCCGCAGCGGCGGCAGTTGCGGCGACCGAGGCAGATTCATCGCAGGCCGCCCCAGAAAAAGTCGATGGCGTGACCGCAGGGAATCCCCGTGGGATGAAATGCCCCGCAGCGGGTACTAGCGGTACGGCAACCAGCTCAGCCAGGAAGTCGCGCGGCGTCTCGGCCTCACCGAGCAGGCGCTGCGGTAGCCGCTGGCCAAATTCAGCCTCGATGCGCAGGAGCAGTTCGGCACGCGCCAGGCTGTCTAAGCCAAGATCGCGTTCCAGGTGACTATCCAGGTGCGGCGGCCGTGGTGATAACCGCGGCGGCAAACCAGGACGTGGGGGAGAAAGCTCGTCGCGCAGCGCGGCAATCAGCCGCAGCAAGCGATCGGCGGCGTCCATCGCTACGACAAACGCCGCCGGTCAGAACTTCAGCGAGGCAGTAAGTGAACCGACGTCGTCGGCCGACTCTTTCAGAATGCTGGCCAAGGTATCTTCGCCCAGCACCAGGTCAAGCCCACTATCGGCAGGCGATTCCCGCTCCGAACTCTTCAGCGGCGAAGTCACCGGCGCCAGATCTTCGGCCAGCAGCAGCGTGTCGCCCAGCGATACGGGCGGCAGTTCCAGATAACCTTGCCAATAGGATTCCACCGCCAGCATCGATGGCTCGGGCACGCCCAGTGTTTTCAGGACGGCACGACCAACCAGTGCCTCGGCTTCGCCGTTCCACGCCGCCATCCAGTTGCCGGGTTCGCCATCGAACAACCCCGGAAAGTCGTGCGCGCGGGCAAGCAGGTAAAAGCCGGCGACCTCATGGATGATGCCGGCGAACATCGCGGCTTCCGGGTCGAGCTTGGTCACACGGCGCGCGATGACATGAGCCAGCGCGGCAACATGCGCCGTGTGCTCCCACAGTTGGGCAGCCATCGCCCGCAGCTTCGGATCGGTCGGACCCGCCGACAACTGGCGCACGGCCACGGCGGTCGCCAGCGAGCGCACGGTGCGAAAACCCAGGCGGGGAACGGCCTGCTTGACGTCGGTGATCTCGCGCCCGCTACGGTTATAGACGACCGAGTTGGCCATGGCCACCACGCGCGCCGAAAGCAGCGGCTCGGCCATGATCAGCTTTGACGCCGCCTCCATCGAACAATCGGGGTCATCGAGCGCTCGCTGTACCTTGAGCGCAACATCAGCGTGCGTCGGAAAGACAAGTCCGCCCTTGGCCGCATCGGCGGCAATCTGATTGAAAAATTCGCGGCGTTCCATGACGTTCAATATCTCCCTTCGGACGACGCCCTCGCACCGTCGTGGTTGACAGTGTAAGCCAGCCCGCGAGCCAAGCGCCATTTTCGCGAAAACCCGTGGTTCATGCCCTCTCCATTCCGCTGGCCGCCTATTTGGTCATGTGATAGCGCCGGTCGTCGAAACTGCCGACCCAGCCGGGGAAATACACCACCATCAGCGTAATTGCGGCTCCGTTCAGCCATGCCTCGGAAAAGCCGAGCAGCAGGAAGAAGGGCAAATAATCGGAGAGCAGCATGTCAGCAGAATAAATATCGGCCGCCAGCAGTAATAGCGAACTGATCATTCCGGTGGTAATCGCCACCACCGCCGCGCTGAAAAAGGCGGCGACAAAGATATAAACAAATAAATGGGCTGGTAGCCGCCGCTCAACCAGTCGCAGGATACTGCCAGCAAGCAGCACCGGCAGCACTGCCATGACCAGCGCATTGAGTGCATAGGCTTGCCAGCCCGCGCCACCATTAAAGGTGATCGCCACCAGCACCAGGGACAAACCGATGATCGCCAGCTGCCGCCCGTACATCAGCGTGATCGCCGTGGCGCCGAGCAGGTGCAGGTTGAGGCCGGGATGCACGCCTGCCTTCATGCTCCACATCAGCATCAGTACGACGATGGTGCCAAACCAGACATTCGATTGACCCGCGTCGGCCAACCGCCGCCAGGGCGCCGTGCGCAGACTCCAGAACCACGCCAGCGCCAGCGGCATAAAGGCAACGTAAGCCCATGAATCGTCGAAAAGTCCGCTGGGGAAGTTCATTTTTCAGAGCGCGGCGGTCAATTCCGGTACGAGTTTGAACAGATCACCGACCAGACCGAAATCCGCCACCTGAAAGATCGGCGCATCGGGGTCTTTGTTGATCGCGACGATCACCTTTGACTCCCGCATGCCGGCCACATGCTGGATCGCGCCCGAAATGCCTATGGCGATAAATAGCTGGGGAGCGACAATTTTGCCGGTCTGACCGATCTGGCAATCATTGGCCACGAAGCCGGCGTCGATCGCCGCACGCGAGGCACCAATCGCCGCGCCAAGCTTGTCGGCCAGCGGTTCCAGCAAATTGTGGAAATTTTCGGCGGAAGCCAGCCCGCGGCCGCCGGCGATGACGACTTTTGCCGCACCGAGTTCGGGTCGTGTCGATTGGCTCATTTCACGGCCGATCCGCCGAGACAGGCCGAGATCGGGACCACAAGCAATTGACGTTGGCTCGACGGCGGCCGATCTGCCCTGCTCCGCCGCCTCGAAGGCGGAGACGCGCACGGTGACGAGCTTGATGGCATCAGCCGATTGCACGGTCGCCAGCGCGTTTCCGGCATAAATGGGCCGCACGAAGGTATCGGGCGATGCCACCGCGACGATGTCCGAAATCTGTGCCACGTCAAGCAAGGCAGCCAGGCGCGGCAGCACATCCTTGCCATGACTGCTCGCCGGCGCGAGGATGTGCGTGTAGGCGCTCGCGAGGGAATGCATCAGGGCCGCGGTATTCTCTGCCCCCTGTCCGGCGTAATGTGTCGCATCGGCCAGCAGGACTTTCACCACTCCCGCTATCTGGCAGGCGGCCCGCGCTGCGGCACTGCACGCGCTGCCCGCGACCAGCACATGAATCTCGCCGCCGATCTTGCCGGCGGCCGTGACGACATTAAGTGTTTCGGACTTCAGACCGCCATCGTCATGCTCGGCGAGAATAAGAATTGCCATGATCAGTTCCCCCGGGGTTCATTGCGGAGTGTGGCAACCTGGGGGATGTGGGCTATGTGGGCGACCAGTTCCGCCACATCCGCCACCATCACAACAGCTTGCCGCTTCAGCGGCTCCACCACCTTCAGCGTGGTCAGGCGCGGCGTCACATCCACGCCGAGTTCGGCTGGCGTGCTCACCTCCAACGGTTTCTTTTTTGCCTTCATGATATTGGGCAGCGTAGCGTAGCGCGGCTCGTTGAGCCGCAGGTCGGCGGTCACCACTGCCGGAAGCGCGACTTCAAGGGTCTCCTGACCGCCATCGATCTCGCGCGTTGCCTGCAGCTTGCCGTCGGCGACGCGCAGTGTTGAGGCAAAGGTCGCTTGCGGCCAGGCCAGCAGCGCAGCCAGCATCTGGCCGGTCTGGTTGGCATCGTCGTCGATGGCCTGCTTGCCGAGGATCACTAGTTGCGGCACCTCCTTCAGCGCCACCGCCTGCAACAACTTGGCCACCGCCAAGGGTTGCAGATCAACGTCCGTCTGTATCAGGATTGCCCGATCCGCACCCAGCGCCAGCGCCGTGCGCAGCGTGTCCTGGCAGGCCAGCACGCCGCAACTGACGGCCACTACCTCCGTGGCGATGCCCGCTTCCCGCAGTCGCACCGCTTCTTCCACGGCAATCTCGTCGAAAGGATTCATCGCCATCTTGACATTGCCCAAGTCTACGCCCGAACCATCGGCCTTGATGCGAACCCTGACGTTGTAGTCGATCACCCGCTTGACAGTCACCAATACCTTCATGCCATATTCTCCAGTTCCACTTGCGTCCACTCAGATAGTGTTAGCGTCCGTTCCTCTAACGCCCACGACAACGCTCGTCCAGGGTTGGGATATCGTGCGCCAATAACCGCAGCCAGTCGCCCAGTTCATCCGACAAACCCTGCACGGCCAGGCTGGTTGCCGCCACGCCACCACGCGCATCGGGGGTCGGCGCGGTCCGCTCGACAATCAGGCTCTGGCGCGCGAACGGCTGGTCGGCATGCGAGCGTAGCACCGCCCGCGCGGCTATCACGATACGGCTGACCTGTGCCGAATCGAAAGACTGTTCGAATTCGTCTAGCTGCACCTCGACGCTACAGCCCTTGCCGACGGTGCCAGTGTCGCGCGACAGCATGCGGCGGCGTAGCGCCTGTTCAAGCAGTTCAGCCGGCGCCGCCGCCCAGCGACTTTCCACATAAGCCTGACGGCGATCCGGCTCGTGGTAACGCAAACGATATTGCATGGCCGACGATCCCAGCCACGAGGGCGCGGTGACATGTACGTCATGCAGAGCGGGACGCTCGGGCCATTCGCCGGTCGGCGTGGCAAAAACATAAACCGCAGTGTCGCCCTGCCGCACGTTGTTCGGGATACAGGCCGTCAAGAGCAGTGCCGCCGCGACCATCGATAATCCTGCAACCATTCTCATACTTTCGCCCTCAGGTTCGTTACGCCATTCGTCCCGAATTATTCACTATGGTTGCTTCGCGGCTGGCGCCACGAAGCCTGCCTCGCCCGGCCCGGGCGCCACCTGGCCGCGCCCGAAGATCAACGCCTGCGGCGACTCGTCGAGCATTCCAAGAATACGTGACAGTTGCAAGGTGCTTGTATCGAGATCGCGCAACAGTGCGTTGACACGTGGCACTGTTTCCCTTCCCGCCTTGCCTGACACCTCGTCGAGCCGCTGCGACAACGACGTCATCGACTTGACCATGCCGCGCACTTCGACGGCCAATGGCGCCGCCTCGCCAGCCGTCTTCTCGACATTGGCCAGCAGGCTATTCAAATGTCGAATGTTCGCCGGCGAAAGCACTTCGCGCATCGATGCCATCAGTTGCGGCATCTGCTTGAGGCCATCAGAAGCTATTGCTGCGTTATCGATGGTGCGTGAAATATTCTGGATATTCTTTTCGTTGAGCAGGGTCGATACCCGCGTAACCATTTCGGCCAACTGGGCCGCCATGTCGCCCCCCTTCTCGCCGAGAGTTTCCAGCAGCGAGGGCTTCATTCCGATGCGTGGCGGCTCGCCGTCACGGCCTGCGAGCAGTTCGTTGTTCGATCCGTCGTCATCGAGCTTGATGAAGGCCAGCCCGGTCAGGCCTTGATAGCCCATTTGGGCCACGGTATTGCGCGTCACCCGATATTTTTTGTCCAGGGTGATGCGAATGAGGATGATGCGGGGATCTTTTTCGTCGGTGTCGATGCCTTCCACCTTGCCGGCACGAATGCCACGATAGACCACCTTGGCGGCCACGTTGAGACCTGTCACATCGCGTCGCGTTTCGATCAGGTATTCGTTGCTGCGTTCGCTGCGGTTATCGCCCAGCCAGAAAAGTGCCAAGGTCGAGGCGAGGCCTAGCAGCAAAACGAAGATGCCGGCAGCAAGGGCGTGGGCGCGGTTTTCCATCGGGGGGTCGGCCTCTAGCGAATTGAAATGTTCTGAAGCGCCCGCGCACTGCGCTCGGACAGAAAGAAGTTGCGAATGAAGGGGTGATCGATACGGATCACATTTTCAATCGAATCATAAGCAAGGATGCGCTGTTCGGCCAGCACCGCGACGCGCGTCGCCAGCGCGGCCAGGGTGTCAAGGTCGTGGGTCACCAACACGACCGACAGGCCCAGTTCCTCGCCCAGCATACGAATCAAGCGCACGAAGCTGTCCGAGCGATCGGGATCGAGACCGGCGGTCGGTTCGTCGAGCAGCAGCAGTTCCGGCTCCAGCGCCAGGGCACGCGCCAGGGCAACACGCTTGACCATGCCACCCGAAAGCTCGGCTGGGCTCAGTTGCCCATGGCGGGGCAGCAATTCAACCATTTCGAGTTTCAACAACACCAGGTCATGGATGGTGACCTCGTCGAAACACTTTAACTCGCGCAAGGGAAAGGCGATGTTGTCATAGACACTGAAGGCTGAAAATAGTGCACCATGCTGGAACAGCACGCCGAAACGCCGCCGCAATGCGCGCTCGCGCTCGACATTACCGTCAAACAAGGGTTCATCGAAAAGGCGGATCTCGCCCTTGGTCGGTGTCAGCAGACCGATCATCTGCCGCATCAACGTTGTTTTGCCGCTTCCTGAACCGCCAACCAGCGCAACCATCTCGCCCGTGGCAATATCGAGATCAAGGCCCTTGTGCACCCACACTTCGCCGAAACGGGTCGATAGATCACGGACACTGACGACAGTGTTCATCCATGCAACCCGAAATTGCGCGTGGCGATGGCAAAGACGGCATCGACCAAAATCACCATCGTAATCGCCGTTACGACCGACGATGTCGTGTTGGAAGACAGGCTTTCTGTATTGGGCCTGACACGCAATCCGAAGTGACAAGCCACCAGCGCAACGACAAAACCGAACACCACGCCCTTGGTCAAGCCGATCCAGAGATTGGCTGCTGGCACGGCTTTGGGCAGGGTATGGAAGAAAAAGCCGTAGCTGATGTCGAGGGAAATCTGTGCCGACACCATGCCACCGATCAACGCGATGGCCGTCGTCCATAGCACCAGCAGCGGCATCGCCACCGCCAGAGCAACCACCTTGGGAAAAACCAGGCGCAGGCTACGCGAGACACCCATGGTCGCGAGCGCATCGATTTCCTCGGTCACGCGCATCACGCCGAGTTGCGCCGTCATGGCCGAACCCGAGCGCCCCGCTACCAGTACCGCCACCAGCACCGGTCCCAGTTCGCGGATGATGCCCATGCCGAGAATATTAATAATAAATACGTCGGCGCCAAACTGCTTGAGTTGCAAGGCGGAAAGGTAGGACAGCACCACGCCGATGAGGAATCCGACCAGAGCCGTGACCGGCATGGCAAGCACGCCGCTCTTGTAGAGATTGGCCGAAATTTCACGCTTTGGCAGTTCGTTCGGTCGCCGCGCCAAGTGCACGACATCGAGCAGCACCTGCCCAAGAAGGGCAACGAAATCCTGAATGTGGTGCCAGAAGCCGATTGCCGCCTGGCCAATAAAGATGGCCAGTTCGAATGGCGAACGCGGAGCGACGACGGCAGCCGGTTCATGGTCGGACTGGGCGATGCGCTCGAAAATGCGCAGGTGTTCAGGTCGGGCCAGCAGCAGGTTGGGCAGCGTTCGTCCCCAGGCTCGCCACAACAGCATAGCACCGGCGCTATCGAGCGCATCAATGCCCAGGCAGTCCCAGGTGGCGTCACCTTCCTTGCCATGTTCGGCCAACCGACGAGCCAGCGCATCTGCTTGTGTTGCCGTGGCCGCCAGTGTCCAGCGGCCGGCCAACACGACGTTGCGACCACCGTCGTCGCGCTGCTTGATCCGGACACTCACCCCGCTCATCGCAGACTATGTTCTATTTATCGCGTGACTGTCGGCGCAGCCTGAGTTCGATCCCAACCGCCGCCCACTGGCGAATTTCCTCATCAAGCGCGGTCGCCGTCAGCGGCGCGCCGGCCAGCCATTCGGCGTCGACCACCAATTGAAAGCCGGTCGATGTCAGTCCGGCATCGATCGGTGGTTCGCCATTGTCGTCGCGGGCGCGATGGAGCAAAGCAGCGGTGCGCAACGCAAAGATTGTCAACCAGTCGGTTGTATCCTGCCCCGTCAGCGCCACGCGTTCGAGCTTGCCGCGGTGGCCGAGCACGATACGCGCCAAACGCTGCTGATCGCGCCGCGAGAAGCCAGGCATGTCGGCGTTCGCCAGAATGTAGGCACTGTGCTTGTGGTAACTGGAATGCGCCACGGAAATACCTGTTTCATGCAAACTGGCGGCCCAGACCAGAAACTGGGCATCGACGTGCTCGGCATCGCGCGACTCGGGCAATATCAGATGCAGCAGGCGCAGGGCAGTCGTCGTTACCCGCGCCACCTGGCGGCGATCAGCTCCGTAGCGCTTCATGAACTGGGTCACCGTCGCCTCGCGCTGGTCGTCGTGATGGTAACGCCCCAGCAGGTCATAAAGCACGCCCAGTCGCAGCGCGCCTTCCGAGAACGCCATGAGGTCAAGGTCGAATTCCTTGAATACCGCCGACATGATGGCCAAGCCGCCCGGCAATACGGGAATGCGATCGGCGCGCAAACCCTCCAGCACAAGCTTGTTGACATCGCCGGCACGGATCAGCCGCCCGCGTAATTCATCGAGTCCGTCACGCGTGATGCCCCGCTCGGAGAAGCCGTTGAGTTCGAGTAGATCGACAATGGCCTTGGCCGTCCCCGATGAACCAACCGCTTCCTCCCAGCCCGTTTCCCTGTAGGCACGCACAATGCTCTGCAATTCACGGCGCGCGGCCAGTTCCGCATCCTTCATGCTGCTCTTGTCGACCCGCCCGCCCGGGAAGAAACGCAGGCTGTAGCTGACGCATCCCATATAAAGCGATTCGAGTTGCAGCGGCTGGAAATTACGACCAATGATGAATTCGGTCGAGCCACCGCCGATATCCATGACCAGCTGCTGGAGACGCGGATTAGGCACGGTGTGTGCAACACCGAGATAGATCAGCCGGGCTTCTTCGCGGCCGGCGATGATCTCGATCGGAAAGCCGAGCGCCGCGTCCGCCTGCGGCAGAAATTCCGCCGCGTTCTTGGCCACACGCAGCGAATTGGTGGCCACGGCACGCACCGCGCCCGGCGCAAAGCCACGCAGGCGCTCGCCAAAGCGAGCCAAGGCATCGGTGGCACGCAACTGCGAGGCGCCGTCAAGCATTTTGTCGGGGGTCAATCCGGCCGCCAGCCGCACCGATTCCTTGAGACCATCAAGGGGATAGATTTGATTGCCGACCACACGCCCTACTTGCAGGCGGAAGCTGTTGGACCCCAGGTCGACGGCGGCGATAAGCTCGTAATCCACGGCGGAATAAACGAAAGGCAGGCTATTGGAAAGCGGAAAAGTGGCGGGGCCGGAACCTTGGATTCTAGCACTGGCAACCAATGGCCTTCGGGAATGTGGCATCGGAAATGACGGCGTATCAAAGATGTCATATGATCGCGGTCATGAACCCGACCAATCGCCGCTTCCCCCCCGAGCATTTCATCAACCGCGAGCTTTCCCTGCTCGCCTTCAACCGCCGGGTGCTGTCCCAGGCTGCCGACAAGGAGGTACCGTTACTTGAACGGCTGCGCTTCCTATGCATCGTCGCCAGCAACCTTGACGAGTTCTTCGAGATCCGCGTCGCGGGTCTCAAGGAGCAGATCAAGATGGGCAGTCACAGCGTCGGCGCCGACGGCATGACCGCGCTGGAAACCTTTGCCCGCGTTCGCGTCAAGGCACATCAACTGGTATCGGACCAATACGAACTGCTCAACGGCGTCATCCTGCCGGCGCTGGAAAAGGAAGGCATCGTTTTCATTCGCCGTAGCCTGTGGAACGAGGAGCAAAGCAACTGGATTCGCGACTATTTTTTCCGCGAGGTGATGCCCGTGCTTACGCCTATCGGCCTCGATCCGGCGCATCCTTTCCCGCGGGTGCTCAACAAAAGCCTCAACTTTGCCGTCGAACTGGAAGGCAAGGATGCTTTCGGCCGCAGTTCCGGCGCAGCAATCGTGCAGGCCCCGCGCGCACTGCCTCGCGTGATCCAGCTACCGGTTGCGCTCACAGGCGTTGATTACGGCTTCGTCTTCCTGTCTTCGGTGTTGCACCAGCACGTCGACGAACTGTTTTCAGGCATGAAGGTACTTGGCTGCTATCAGTTTCGCGTCACCCGCAACTCCGACCTTTTCGTCGACGACGAGGAAGTCAAGAACCTGCGCACGGCCTTGCAGGGAGAACTGCCCCAGCGTCACTTTGGCGACGCCGTGCGACTGGAGGTTGCCGACAACTGCTCGGAGGCAATGACCAGCTTCCTCCTGCAGCAGTTCGACCTGACGAATGACGATCTATATCGCGTACCGGGTCTCGTCACGTTGATGCGACTGATGTCGGTACCCGACCGTGTCAATCGACCGGATCTCATGTACGCGCCCTTCCAGCCCGGCCTGCAGAAAAACATGACCGGGCACTACGACATCTTTGAAATTCTGCGCAAGCAGGACATCCTGCTGCACCATCCCTTCCAGGCGTTCACGCCAGTAATCGACCTTATCGAGCAGGCGGCCAACGATCCCGATGTCGTTGCGATCAAGATGACCGTTTATCGCACCGGCACCGACTCTGCTGTCACCGAACACCTATTGCGCGCCGCACAGAAGGGCAAGGAAGTGACGACGGTGGTCGAACTGATGGCGCGCTTTGACGAGGAGGCCAACCTCAATATTGCCGCGCGACTGGAAGCGGTTGGCGCCCATGTAG
>JAIFMO010000228.1 GCA_020048435.1 Sulfuritalea sp.
GCCGCACGCAATGGAGGCTATCTGCGTATCCTCAAAATGGGGTTTCGTGTTGGTGATAACGCACCGATGGCTTATGTCGAATTGCTGGATCGTCCGGATGCCGACCCCGTGGAAACGCCGCCAACCGAGTAAATCAGTTTTTATGAGCCAAGAAGAAGCCGGCCTAGTGCCGGCTTTTGTTTGGCGCTAACGGATTCACTGCCATGTTCTTCAATCAGCTTCGGCAGTCTTTTCCTGTTGTTGCAACGCCCACATTTGAGCATAGATATCATTGCGGGCAAGCAGTTCGCGATGGCTGCCGCGTTCGACGATACGACCGTTATCAAGCACAAGGATCTCGTCAGCATTCATGATCGTCGACAACCGGTGAGCGATGATCAGCGTCGTATGACCCTGAGCGACGTGATCGAGTTCGGCCTGGATGGACTTTTCAGTCTTGGAGTCGAGCGCCGAGGTGGCTTCATCAAAGATCAGGATTGGCGGATTCTTCAGGAGAGCCCGAGCGATGGCGACGCGCTGCTTTTCGCCACCCGAGAGTTTGAGGCCACGCTCACCGACACGGGTCTCGTAACCGTCCGGTAGCCGTTCGATGAATTCATGTAAATGAGCCGCCCGCGCTGCCTCGATGACATCCTCGCGAGGCGCCATTGGGCGGCCGTACTGGATATTGTAGAAAATGGTGTCATTGAAGAGGACGGTATCCTGCGGGACGATACCAATAGCGGCGCGCAGGGATGCTTGACCGAGGCCGCGAATGTCACTGCCGTTGATGCGGATACCACCGCTCGATACGTCGTAGAAGCGATAAAGTAATCGTGCCAGCGTGCTCTTGCCCGAGCCACTGTGGCCGACCACGGCCAGCGAGCGTCCGGCAGGTATGCTGAAACGGACGTCATCGAGAATGGCCCGGTTGGGGTCGTAAGAAAAACCAACGTTGTCAAAATCCACGCTGCAGGGCCCCGCTGCCAATGCCCGGGCATCGGGCGCATCCTGCACTTCGCGGTTGTGTGTCAGCAGACCAAACAAACGCTCGATGTCGGTAAGCGACTGGCGAATTTCGCGGTAGAGCACGCCGAGATGATTGAGTGGCATGTAGAGTTGCATCAGGAAAGCATTGACCAGCACAATGTCGCCCACTGTCATGGTGCCACTGACCACGCCCACCGTCGCACGCCACATCATGGCGGTTACGCCAAAGGCGACAATCAACGCCTGACCAAGATTGAGGTAAGACAGCGAAACCTGCGTGCGTACCTGAGCCACCTCCCACAGCTGCAACTGAGCATCGTAGCGCTCGGCCTCCCATCGCTCATTGTTAAAGTATTTGACGGTTTCGTAGTTGATAAGGCTATCAACGGCGCGCACATTGGCGGCAGAGTCAAATTCGTTGGCCTCGCGGCGAATCTTGGTACGCCAGTTGGTAACAATGATGGTGTAGGTAACGTAAACGCTGAGGGTGACAAGGGTAATGATCGCGAAGCTGGTGTCGTAGCGGGCGATGAGGATGCCCAGGACCAGCGCAATTTCGATCAGCGTCGGCAGGATCGAATAGATTGTGTAACTAATCAGGCTGCCAACGGCCCGCGTCCCCCGCTCTATGTCGCGGGTGAGACCACCCGTCTGCCTTTCGAGATGAAAGCGCAGAGAGAGCGCGTGCATGTGCTCGAAAACCTGCAAAGCGATGGTGCGCTGTGCCCGTTGCGTTACCCGGGCAAAAATGATCTCGCGCAGTTCAGTGAATAGCCCCGTGGAAAATCTCAACACACCATAGGTGGCGAGCAATCCGAGTGGAACCATCAACATCGACTGCTCGCGCGGCAAGGTGAAGCTGTCTATGATGTCCTTGAATATCAAGGGCACAGATACGTTGGCCAGCTTGGCTGTAATAAGGCAAGTCAACGCGAAAATGACGCGCCACTTCCATGCCCACAGGTAGGGCATGAGCGACTTGATAGTTTCCCAGTCGCGGCGTTGGGCAAGATCGGGGCCGGGCAGGGCTATGGTGGAAGGCATGCGTCGCATGGTCCGATTTTATCAGTGCCAGCCGCGCATCCCCACGCACGGAGGATACGCCGGCAGCGCATGCTACGAGCGCTCATGGCCAGCCTATACGCCGATGCGGTTCGCCGCCATAGCACTTCCATGGCCATCGATGAACAGGTTTAAGCCGAAAGACACCCGTAAAAAATAGTCACCGAAAGGGTCGCGGCGGCTAATTCAAGCAACGTTAAGCTGGCTTCGGCGGGCGTCAAGCGCGAGAATCCGCCGGAAAGTCCCGGTTGATCGCCATTTACGACAGCGCCATGGCCCGTTATTATCGGGTCACGCTTGCCTTGTCCTGACTGCGATCAAGCCATAATATATGCTCATCAGCGACCGATACGACCGCTTCACCCACTCCGACGGCGGATTTCCGCCCCGTCGTTAAGGCGTTATGGACATTGCCCAGTTCGGCTGGCGCGATGGCGTTCTTGCGTTCGCCGTGGTCGCAGCCATCTACCTCGCGTTTACCCTGCTGCGGTTGTCGCAGGTAGGGCATCGCAACAAGAGCGGGTTCAACAACGAGTCGCCACTGACCCAAGGCGTAACACCGCCTCTAAATGAAATATTGCCCCGGGGCGAAATTGTCGCCAGCCAACAGACGCCGGATGCCGAGGTTAATAACCCGATGGCCGGCGAAGCAATTGACGAGAAGTCGGCGCTTCCCGCTGCGACAGCAAAAACCACCTCGATGTTTCAATTTCCCTCATTCCGGCGTGGAGCCCCCGTTACTGCCGACAACCATGCCGCCCAGTCATCCGACACTGGCAACATGGCGACGGATGCCGTTCCGCTAGCGCCGACTTTTGGCGATGCGCTGTCGGCTCGCTGCGTTGAGGAAGAGGTGCGGCAGTTACGCTCGGAAGTGGCCGCTCTGCGCCATGAGGTGCTGGAACTGGAGGCCTCGCGCCGTGTATCGCCGCAATACGCCGATGCAATGGCACTGGCGCAGCGTGGGTACGATACCCGTGGCATCGCCGACCAATGCGGTATTTCTCTCGGTGAAGCCGAACTGATCCGTGCATTGGCACATGGAGTGCAGGATACCGAAGCGGAGGACGTGTATGCCGGAATCAACTGACGAGCAGCTACGGGAGGAACTGGCGTCACCACCGCCCGATGATGAGAGTGCGCTGAAAAAGCAGTTGCTCAACCGCATCGCCATTGCCGGTGTAATCATCGTCGGGCTGCTTGGGGGCTTGGCGGTGTTCGATGCCTTCTATGTACCCGCGGAACGGCCACCGCCGCCGCAACTTGTCACCAAGAATCCATCCCTGACGACGATCATGCAACCCGAACCGGCGGCCGCTGAATCAGCTGGAGAGGAAGGCAAACCAACCGACACGCCCTCCGACGGAACCGAAAAATCAGCCTCGGCGACTGCCCCAGCAATCGCAGGAGAACCCACGCCAGCGACAGTCAAGGAACCCGCACCGGCAGCGCTCAAAGAACCCGGCAAGCTACCCGCAAAGCCAGAGCCGGCCGTCGTGCCCGAGCAAACCGCCGCGGTAACGCGCCCCGCACACACGCCCCTCAAGCCATTGACACCGCCTGCAACCGCCCGCCCGGCAATGATCAAGCCCAGCGTGCCACAGGCGACTGTCCGGCCCGATGTGGAACAGGAAATCGCCAAGGCGCCGACCAGTCCGGGGCCATTGTCGCGGCCGCTCAGCCGGGCGATGGGGGCTGCGCGCCAGTACGCGATACAGATGGGCGTGTTCAGTACGCTCAACAATGCCGAGGAACTGCGGGCGAAACTGGAATTGGCCGGTGTCCCAACGCAGATTGAGGCGCGCGTGCAGGTTGGTCCGTTCAAAACCCGCGAGGAAGCCATGGCGGCGCAGGAAAAGTTACGTGAATTGGGCCTGGAAGTTGGTATCCTTACCGCGATAGCGTCACGGAAATGAGCATGAATATCGATAGCCCCCGCTTTGGTCGCCTGGAGGTCGAGCCCAGCAAGATCATCGAATTCCCGCGCGGTCTGCCCGGTTTCGAGGATATGCATCGCTATGCGCTGCTCCATTCCGACGACCCGACAGCCTCAGGAACTGCCCCCGACCCTGCCACCCCACCCGCTTATTTCATTCTCCAGTCGCTCGACGACCCATTGGTGGCCTTCAGTATTTCCGATCCCGCACGCTTCGGCTTCGACTACGAAATCAATCTTTCGGACGAAGATGCGGCGCTGATCAAGCTCGACGATCCCGCCACCGCGGCCGTCATGGTGATACTGCTCAAAGATGGCGGCGGCGTGCGCGCCAACCTCAACGCGCCGTTGGTGCTGAATCTCGACACGCGCCTGGGCGTGCAGCATGTCTTTGACCGCCTCAACTACGCCGTGAGCGACAAGAAGAAATGACGATATCCCGCAAAATCATCTCCACCCCGGCCGCCCCGGCCGCCATCGGCACTTATTCGCAAGCCGTGCAAGCGGGCAATACCCTCTATCTTTCCGGCCAGATCGGCCTCGATCCGGCCAGCATGACCCTGGCCGAAGGGATCGACGCGCAGATCGTGCGTGTTTTCGAAAACCTCAAGGCCGTGGCAGTCGCCGCCGGCACTACCCTCGACGCCGCCGTCAAGTTCAATATTTACCTTACCGACCTCGCCAATTTCGCCAAGGTGAACGAAACGATGGCCAAATACGTTGCCCAGCCTTATCCGGCGCGGGCGGCGGTTGGCGTCAAAGAACTCCCGCGCGGCGCGCTGGTCGAGGCCGACGCGATTCTGGTCGTTGGCTAAAGCCGGGGCCTTGCCCGGCGGCGGCATCGCGGGTGTCAGCCCGGCAGTCGCTGAAAAACTTGAACGGCTGGGTTTACGGAGCGAGGATGAACTCGTGTTCCACCTGCCGCTGCGCTATGAAGACGAAACGCGCATCACACCGCTTCGTGATGCGTTGCCAGGCGTGTCGGCGCAGTTCGACGTCGAAGTCATTGCCAGCGAAATTACTTACCGGCCCCGCCGGCAATTCATCACCCGCGTGCGCGACATGACCACAATGGGTGACAGGGGTGACAGGGGCGATGGTGGGAGTCTGCTGGCGCTGCGCTTCCTGAATTTTTATCCGAGCCATTTAAAAGTAATGCAGCCAGGCACGCGCCTGCGCGTGTTCGGCGAAATGCGGGTGGGCTACTCAGGCCCGGAAATCATCCACCCCCGCTTTCACGCGGTCGGTGCCGATGAACCACTACCGGACGCGCTGACGCCGGTTTATCCGACCACGGCCGGGTTGGGGCAGGCGGCGCTACGTCGGTTGATCAACCGCGCGCTGGCGGCCGTACCCCTCGACGACACCTTGCCAGAAACCTTGCGGATACGGCTGGACTTGCCCGGTATCGCTGACAGTCTGCGCATCCTGCATCATCCGCCGCCCGACGTTTCGCTTGAACAACTGGAAACGCATGGTCATCCTGCCTGGCGCCGCGTGGCCTTCGACGAACTGCTGGCGCAGCAAATCAGTCTGCGGCGCGCCCATGCCGGCCGGCGTTTGCATGGCGCTCCGCGCCTGATTGCGCGCGACACCCTCACCGTCGGTCTGCGCGCCGCTTTGCCGTTCAGGCTCACCCCCGCGCAGGATCGCGTCTGGAACGAAATCGCCAGGGAACTTTCTCTGGCCTACCCGATGCAGCGCCTGTTGCAGGGCGACGTCGGCAGCGGCAAGACGGTGGTGGCCGCCCTGGCCATGCTGCGCGCCGCCGAAAACGGTTATCAGGCCGCCATGATGGCGCCGACCGAGATACTGGCCGAACAGCATTACCGCAAGCTGGCCGCCTGGATGGCGCCTCTAGGCATTGAGGTCGCGTGGCTATCCGGCAGCCAGAAAAAACGCGAGCGCGCGGCCTGGCTCGAAAAAGTCGGCGCTGGCGACACGGCATTGGTCGTGGGCACGCACGCGCTGATCGAGGAATCGGTTGAATTTGCCAATCTCGGGCTGGCCATCGTCGACGAGCAGCACCGCTTCGGCGTCAAACAGCGCCTCGCACTCAAGCGGAAGGGCAAATCACAAGCGGCGCCGCACCAGCTCACCATGTCGGCGACCCCCATTCCGCGCACCCTGGCCATGAGCTATTACGCCGATCTCGACGTCTCCGCGATCGACGAACTGCCGCCGGGACGCACGCCGGTACTGACCAAACTCGTGGCCGCCGGCCGCCGCGACGAAGTGCTCGGCCGTGTGCGCGAAGCATGCCGCGCCGGTCGCCAGGCCTACTGGGTTTGCCCCCTGATCGAGGAATCGGAAGCGCTACAACTCAAAACCGCGCAGGAGACCTTCGACCACCTGGTCGCCGAATTGCCGGAACTGCGGATCGGCCTGGTCCATGGCCGGCTCAAGGCTGCCGACAAGGCGGTCGTCATGGCGGCCTTTGTTGCCAACGAGGTGCAGGTGCTGGTCGCCACCACCGTCATCGAGGTCGGCGTCGACGTGGCCAACGCCAGCCTCATGGTGATCGAGCACGCCGAACGCTTCGGCCTGGCGCAATTGCACCAATTGCGCGGTCGTGTCGGTCGCGGCAGCCACCAGTCGGCCTGCATCCTGCTCTACGCCCGCCCGCTCTCCGAGATTGCCCGGGCGCGGCTCAAGGTCATCTACGAAAATAACGATGGCTTCGAGATCGCCCGCCAGGATCTCCAGTTGCGTGGGCCGGGAGAATTCATCGGCGCCCGCCAGAGCGGTCTGCCACTGCTGCGCTACGCCGATCTCGACGATGTCGCCCTGATCGAACAGGCCCGCGCCGCGGCCGACGAACTCCTGCAAAATCACCCGGATGCGGCGGTGCGACACCAGGCCCGCTGGCTGGGTCGCCGCGCCGAATTACTGCAAGCCTAGTCGCGGCAGGGCTGGCGCCGCGCGACCTATCCGGAAAGTCATATTACCTTGGTGCAATTGACGAAACTGCCATGCCGGTAGAATAATAGGGGTCATGTACGGCGCTTGCAAATCAGCGCCGGCGAATGCTCCCACAGAGGCCAACGGCTATGTCCCACTGGTTGAGAAAACACGCAGGGAATCTGGCTTACATCGCCAAGATGCGCGGACAGGATATCGCCCTGTCGGTCCTCCAGCGGCAGGCCTTCACGCAGGTTCACTCGCAGGCCCACCCCATTGCAACGGGCATGAACGTTACCGAGGGGAAAGTGAGCGAAGTTGTCGCCGCCATGTGCCACGCCTGTCTGGCCAGCGGCCCGCCGGACGACTGTAGCGGTCGGCGGGACTGGCGCGATCCCTGCCTTCTGCTCGATACTTGCGCCGAAAGATAGCGGGGGGCGGGCGGCCAGCCAAATCACCCGCGCCGGGTGTTGGGGGCCGAACGGTTTCTTGCTGCGTCCTTCACGCCGTAACCCCGTAAAATTCAACCATGCACACTTGGCTTGTTCATCCGCCGCGTCCGGCGCTTTCGGGATCGGCGCGACGTTGGTTGACGGCGTCCGGTTCGCTCTCTGAACGGATTCGCAGCCGCTGCGGGGCCGGTTTTCGCGTCGAACCGCTGACGCAGCGGCGGGCGTCCGCGTGGCTGGACGAACGGGCCGCGTTGGGACTGGCCGCCGGGGTGCAGCCGCTGGTACGCGAAGTGCTGCTGCTGTGCGGCGAAACGCCCGTAATTTTCGCCCGCAGCCTCACCGCCGCCCGGCATCTGGCCGGCCCCTGGCGCAGCCTGCGTGGCCTCGGCAGCCAGCCGCTAGCGACGATGCTGTTTTCCGATCCGCGAATTACCCGTGGTCCGCTAGAGTTTGCCCGCATCGACAATCGCGCGTCGTTGTATCGCCGCGCGGCGGAACTACTCGATACGCGACTGCATGATCCGACGGAGACACTGTGGGCGCGCCGTTCGGTATTTACCAGCGCCGGCGCGCCGCTGCTGGTGAGTGAGCTTTTTCTGCCGAGGCTGCTGTCATTGTGACGAATGCGACACGCCAAGCCTAATCAGGCAGTTTCTTGATCCACTCCTTCATGGCGATCTTGCGTCTGGTCTCATTAAGTGAATCAAGGATACGTTCTCTGACATCGAAAAATTGGGGAGTGATTGCAGGGTGAATCTCGTCACAGCGCAACAGGTGAAGGCCGACCGAAGTTTCGATGGTTGTCGACAGCCCACCTGCGGTCAGCCCGAAGGCTACGGCATCCAGTTCCGCATACAGCTTACCGCGCGATAGTGTGCCCAGTATGCCGCCCTCAAGCGCAGTCGGGCAGTGCGAGTGACGCAGGGCGCAGTCGCCGAAATCATCGGCATCGACAATTCTGCATCGCAGGTCGTCAAGTAGCGCTTGGGCAGATTGTTTTTCCGCGGCACCGGAGAAGGTGACGAGAATATGGCGCAGCGTGCGCCGCTCGGGCTGCACGAAGCGGCCGAGATGAACCCGGTAATAGATCTCGGCATCGACGTCCGTCGCCGGGGGGACGCTGACGGAGATATGATCCAGCACCCCTTCGATGCGCAAATCGCGGGCAATTTCAGCCTCCAGCCCGGACACATCCAGCCCTATGCCCCCCAAATCGGCAGTGAACGCTTCCGCATCTGTATAGCGGGCGCGAATCTCAGCCAGGCGGTCGGCGACAGACACCGGCGTGACTACGGCCTGCGCAGCTTCAGGCGACGAGAGAATTTTCGCTTCGAGCAGCCGCTGGCGCCCGGCAACGGCGTCAAGCTTGGTGCTTTCGGCTTGAGCGAGTTGTTGTGGCGGACGCTGGTAAAGCGCCCAGGCCAGTTTCAGTTCAAGATACGCACTCAAGGGCGGGCTCTTTTGCTGGCGCCAAGGTTAACGGTGGTAACAGTGGCAGCAGCGCACTTTCCGGCACCTGCAGCAAGCGGCCGGGCAGGCAGTCGAAATGAACATGGTAGGCCACGCCATCGGCTGCATCGCGTACCACCTTGATGATTTCACCAATGGCCAGCTCGGGCACCAGCACTTCACCCTGCCGCCCCAGCGCCAGCGAATTGCGCACCTTCTCGTGGAACTCATAGCGCGAGGGAACCCAGGGATCACCCTCGGCAATCAGTTCTTCCTCGCGACAGCCGATGATGCGGTTGATGTCGAGGAAATGAACCGAGTAGATCACCTGATCCTGCAGGAAGGTGCCGATATCGACGACATGACCGACGCTACCGCGCCGCACCAACAACTGCCCGATGTTGGCGCCCGGATAAGTGCCATCGTCCTTGACGTTGCGGATGACGCGCACGGCGTCGCCGAAATCAAAGCGGTAAATCATTTGAATACCTTGTCGAGGGGTACGAAGGTGCTTTGGCCACCCTCGGGCAGCGGTTCGGAATGGAAAACGCGGAAGACCTTTTCGGTCAGTGCGTCGGACTTGACGAAATCCTCGTAGGCCTGGTGCAGGCAACGTCGATAACCCGCGGCGCGAGTTACCTCGTCACCGTTGGCGAAAGCACCGGGCTCACGTTCCAGATAGTCGTGAAAGCGTTGCAGGATATGTAGTCGATTCACCTGTACCACCGACGGAACATAGGCGACACCGAAATAATCGAGAAAGTCCTCGGCGGAGGTCAGTTCGGCAAGCGCCTCGTCGAGCGTGAGCGTGTCATCCATGGGGAGCCTCTACTGAAGTTGGAGTGAATGGAAAAGTCGGCGCTAGCGGTACGGCAATCAGGCCCAGTAATTCACGCTCATCCGGTGTGCGCTTTTCCGACAGCACGAAATCGCGCACGCGCCCGACCAGTTGCTGCGCTGTAGCTTCGTCCAACGCGATGCCGAGCGTGGCATAGACCGCCATCACGGCACGGTGGCCAGAATGCTTGCCGAGTACGATGTGATGCCTTTGACCGACTTCCGCCGGATCGAAGCCTTCGTAGTTGCGCGGGTCTTTGAGCAGACCATCGACATGGATACCGGCCTCGTGGGTGAATGCACCTTCCCCGACCACGCTTTTCTGCCATGACACCGGCCGGTTGGCGGCGCGGGCGACGCATTGCGACAATGCGGGAAAACCGCGCAGGTTGACCCCGCTGGCGCAACCCAGCAACTTCTCGGCGCCGAGGACGATTTCTTCGAGCGGCGCATTACCCGCGCGCTCGCCGAGACCATTTACCGTCGTATTCACATGTGTTGCGCCGGCGCGGATGGCGGCCAGCGTATTGGCGGTGGCCAGTCCCATGTCGTCATGGGCGTGCATCTCGATGGCGAGGCCGCTGTTGCGCACGAGACGGCGAATCACCTTCAACACGCCGAAAGGTTCCATCACGCCCAGCGTATCGGCGAAGCGCAGACGCACCGCGCCGGCACGTTTGGCCACATCGGCGATCTGCAACAAAAAATCGCTGTCTGCCCGCGAGGCGTCTTCACAGCCGATGCTGACTTCCAGGCCCAGATCCTGGGCTTGTGCGATGTAACCGGGCAGGATGGCCAGCAGCCAGGCACGCTCGCGCCGCAGCTTGTAGGCAAGATGCTGGTCCGAGGCTGGCACGGAAATGTCGATGAGCTGCACGCCAAGATTGGCACAAGCAGCGATGTCGCCCGCCACCATGCGGCTCCACACCATCAGGCGGCTCGGCAGACCAAGCGCGGCGACGGCACGGATGCTCTCACGCTCCGTCGCGCCCATCGCCGGGATGCCAACCTCCAGTTCGGGCACGCCGATGGCGGCGAGTCCTTGCGCAATGGCGAGCTTCTCGGCGAGCGAGAAGGCCACGCCAGCCGACTGCTCGCCGTCGCGCAGCGTGGTGTCGTTGATGGTGAGGTGACGGGCCATGATGGGAACTGTAAGGAGTTGTGCTTATGGTTTGCAAACCCCGTGCCATGAGGCGGAAGATACAACTATCTGTTTTATCGAATAATTTCCTGTGAAACGTTTGTCAGGTTTGCGACAATTCATCAATATCCGACATTCTCCGTAGTCGCATGAATACAAAGGTCACGCAAGGTGGTGGCGAAGATCGCCTGTTGGCATTGCCTGCATTGTCACGAGGTTGAATTCGACGCGGGAGAGGGTGAGCGATTCGCCGACGCCATCAAGCGCATAGCCGCCGAGATCAACGCCCAAGAATCTGCCGAACTGGCACGCATCCGCAAGAAGTTGAAGCTGACCCAGTTCAAAGCCGCGCGCATCATCGGCGGCGGTCCGAATGCATTTCCACGGTACGAGCGAGGCAAGTCCCGTCCGTTGCCTGCGGTGACAAATTTGTTTCGGCTTCTTGATCGACACCCGAAACTACTAAACGAATTGCAGGCCTGAGCTCGTTTGGCTCTTGGTGGCCATCAAGGGACGGTGGCCTTCAATTCCCGAATGAGTCCTTCAGACTGTCAACGGACGGTCATATTTTCTGTACGGCTGGCTCTTGCGTGCCCAAAACGGCCCGTCAGCTTTCTCCAAACCGGCCGCACAGCCAAACCAGGTATTTGCGCATTGGAGCTCTACGAAGCGGCCGCTCGTGAGCTCCGGCAGTCGGCCAACTCCGGCCACTCGCTCTGCGCTGCAACCAGCCGGTTGAACATCTGCAGTACCCCAGACAACGGCCGTACAGACTATCGTTGCCGCACCCGAACTCCGCCACAGATACAGGTCGCTCAAAAAGCACTAGTGCGTTTCCTGTCAAGACGGGATGAGGTTCAGGGGGAAGTTATTGCCTTCAGCAGTTATCAGATATTTCTGTGCCCATAGAAGCCCTTGACATAATTGGACGTTCGTCTCATTATGTTTGGACGTTCATCCATTTAAGGGGGCACCATGCAGCAAACGGTTCTGGTTACAGGCGCGAATGGCTTTGTCGGTAGTCATGTTATGGAGGCTTTGGCGCAGCGCGAGGATGTGCGTTTGATCGCGGCCTGTCGGGATGGCGAGCGGATGGCCGGGACATTTTCTGGTGAGGTGCGGGTGGGCGACCTGCGTGATCCGGGGTACGTGAAATCCGTGGTGGAAGGGGTGGATGTCCTTTGCCATGCGGCTGCGTGGACCTCGA
>JAIFMO010000126.1 GCA_020048435.1 Sulfuritalea sp.
GGGCGAGGCGGTGCTGGTCGTTCATGCTGGCGTGATGAAAGTCTGTGTCGCCGAGTTGGCCGGCATCGCGCTCGCTGAATGGTTTTCGCTGCGCTTCGACTACGGCGCCGCCACACTGATCGAGGACGGGCGCATCGTCTGGCAGAATAGGCGCCATGGTTGAAGACGCCATTCCCCTCGAACAGGTTCGCCGCGCGCTGGTGATCAAGCTGCGCCATCACGGCGACGTGCTGCTGACCGCGCCGGTGTTTTCCACCCTGCACCACGCCGCGCCGCACTGCGAAATCGACGCACTGGTCTATGCCGACACCGCGCCGATGCTGGCCGGCCACCCGGCCATCGCCCAGTTGCACGGCATCGACCGCAACTGGAAAAACCTTGGCCCGGCCGCGCGCCTCGCCGCCGAGTGGCAGTTGCTGGCAACCCTGCGCGAGCGCGGCTACGACCTCGTGGTGCATCTCACCGAGGCGAAACGCGGCGCCTGGCTGGTCAAGCTGCTCGGACCGCGCTGGGCGGTGGCGCCGCGCCGTGTCGCTACCGCCGACTTTTTGCGGCGGGCGTTTACGCACTTCTATCCCCGCTCCAACCATCCGCACCGCCACACCGTCGAATCCAACCTCGATGCATTGCGCCGGGTCGGCATTCAGCCATCGCCGGAAGACAAACGCCTGGTCATGATGCCCGGCGCCGCAGCCGAAGCGCGCGTTGCCGCGCTGCTGCGCGAACAGGGCGTCGAGGGCGACTTCATCCACCTGCATCCGGCCTCGCGCTGGCTGTTCAAGTGCTGGCCGGCGACAAAGGTAGCCGCGCTGGCCGACGCCCTTCACGCTCGCGGCCAGCGCGTCGTCCTCACTGCTGCGCCGGACGCGAAGGAGCACGCTTTGATCGCCGCCGTGCTTGCCGCCTGCGCCACGGCGCCAGTCAATCTCTCGGGCCAGCTTTCGCTCAAGGAACTGGCGGCACTGACGGCGCGGGCGCGGCTTTTCGTCGGCGTCGATTCGGCCCCCATGCACATCGCCGCCGCCATGGGCACGCCCACGGTCGCGCTGTTCGGCCCCTCGGGCGACATCGAATGGGCGCCGTGGCTGGTGCCGCACCGCATCGTCGCCAGCGCCGCCCACCCCTGCCGCCCTTGTGGCCTCGATGGTTGCGGCGGCGGCAAGCTCAGCGAGTGTTTGACGACAATTCCGGTCGAGCAGGTGCTGACAGCCTGCGCCGATCTTATTGATTTATAACAATACGCATGGATTGTAATTGGCGATTACAATCCATGCATGCCCATAGAACGCAAGCTGGCGCCCATCCTGCGCGACGTTGCGCGGCACTACCCGGTAGTGCTGCTTACCGGCCCGCGCCAGTCCGGCAAGACCACGCTGTGCCAGGCGGTTTTCCCCGAACGGCCTTATGTCTCGCTGGAACCGCTGGACCGGCGCGAGGCGGCGACGGCCGATCCGCGCGGTTTTCTAGCTGAATTCGCTACCGGCGCCATTATCGACGAGGTGCATAACGCGCCGGGGCTGACCAGCTATCTGCAAGAAGAAGTTGATCGCGATGCGTCGCCGGGGCGCTTCATCCTCACCGGGTCGCAACACTTCGGACTGACTGATCAGGTGGCGCAAACCCTGGCCGGACGCTGCGCCGTGCTGACCCTGCTGCCGCCCGACCTCGACGAATTGCACCGTTTCCCGGCGCCGCCGGTCGATTTGCTGACCACGCTCTGGATGGGTGCCTACCCCCGCATTCATGATCGCGCCATCCCCGCCGGGCGCTGGCTGGCGGATTACTTCGCCACCTACGTTCAGCGCGACGTGCGCAGCGTGTTGAATGTGGTTGACCTGCTGGCCTTCACCGATTTTGTCCGTCTTGCCGCCGGCCGCACCGCGCAGGAAATCAACCTCTCCACGCTGGGCGGCGACGCCGGTGTCTCCCACAACACCGCCCGCCAGTGGTTGTCGGTGCTGGAAGCCGGCTACCTGGTGCAGCGCCTGCCGGCCTGGCACACCAATCGCCGCAAGCAGATCGTCAAGGCACCCAAGCTGCATTTTCTTGACAGCGGGCTGGCCTGCTACCTGCTCGATATTCGCGAGCCCGAGCAGTTGCGCCACCATCCGTTGCGCGGCGCCATTTTCGAAAGCTGGGTCGCCGCCGAAATTCTCAAACACCACGCCCACGCCGGCCGCGAGGCGCGCCTGTTCCATTACCGCGAAAGTCGCGGCCTCGAGGTCGATTTGCTGCTCGAGCAGGCCGGCCGGCGCATCGCCATCGAGGCCAAATCGGGCGCAACCGTCGCCGCCGATTTTTTTGCGCCGCTGGAACGGCTGCGCGCGCTGCTGCCCGACATCGAGGGTGGCGTCGTTTTTGGTGGCGACGACGGCCAACGCCGCAAGGATTTCGTCGCCACGCCCTGGCGAGCACTGTCGCAATGGCTGGACGCGCTGTGAAGCTCGCCAGCGGAATGCCCGCATGAAGCTCGCATTGGTCCGCCAGAAATACACGCCTTTCGGCGGCGCCGAGCGTTTCGTCGAGCGGGCGCTGGGCGCACTGGTGGCGCGGGGCACCGAGGTGACGCTGCTTTGCCGCGAGTGGAGCGGCGGCGAGGTGGCCAACTTCCCCGTCGAAATCTGCAATCCCGCCTGGTCGAAACTTGCCGGCCGCAGGGG
Source organism: Sulfuritalea sp. (assembly GCA_020048435.1). Taxonomy (GTDB): domain Bacteria; phylum Pseudomonadota; class Gammaproteobacteria; order Burkholderiales; family Rhodocyclaceae; genus Sulfurisoma. The sequence continues at coordinate 2,661 of JAIFMO010000126.1, forward strand.
GCGCGACGCCAGCTTTGCCCGCGCCGTTCAAGCCGTCATCGACGAAGGCCGGTTCGATCTGGTGCAGTCGCACGAACGTATTCCCGGCTGCCACATTTACCGCGCCGGCGATGGCGTCCATGCGACCTGGCTTGAATTACGCGACGCGGCGCGCGGCGGCATGGCACCTATTGCCACCGCGCTGTCGGCGTGGCACCGCTACACCCTGGCGGCCGAGACGGCCATGTTTCGCCACCCCGATCTGCGCGCCGTGATCTGCAACTCGCGCATGGTGCGGGACGACATCGCCCGCCGCTTCGGCGTGTCGGACGACAAACTGCGGCTGATCTACAACGGCGTCGATTGCGCGCATTTCCACCCCGGCCTGCGCGAGGAGCATCGCGCCGCCTTGCGCCAAAAAGTGAGCGTGACCGAAGGGAATCCCCGTGGGACTGGCGGTACGGCAACAGGCCTGGCCGACACCGGCATGGAAACGGCAAAGGTCATTCTCTTCGTCGGTTCCGGCTTCGAGCGCAAGGGCGTGGCGACGTTGCTCGACGCGCTGGTCCGTTTGCCGGACGCGCGCTTATGGATCGTCGGTCGCGACAAGGCGCAGGCGGCCATGGAACGCCGCGCCGCGCGGCTGGGCGTGGCGACCCGCGTGCGCTTTTTTGGCCCGCAGACTGACGTGCGGCCCTTCTACGGCGCCGCCGATATCGTCGCGCTGCCGACGCTCTACGATCCTTTCCCCAACGCCGCGCTGGAAGCTCTGGCCTGCGGCCTGCCGCTGGTGACCACCACCAGCTGCGGCGCGGCTGAACTGGTACGCGAGGGAGAGAACGGCGCAGTCTGCGCCCCCAATGATGCCGTCGCGCTGGCCGCCGGCCTGCGCGCCCTGCTTGCGGCAATGAACGATACGGGCCCCACGCCGCAACAACGCGCCGCCGCCCGCGCCGCCGCCGAACCGCTGACACTGGCAGCCACCGCCACGGCGCTGGACGCGCTTTACCGCGCGCTGCTTGAGAACTGATCGCGCGGGGAGCCATCGGGCTGCACCCGGACCGCACATGGGCCGCAAGCGCACGGGCCGCCCCGGGCAGGCCGCTATAATCCGGCGCTGTTGCCAAATCCGGCGCCGCTTAGGGCGCCCCGCCGCCGCCTTCGATGACCACCTCCGGTACCGCCCCCCTCGGCAGCTTCCAGATGTACGTGCGCCTGCTGGGCTACGTTCGTCCCTACTGGAAAGCCTTCGCGCTGGGCATTGTCGGCATGGCGCTCTTGGCCGCCTCCGAGCCGCTGTTCCCGGCGTTGATGAAAACGCTGCTCGACAAGGGGTTTTCCGGCAAGCCGCGCGACAATCTTTACCTCGCGCCGCTGGCGGTCATCGGCATCTTCCTGCTCCGCGGCGTATTAAGTTTCGTCACCGACTACACCATGTCGTGGCTGACCAACCGCCTGGTGTTCGATCTGCGCAATGCCATGTTTGCGCGCCTGCTGCAACTGCCGACCCGCACCTACGACAATCAGAGCACCGGGCTGCTGATTTCCAAAGTCACCAACGACGTCAATAACGTCACCGGCGCGGCGATCTCGGTGCTGACCGTCGCGGTGCGCGACTCGCTGGCCATCGTCGCCCTGATGACCTGGCTGCTTTATCTCAACTGGAAACTGACGCTGGTGGCGCTGGCCGTCACGCCGCTGATCGCCATCGTCGTGCAGGTGTTCAGCAAACGCCTGCGCTCGGCCAGCCGGGCGACCATGCACGCCATCGGCGACATCACCCGCATCCTCGAAGAGACCATCGGCGGCCACAAGGTGGTGAAGATCTTCGGCGGCCAGGCTTACGAGACGGCGCGCTTCGTCGAGGCCAACGAGCGCTTCCGCAGCCAGAACATGCGCCAGGCCATCGCTGCCGCCGCCACCGTGCCCATCGTGCAATTTTTCACCGCCATCGCGGTGGCCGTGGTCATTTACATTGCGCTGTTGCAGGGACAGAGTGCGCAAACCACCGTCGGCGGCTTTGTCTCCTTCATCACCGCCATGCTGATGCTGCTGGCGCCGCTGAAACGCCTCACCGACGTCAACGCCCCGCTGCAACGCGGCCTGGCCGCCGCCGAGAGCGTCTTCGCCCTGCTCGACCAGGAACCTGAGGATGATCGCGGTCAGGAAACCGTGCCGCGCGTACAGGGCGCAGTCAGCTTCGAGCATACGACCTTTACTTACCCCGGCACGGAGCGGCTGGCGATTGTCGATCTGACACTCGTCATCGCGCCCGGCGAAACCGTGGCGCTGGTCGGCCCCTCCGGTAGTGGCAAGACCACGCTGGCCAACCTGCTGCCGCGCTTTTATCACGCCGACGGTGGTCAAATTTTGATCGACGGCGCCCCCATCGAGTCGCTGACGCTGGCGTCCTTGCGCAACAACATCGCGCTGGTGTCGCAGGATGTGGTGCTGTTCAACGACACCGTGGCGGCCAATATTGCTTACGGTGACATGCGCGGCGCGGGCACCGTTTCGCGCGCCGAAGTCGAGGCAGCCGCCCGCGACGCCCACGCCCACGACTTCATCATGGCCATGCCGCAAGGCTATGAAACGCAGGTGGGCGAACGCGGCGTCAAGCTTTCCGGCGGCCAGCGCCAGCGCCTGGCCATTGCCCGCGCGCTGCTGAAGAACGCCCCGATCCTGGTGCTCGACGAGGCCACCTCGGCGCTCGATTCCGAGTCGGAACGCCAGGTGCAGGCCGCCCTTGAACGCCTGATGGAAAACCGCACCACGCTGGTCATCGCCCACCGCCTGTCGACCATCGAGCACGCCGACCGCATCGTCGTGCTCGACAAGGGCCGCATCGCCGAGATCGGGCCGCATGCCGAACTGTTGGAACGCGGCGGCATTTACAGCCGGCTCTATCGGCTACAGCGGGTGACCGAAGAGATTTCCGCCGCCGCGCCGGAGGCGCCCACGCGGTGATCGTGCTCCATACGGAATCCTCATTGGGCTGGGGCGGGCAGGAAAACCGCACCCTCAACGAGATGCTGGGGCTGCGCGAACTCGGCCACACCGCCTTGCTGGCCTGCCAGCCCGGCGCCAAGCTCGGCGTCCGCGCGCGCGAAGCCGGCGTCGAGGTGTTCGAGACGCGCATGCGTAGCGCCATTGACCTCCCCGCCATCCTGCGCCTGCGTCGCTTCATGCGCGCGCGCCGGCCCGACATCGTCAACACCCACAGCGGCCGCGACACGCAGTTGGCCGGCATGGCGGCACACACGCTGACGCACCGGCCGCGGATCGTCCGCACCCGTCACCTGGCGCTGCCGATCACCTCGCGGTTTACTTACAGCGTGCTGCCCGATCATGTCGTCACCGTCAGCGAGCATGTGGCGCGCTACCTCGAAGCGGCCGGCGTGCGGCGTGACCGAATTACCGCGGTGCACACCGGCATCGACCTCGCGCGCTACGCCGCCGCGCCGGCGGGTGGCACGCTGCGCGGCGAACTGGGCATCGCGGCGGACGTGCCGCTGGTCGGCACCGTCGCCATCCTGCGCCGCAAAAAGGGCCACGCCGAACTGCTCGAAGCCATCCCCGCCGTGCTGGCGCGCTTCCCCGCTGCCCACTTCGTCTTCGCCGGCGACGGTCCGCAGCGCGAGAACATCGAGCGGCGCATCACCGAACTGGATCTGGCCGCCCGAGTCCATCTGCTCGGCCTGCGCCGCGATGTCGTCAATGTGCTGCAATCGCTTGACCTCTTCGTGCTGCCGACGCACCAGGAGGCGCTGGGCACCGCCTTCGTCGAGGCCGGCGCGCTGGGGCTGGCGGCCATCGGCAGCCGCGTCGACGGCGTGCCCGAAATAGTCGGCGCTAGCGATACGGGACTGCTGGTGCCGGTAAACGACCCCAAGGCGCTGGCGGTGGCAATCATCCAACTGCTGGGCGACGCGCCGACGCGCCAGCGCATGGGTAAGGCGGCGCGGCAAAAAGTGACGACGCATTTCTCGCGCGAGGCCATGCTGGCTGGCATGGTGGCTGTTTATAAGCGGCTGTTGGCGGGAGTTGACCGATTGGAGCAAAAATGAAAGACGATTCCATCCGCGCCCTCAGCGCGGACAACGTGCACGAAACGGCCATTGCCATGATGTTGGCCGCGCCAAAGTCGGCGGCCATCGCCGACCTGCCCTGCGGCGAAGGCGCTCTGGCGGCGCAACTGGTGCGCGGTGGCTATACCAATATTGTGGCGGGCGACATCGATACGGCGCAGATCAAGCTGGGCGACGAGGTCAAAAAATCCCGTATCGACCTCAGTCGCGAACTGGACCTGCCGACCGCCGCTTTCGATGTTGTCTTCAACATCGAATGCATCGAGCACCTCGAAAATCCCTACCTCCTGTTCCGCGAACTGGCGCGCATTGTCAAGCCCGGCGGCATGCTGATCCTGTCCACGCCCAACATCATGTCAACCAACGCGCGGTCGAAGTATTTCTCGGCCGGCTACTTTCCCTGGTTCATCGATCTCGCCCACCATTGGGAGACGCTCAAGGCCGACGGCTTCATGGGCCACATCATGCCGGTGTCGCTGTCGATGATCTTCTATCTCGCTTTTGTCAGCGGCTTCGAGGTCGAGACCGTCGCCATGAACCGGCCACGCAGGAAACCCAAGCTGAAGGACCGCCTGATTGCCGCGCTGATTCGCCGCGTCAGCCGCCGCTTCTATTCGCCCCGCGTCTATGAACTGCTGACGTCGGATGCTGCCCTCTACGGCGACATCCTGATCATGCGGCTGCGCCGCAAGTAAATGGCTGTCCGCATGAAAACGGCGCTGCACATTCATTTCTGGGCCGACATCCGCAACAACGCCATGTCGGTTGAGAAGATTATCACGGCCTTCGGCGCACACGGCCAGTCATATCGGCACCAGATCGCCTGCTGCGTCAGCGGCCACAATTCGGGCAAGACCACATTCGACCTGACACCCTTTGAACATTACGGCACCACGGCCTTCCCCTTCGTCGAGGATCGCTGGCACAACAAGGTGCTCAACAAGATCTTCGGCCTCGGCGTCTTCACCTATTCCGGCCTCGTCCGCATCATCGAAGCGCAACGGCCAGATATCCTCCACTTCCACAATCGGCAGGAACAGGTCGATGCGGTGGTCAAGCGGTTATCCTACCGGCCTGGCGTCGTGGTGCATTACCACAACCACTTCAAGCAACCGGCGCAGCCGCGTTCCCCGTGTACGCTGCTGTTTCTCAGTCAGGCATCCTTCAACTACTTCAGGGGTGTAATACCGATCAACAACCGCCATCGGCTCTTGGGCAATCCCTTGTCGCTGGAAATCATGGCGCTGGGGCCGTTCCCGCCCAAGGCCCCCGCGACGATGGCGACGCTGCTCTACGGCGGCGGCAACAATCCGATCAAGGGTCTCGAAGAACTGCTGGCCGCGTTCGCCCGCCTCCCTCCCGGCAGGGCGCGGCTGATCATGGCCGGCGGGAAATGGGAGCAGCGGCCGCCGATCGACATCCCGGGCGTCGAGGTTGTGGGAAATAAAAGTGCCGCCGATTATTTCAAGCTGGTCGAGCAAGCGGACATCGTCCTCATGCCCTCGCACTACGAGCCCTTCGGCCTCATCGCGCAGGAGGCCATGTACCTGAAACGGCTGCTACTGGTGTCGACCGGCGGCGCGCTGGCGGAATTCACCGACGATGACTGCGCCATCACAGTGGCGCCAAAGGACGCGGATTCCCTTTATCAGGGATTGCTGCGGGGTCTCGACATGCTGGGCACGCCGCGGGCGGATGCCTTGGTCGAGCGGGCCTACGAAAGGGTCCAGGATTTTCATCCGCGCAATGTCGTGCAGAGACTCGAACGCATCTACGACGACACCTTGAGCGGGGTCGATTGAGCGCAGAGCCATGAAGAACGCGCAAGCCGTGCCCGTCCTCATGTACCACCACATTAGCCCCGTAGCGGGCCTGGTGACCATCACGCCGGAAAACTTCCGCGACCAGATGCGCTATCTGGCGACGCGGGGCTGGCGCACGGTGGGCCTCGACGACCTGGCGCGATTCCTTGCTGGCGATCCCCTGCCGGAGAAGAGCGTCGTCATCACCTTCGACGACGGCTACCTCGATAACTGGGTGTACGCGCATCCGATCATGGCCGAGCACGGATTGAATGGCGTCATCTTTCTGGTCAGCGGCTGGATCGGCGACGGCGCGGCGCGACCCCATGCCGGAGCGGGGAACGTCCCGGTCACGCTCTCGCACAAGGCTTGCACGGACGCAGTGCGCGCCGGTCGCGCCGACGTGGCGATGTTGCGCTGGAGCGAAGTTGACGCCATGCGCGCCGCTGGCAGCTTCGAGTTCCATTCGCATACCCACACGCACACGCGCTGGGATCGGGTCGAAGCCGATCGCGAGGTACGGCAGGCGCAACTGGCGAACGATCTGGGACGTTCACGACTCGTGCTGCAGCAGCGCCTCGGGGAAGCATCAGTGCATCTGTGCTGGCCACAGGGCTATTACGACGACGCCTACCGCGTCGTGGCCCGACAGGCGGGTTACACCCACCTTTACACGGTACGGCGCGATACCTGCCTGCCCACCACACCGACCGAAGAAATTCCGCGCATCGTGGTCAAGGACAAGCCGGCTGGCTGGCTCGGGAAACGACTGGAAATATATCGCCGGCCGTGGCTTAGCAAGCTCTACACGCGCCTGCATCCCGAGTGAACATGCGTGTCCGGCCGCTCGAAACACTGCTCCGTTGGAGCTTGCGCGCCGTCAAGGCGCTTGACGGCCGCGACGACGACCCGCGCTCGCTCGATGCGGCCGACGTGCGCTGCGTGCTGCTCGTCTCGACGACCGCGCTGGGCGACACCGTCATGTCGACCGCCGCGTTCGGCCCGCTGCGCAAGCGTTTTCCCGCCGCGCGCTTTGTCGCGCTGATCCACGAAGTGAGCCTGCCGCTGTTTCGGTACTGCCCCGAGATCGACGAGGCGATTCCCGCACGCGGCGGCTGGCGCGACTTTCCCGCCCTGGTCGCACGCCTGCGCCGCCACCGCCCCGAGGTTGCCGTGATCCTGCACGGCAACGAGCCGCAGGCGACGCCGCTGGCCTATCTGGCCGGCGCCCGCTGGATATTCAAGTTGCCCAATGCGCGCAATCCCTTCCGCTTCCTGCTTGCCAACCGCGCGACGACCGTCACCGTGGCAGAACTCGGTCACGGGCTCAATCAGCGGCTGCGCACGGCTGCGCTGGCCGGCGCCGATGTCGAAGGCGCCCGGATGCGGCTGCCATTTGTACCCGGCGCGAGCGAACGGGTGGCGGACTTCTTTCTGGCACGTGGCTTCGCGCCACGAAGGCGCGTTGCCTTGCAGTGCGGCGCTTCCGCCCCGTGCCGCATGTGGCCGGCGGAGAAATTCGTCGCCCTCGGCCAGCGTCTGAGACTGGCGCATCCGGATATCGGCCTCGTGCTCACCGGCGCGCCCGCTGAGCGAACCGCCCTTGAGCGGATCGCCCAGGACATCGGCGACGCGAGCAATACTGGCGACGCAAGCGTCCTCGTCACGGCCGGCGAACTGCCGCTGGACTGCCTGCCCGCGCTGGTCGCCGCCTGCGACTGCCTGGTCAGCGGCGATACCGGCACCATGCACGTCGCCTTCGCGCTGGAGGTGCCGACCGTCTGCCTGTTCGCGGTTTCAGATCCCGCGACTTCCGGGCCGCCCTACGATCACGAACGGCATGTAGTGATCCACCGCCCCTGTCCCGATCTGTCCATCCGCACCAAGTCCGACGACACGCGCTGCATCGCGCGCATCGAGGTCGACGAAGTCTTGGCCGCCGTCGAAGGCGTGCTGGCGCGAGGGGCGGCCTGATGCGCGTGCTCGTCCTCGATACCGGCAACGAATGGGGCGGCGGCACCAACAGCCTGCTCGAGTTGTTGAAGGGCATTGACCGCGAGCGCTTCGATCTCACCGCCTGCTTCTACCACGACTATGCGCACGGCGAAGGCTCGTCGATTTCCCGGGAAATGGCGGCGCTCGGCGTCCCTTTTGTCCGTCTGCCCGGCCGCCGCCAGCCATGGTGGGCAAAGTTCGCCAAGGAACTGGCGCGGGGTCTGCTCAGCTGGAACCGTAGCTGGCGCGCTGCCGCCGTGTTCGCCATCGAACGTCGTTGGCGCATCGGCCCGCGCGCGCGCGCAATTGCCGCTCTGCTGCAAAGCGGCGGCTATAACCTGCTCTACCTTAACAACCAGCCCTCTTCGAATTTCGAAGGCTTCCTCGCCGGCGAGGAAGCCGGCGTGCCGGTGGTTCAGCACTGCCGCACGAATCCCGCTCTCAATGCCGTCGAGATCGCCGTGACAAACCGCGTCGCTCATGCCGTTATTTGCGTCTCGCATGACGTTGCCGACTCGCTGCGCCAATACGGGATCGCTAACGACAAGCTGGTGGTCGTGCATAACGGCATTGATGGCAAACAGGCGCTGCCCGCGCCGCAGACGCTGCCGGATGTACCTGCGAACGCCATCGTTGTCGGCGTCATCGGTTCACTGCTCAGGCGAAAATCGGTCGATCACCTGTTGCGTGCGGTCGAAAAAGTCGGCGCTAGCGGCACGGCGATACATGCCCCGATCCACGTTCTTATTGTCGGCGATGGGCCGGAGAACACAGCGCTGCGGGCGCTGGCGGAATCTCTGGGACTTGGCGACCGCGTGCATTTCGTCGGTTTCCAGCAGCAGCCGCTGCCTTGGATCGCCGCCATGAACATTCTAGTGCTGTCATCGCCACGGGAAGGCCTGCCGCGGGCGATACTCGAAGCCATGCTGCTGGGCAAACCTGTGATCGCTTCGCGCGTGGTCGGCTCGCGCGAACTGGTGGTCGAAAACGAAACCGGCTACCTCTACGAATACGGCGACATCGACGCGCTGGCCGCGCATCTGGCAAAGCTCGCTGCCGACCCGGCGCTGCGCGCCCAACTCGGCGAGCGCGGCCGGCAACGCGTGCTGACCGACTTTTCCATCGAGCGCTATGTCGCCGGGGTCGAAGCCGTTCTGGCCGACGCCAGCCGTAGCGCGAAACAAGGCGCCAGCGCATGATCCAGACCCTGCTTACCCTGCTGCTGGCGCCGCTGCTGCGCTTGCTGGCCCGGCGCCCGGCGGTGCCG
>JAIFMO010000079.1 GCA_020048435.1 Sulfuritalea sp.
ATGACGGGGACAATGACGACGGGGACGACGTGGGCGGCAAGGCGGACGCCGCGGCAATCTGGCGCGCGGCCCAGGCAACGGCGGCGCGGCATTCGGCCACCCGGTCGGGCAGCGCCAGCACCTCGACCGGGGCGGCTTCGTCCCGTTCCAGCCGTAGTTCGACCACGCGCACGCCCCGCCCCGCCAGCACGCTGGCCAGCCGCGCTTCCTGCGGCGGCAGCCGGCCCGGGGCGACATAGCCGACAAAGGCAACGACAGCAGGCAACCGCCCTGCCCCGCGCGCAATGGCGTCGATCTGCCAATCGAGGCCCCGCACCGGTTCGATCCAGCCGCGTTCGTCGCACTGCTGGCGGAAGACGCCGCGCCAGCCGAGAAAATGCCGCGTTTCTTCGCTGGCGCCCTCGTCTGGTCCACCGTCCAGTCCCTCGCCACCGCCACCGGCCCCGCCACCATTTTTCCCGCCAGCGCTCCCCGGTAGTCGCAATTTCCACGCTTCAGCCAGGGCATTGGCCTCCATCGCCGCCTCGGCGAGGCCGCGCCGATCATAGAAACCCGCTTCTCCGGCCGGGCCGCCACCAGCGGCAATCGCGGCTTCCCACAACAGGCGTTCCTGTGTAGCCGATAGCAGCAGGCGCGGCGCCAGTTCGGCGGGTAATTCGCCCGACAGCAGCGCCTGATCAAGCACGCTGGCGCACCACCGCGCGACGGTCACCGTGTCCAGCGCGGCCCAGCGCACCCGCCCGGCCGCCGCTTGGGCGCGGCCATGCGCCAGCCGCAACTGGCGCGTCAGGCGATGGGTGGCGCAGAGCAGCACGGCGGGGCCATCAAGTCCGGCCAGGCAGTCAAGCCCGTTCAGGCGTTCAAGTCCATTCTGGCTGGTGGGCCCGCGCTGGCTCTCGGGCCAGTGGATGATTTCCGGCATTGCGCCAGGTTTGGTAAGTGCAGGCGCGGGTCAGGCCAGGCGCGGCAGCAGCAGCGCGACCAGGCCGCTGCAGGCGGTAACCCAGAAAACGATGGCGTCGATTAAATGGTTCGGCATGATGGCCTCCGTGAATGAAGGCTGTCATCATGCGCGCCTCAAGGCTCACAGGATGAGCCTGTTTTCGGGTTTTTTGCCTGCCTATTCAATCTATTGCAGCTTATTGCGAACTATTGGACGAAAAGTCGACCACCCGGTTGCGTCCGGCCGCCTTGGCGTGAAACAAGGCCTGGTCGGCGTGTTCGATCATCTCGGCAAACGAGTTGCCCAGGGTCGTTGTCGTGCCGATGCTGACCGTAAGCGCTATCGGCGCACCGTCCCAAACCAGAGCAATGGCCGCGATGGCCGCCCGCAATTGCTCGAAGCGTTCCGCCGCCTGCGCGGGATCGGCCACGCCGGCCACGCAGACGAACTCTTCGCCGCCGTAACGCGCCACGATGTCGCCGCGCGCAGCCCCGCGCCGCAACACCTTGGCGATCTGCTTGAGCGCTTCGTCGCCGGCGCTGTGGCCAAACTGGTCGTTGATGCGCTTGAAATGATCGGCATCCACCATCGCCACCGCCAACGTGCGCTGACCGGCGCGCGCTTCGGCATACAAGGCCTCCGCCGCATGGAACAAATGACGGCGATTGTGCAGCCGGGTGAGGTAATCACGATTGGCCATGTCGCGCAGTTCGCGGACGAAGCGCACCATATTGGTGTTCTGCACGACGCGGCAATAAAACTCTTCCGCCTGAAAATTCTTGTTCAGATAGTCGTTGGCGCCAGCCTTCAGCATCGCCGCCGAGGCTTCCGGCCGGTGGACGTCGGACAGGGCGATGATGGCGATATCCTCCCGCCGATGGTTATGGCGAATGTTTCGCACCAGTTCGATGCCGCTCATCTCGGACATCTGATAATCGGTGATGACAAGGGCGAGATCCGGGTTTTGCGCCAGCAACGCCAGCGCCTCGTGGCCGTTGTTCGCCGTCAGGATGGGGAAGCGATACTGGGCCAGCAGCCCGGTCACATGCTGGCGGAAGTTGGGCGAAGCGTCGACCACCATCACCGGCATCGTCTGGTTCTGACGCAGACGGCCAATCAGGTAGGCGACATCCTCGATAGCGGCGGCGCCGCTCTTGAACATGTAATCGATCACGCGCAGGTCGAGCACCGCCTGGCGCAGATGGGGATCGGCCGATCCGGTCAAGACGATGATCGGCACGTTGTAGGCGCGCACCGCCTCGACGGTATCGAGGCCAGTGGCGTCCGGCAGCGTCAGATCGAGGATGGCGCAGAACAGGTCCCGCGAGCGGGTTTCAAGAATGGCACGGGCCTCGGCCAGGGTTCCGGCCTCGATCAGGGTCACGCTGTCCAGCAGGGCTATGAATTGCCGCAATTGCGTGCGGACGGTATTACTGTCCTCGACCAGCAGCACGTTGATGGATTCTTCGCCTTCCGTGGCCAGCGACAGGCGCGACAGTTTGTCTCTGGATTGTTGGTGGTTATTCGACATAGCGCAAACTCTGATGGGGGAAATCTCCGATAATCATAGGGCAATGGTAGTAGTATTCGAACGTGCAAACATTCACTTATCGAGCCACTGATCTGCCGAAGCTGATCGGCTTTGCGGCGATTTACCCGCTGCTGGCTCAAGGCGTCATCCTGCTTTTTGGCGGGAACAGCATCGTTGGTTTCATGTGGCCGGCCACCGGGGTGGGCTTGGCCGTCGTGCTGCTGGGGGGCTACCGGTATCTGCCGGCCGCTTTCGTCGGCACCCTGCTCGGCTATCTGCTGCTGGGCAGTTCCCTCACCTTCTCGCTGATCGTGGCGCTGCGCCATGTGCTAACCCTCACGCTAAGCGTCTGGCTGCTGCTGCGGGAAGGCGGCTTCGACCCGGACTTGCGAAAACTGGGCGACTACCTGCGCATCCTCATTCTCGGCTTTGGCTTCAGCCTGATAACCGCCCTGATCATGCAGGCGCTGGCCGCACTCGACCTACAAGCCCTGGGCGGATACTTCAACTTCAAGCAGCGCGTCGCCGGCAACGCCATGGGCGTGATCATCGTCATGCCCTTCGTGCTGGTGTGGCGGCACTGGCCACGCGAATGGCTGGTGACCTGGCGCACGACACTGGAAACCCTGCTGATTCTCGGCCTGACCTTCCTCGTTGGCCAGGTGGTGTTCCTCAGCTGGCTGAACGACTCGCTCGGCCAGATCGCGCGAGGCTACTGGCTGTTCCTGTTCGTCACCTGGGCAGCGGTGCGACTGGGGCCGCACGGTGCGGTGCTGACCATCCTGATGATGGCCATCCAGGGCGTGGTCGGCGCCAAACTGGGCGTGGACTTCTTCTCCAACGACATCGCCAAGACCGGCTTGTCCAACTACTTCTATTACACCCTGTGCCTGTCGGCAGTGGGCATGGCCCTGGCCATCTATCTCAGTCAGAAAAAGCAGGCGACGCAGGAACTGGAGAAATATCAAGGCCATCTTGAGGGCCTCGTGGAAGAACGCACCCAACAAATCGAGGTGATGAACGTGGCGCTGCAGCAGCGCGCCGAAGAAGCGGAAGCCGCCAACCGCGCCAAGAGCGAGTTTCTCGCCAAGATGAGCCACGAAATCCGCACGCCGATCAACAGCATCCTTGGCATGGCCCACCTGGTCGGGCGTACCGAACTGACGGCGCAGCAGCGGCAGCAGATCGAGACCATTCATCTTTCCGGCAAGCACCTGCTCAGCATCATCAACGACATTCTCGACATCTCGAAAATCGAGGCGGGCAAACTGACGCTCGAAGCACGAAATTTTTCGGTCGCCGGGATGATCCGCGCCATCCTCGCCGTGACGGGCGAAAGCGCCCGGGCCAAGGGGCTGACCCTGCAGGTATCGATGTCGGCCCTGCCACCCTTCCTGGTGGGCGACGCCAATCGCCTGGGGCAGATCCTGGTCAATTACCTCGGCAATGCGGTGAAATTCACCAGCCAGGGCAGCATCACGCTCGCGGCGCGGATCGAGGCAGAAACCACCGACGATCTGCTGATCCGTTTTGAAGTCACCGATAGCGGCATCGGCATGACGCCGGAGCAGCAGGCGCGCCTGTTCCAGAGCTTCGAGCAGGCCGACAACAGCACCGCGCGGCAATATGGCGGCGCCGGTCTGGGTCTGGCCATCAACAAGCGCCTGGCCGAACTGATGGGCGGCCGTGTGGGCGTGGAAAGCCAGCCGGGACAAGGCAGCACCTTCTGGCTGACGGTGCGCCTGGGACGTGGCGTTGCCACGGCCGCGACGACATCCGCCACGGCCGCGCCGCAGGCCGAGGACACTCTGCGGCGAGACTATGGCGGCACGCGACTGCTGCTCGCCGAGGACGATGTGATCAACCAGGCAGTGGCGCTAGGCTTGCTGCGCGACGTTGGCTTCAGCGTCGATCTGGCCGAGGATGGCGGACAAGCCGTCGCCATGGTCACCAATGCAAGCACGGGCGGCTATGCCCTGATCCTGATGGACATGCAGATGCCGGGCATGGACGGTGTCGAAGCCGCCCGCCGCATCCGTGCCCTGCCGCAGGGTGGCACTATCCCGATTATTGCCCTGACGGCCAACGCCTTCGCCGACGACCGCGAGCGTTGCTTCGCCGCCGGCATGAACGACTTCATCGCCAAGCCGATTGACCCGGAAATCGTCTTTGCCTGCCTGCTGAAGTGGTTGCCGGCGCCGTTCAGTCGGCCCATGGCACCCATGGCACCCAGTGCGCCAGCCCCGGAAGCGGTTGCTCGCCCCGCGATGCCTGGCGCAAACGCCACCGCCGATGCCGCACTGCTGGCGCACCTGCGGCAGTTGCCCGGCCTTGATGTAGCGCGCGGCCTGGACGTGGTTCGCGGCAATGTCGGCCGCTACCTGGACTTTTTGCGCCGTTTCCTGAGTGCCCATGCCATCGATATGGAAAAACTGGCCACCGCCATTGCCGCCGGCGACCAGGACACCGCCGTCCGCCTGGCCCACAGTCTCAAGGGCGCGGCGGCCACGCTGAGAATGGATCGTCTGGCCGACGAGGCAAAAAACATTGAACTCGCCTTGCGTGCCCTCACGGCCAACACACTGAATCAGGCCACGCTCGACACGGACATAGCGGCGATCCGACAAAAATTCACGGCGCTGACCAAGGTGTTAGCGCCCCAGGCTGAGGCGACCTTGCCCGCGGAACTGCTCGACACGCTGGAAGCACGCCTGGTGGAAAGGGACGCTACGGCCGCTATTCTCTTCAAAGAACATGCCACCCCGCTACGCGCCGCCCTTGGCCCGGGTTGCAGTGAATTGGCCATCCTGATCGGGCAGTTCGACTTCAATTCCGCCCTGGTCACCTTGCGCACACTGCGGCAGGCCGCACGGCAAGGATAGTGCCCATGAAACCCGAAACCCGCTCACTGCTTGTGCCGTATCTGGGCATATTTCTCGGCGCCGTACTGGCCACCGTCGCACTGCTCGGCTATTTCTTCTGGCAAAGCTACAAGCAGACGGAAAAAACCGTCGAGGCCACCTTGCTGAACACGGTGGCTATCGTCGATGCACGCCTCGCCGCCTCCCTGCAGCGACTGGATGGCGACCTGCGCGAGTTGGCCGAGACGATCCCGCCGGAGGCTCTGCAGGAAAAAAACCGCGACCACCATTCCGCCCGGATCACCCGGTCGCTGGATCTGCGGGTGCAACTTTTCCCCGAGATGAGCGCCTATCGCATCTTCGACGCCGAGGGCAACGACCTCTACTACAGCGGCAAGCGTGGCCCCCGCCACAATGTGACCGACCGCAGCTATTTCCGCGCCCTCAAGGCGCAACCCTCGCTGCCGCTCTACTTCTCGGAAGTCATTGTCGGCAAGCTAACCAATGCCCCGGTGATACCCATCGCCAAACCCCTCATCGATGCGCAGGGCAACTTCCGCGGCGTGGTGCTCGCCTCGCTGGACCTGAACTACTACGTCAAACTCTTCTCCGGCATTGATCTTGGCGCCAAGGGCGCCACAGCCCTGCGTCGTGCGGAAAATGGCGCCATGCTCGCCCGCTGGCCGGTGAAGAACGAAGACATCAACGTGCCGCTGAAACCTGGCAACGAGTTCCGTCTACTTGTCGAATCCGGCGCCCCCAGCGGCGCCGTCAAGATCAAATCCCAAACCGACGGCACCGAGCGTCTCTACGCCTTCAAGCGACTAACCGATTATCCGTTCGTGGTGGTTTCCGGGGCCGCCGTCAGCGACTATCTGCAGGCCTGGTGGCAGTCCCTGCTGACGGCAAGCAGTTTCTCCCTGCTAGCGCTGATCACCTTCGGCTGGCTGTTGTACCGGCAACTGCGTAGCCACCTGCGCGAGATTGACGCGGCACGCGCCGCCGAAGCCGCGAACCACGCCAAGAGCTCCTTCCTGGCCAACATGAGCCATGAGTTGCGCACGCCGATGAACGGCATCATGGGCCTGACCAGCCTGGCCTTGCGCCATGCCGACGATCCCAAATTGCGCGACCAGCTCGGCAAGATCACCCAGGCCTCGCGCCATCTGCTCAGTGTCATCAACGACATTCTCGACATCTCGAAGATCGAGGCCCAACACCTCACGCTGGAACAGTTGAGCTTCAAGTTCGGCACAGTGTTGGAAAACCTCATGAGCCTGATCTGGCAACGGGTCAACGACAAGGGGCTGAAGCTGTACATCGACCTGGCCCCGGAAATAGCCAGGCAGTCATGGCTGGGCGACCCGCTGCGCCTGGGGCAGATACTGCTTAACCTCACCGGCAATGCCATCAAATTCACGGAAAAAGGCGCCATCACGGTGCGCGCCCGCCTGGTCGAGGAAACCGAAGCCGAGGTGCTGCTGCGCTTCGAAGTGCAGGATACCGGCATCGGCATCACCCCCGAGGATCAGCGCCGCCTGTTCTCCGCCTTCGAGCAGGCCGATGGCTCGATGACCCGCAAGTACGGCGGCACCGGCCTGGGCCTGGTCATCAGCAAGCGCCTGGCCCAAATGATGGGGGGCGACGTCGGGGTGACGAGCCAGCCTGGCAGCGGCAGTACCTTCTGGTTCACGGCACGGCTGAACAAGGCGCCAGCGGACAATGGTGCCGTACCGCTAGCGCCGACTTTTTCAGAAGACACGGCTGAAACGCGGATCAAGTCCCGCCATGCGGGAACACGCATCCTGCTGGCGGAAGATGAACCGGTCAATCAGGAAGTTTCAAGAGGCTTGCTGGAAGATGTCGGCTTCGCGGTCGATCTGGCCACGGATGGCGTGCAGGCCGTAGCGCTGGCTAACAGCAATCGTTACGCCCTGATCCTGATGGATATGCAGATGCCGGTGATGAACGGCGTCGATGCCACCAAAGCCATCCGCGCCTTGCCCGGCTACGCACACACCCCCATCCTCGCCATGACCGCCAATGCCTTCGACGAGGATCGCCAGGTCTGTATCGATGCCGGCATGAACGACCATATCGGCAAGCCGGTCGATCCGGATAAACTGTTCGAGACTTTGGTGAAGTGGTTATGAATTCGCTTTTCCTTTCCGCACTGCCACGTCTGGCGCTGGCATTTTTCTGCCTGTTAGCGTTGACCGTCCGTGCCACGACGTCCGACCCGCAGATCGACCAACTGGCGACCCGGCTCGCGCAACGGGTGCAACTCTCGGCGCAGGAAAAGGCCTGGCTGGCGGCCCGCCACACGGTGCGTATTCGTACCGGCGAGGCGCCGCCCTACCATTTCGGCACCCAGGTGCCACAAGGCCTGTCGGTCGATTACCTGCGCCTGACCTGCCAGGCGCTTGGCATCCGCTGTGAGTTCGTGCCCATGCTGGGCGGCGACTTTGCCAGCGCGCAGGCGCGGCTGGGCGCCAGCGACGGCCCGGATCTGCTACCCAGCGCGCGTCGCAGCCCCGAGCGCGAAAGCCTTGGTCACTTCACTGCGGAATACACCACCTCGCCCTGGGTGATCCTGTCGCGCAGCGACAGTGGCTTCATCGCCGGCATCGATGACCTCGCCGGCAAGCGCGTGCTGGTCGAAAAAGGCTATCTGATCGCCGAAAAACTTCGCGCCGACGTGCCCAACATCCGCTTCGTCGAAGTCGCCAGCACGGCCGAGGCGCTGCAGTCACTGGCCAGCGCTCAGGGCGACGCCTATGTCGGCGAACTACTGACCGTCAGTTACCTTATCGAGCAACGCGGCCTGCACAATCTCAAGATCGCCGCCCCGACGCCCTATCCGGCACAGGGCCAGCGCATGATGCTGCGCAAGGATTGGCCCGAACTGGCCGCCCTCATCGACAAGACGCTGCTCGCCCTGACAATGGAAGAAAAACAGGCGCTGCGCAATCGCTGGTTTGCCATCCGCTACGAATACGGCATCTCGCCGGCGCAATTATTCGGTGTTTCGCTGGCGGCGCTGGCGCTGCTGGCGCTTCTCGCCCTGCTATGGCGCTGGAACCGCACCCTGAAGTCGGCGCTGGCGGCACGGCAGCTCGCCGTCGATGCCGCCCACGCGAGCGAGATGCGCCTGAACGAAGCGCAACGTATTACCAAAGTGGGCAATTGGGAACTGGATCTTGAAAGCCACGCACTGAGCTGGTCGGACGAGATTTTCCGCATCTTCGAGATCGACAAGGCGCGCTTCGGTGCCACCTACGAAGCGTTCCTGGCCGCCATCCACCCCGCCGATCGCGACGCGGTCAACGCCGCCTACTTGCACTCGCTGGAAACCCGCGAACCTTATGGCATTAGCCACCGGCTGCAACTGCCCGACGGCCGCGTCAAGCATGTGGCTGAGCGGTGCGAAACCGTCTTTGACGCAACGGGCAAACCCTTACGCTCGGTGGGCACCATGCAGGACGTCACCGAAATCAAGCAGACCGAGGTCGAACTGGAACGTTATCGACGGGATCTCGAAGCCCTCGTCGAACAACGCACGACAGCGCTGCAAGAGAGCTTGGCGCAATTGGCGCATACCCAGTTCGCCATGGACCGGGTGGGCATCGGCATCGCCTGGAATGATGCGGCCAGCGGTCGCTTCATCTATGTCAACGACGAAACCTGCCGTCAGCTCGGCTATGGCCGCGACGAAATGTTGCAGCTGAACATCAACGACATCAACCTGGCCTTCCCCATCGCGGCCATCCAGCAGATTGCCTCGGACATGAAGGCAAGTGGTGAAAGCCGACGGATCGAAACAGTTCACCAACGCAGGGATGGCTCAACCTATCCGGTCGAGATCACCCTCTATCTGCATCACGCGCCTGGGCACGAGTGGTTCATCGCCTTCTTCAAGGACATCACCGCGCACAAGGCGGCGGAGGCCGCGCTGATCCACGCCCGGGAAACCGCCGAAGCCGCCAGCCGTGCCAAGAGCACTTTCCTCGCCAACATGAGCCACGAACTGCGCACCCCCATGAACGCCATCATGGGCATGACCGATCTGGCCCTGCGCCATAGCGAAGATCCGAAACTCCGGGATCAGCTCGGCAAGGTCATCCAGGCGTCCCAGCACCTGCTCCACGTCATCAACGATATCCTCGACATTTCCAAGATCGAGGCCGAACGGCTGACGCTGGAGCGGGTGGACTTCAATCTCGGTGAAGTGCTGGAAAACCTCATGAGCCTGATCGGTCACAAGGTCACCGACAAAGGACTCAAGCTGCGCGTTGACCTTTCGTCTGAAGTCGCCCGCCTCACGCTGCTGGGCGACCCCCTGCGCCTCGGTCAGATTCTCCTCAACTTCACTGGTAATGCCCTCAAGTTCACCGCACAGGGGTCCATCACCGTGCGCATCCGGATGGTCGAAGATCAGCCGAACGACGTGCTGCTGCGCTTCGAGGTGCAGGATAGCGGCATCGGCATTACCCCCGAGGATCAAAAGAAACTCTTCACCGCCTTCGAGCAGGCCGATGGCTCGATGACCCGCAAGTACGGCGGCACCGGCCTGGGCCTCGCCATCAGCAAGCGCCTGGCCGGGATGATGGGCGGCACGGTCGGTGTCGAGAGTACCGTAGGGCAAGGCAGCACCTTCTGGTTCACCGCCCGCCAACGACCGGCCGACGAGCAATTGCTGGACGAATTTTCCGGTACCCGTATCCTGCTGGCCGAAGACGAGCCGATCAACCAGGAAGTCTCGCGCGGCCTGCTGGAAGATGCCGGGTTGGTGGTGGATCTCGCCGAGGATGGCGCACAAGCCGTGGCACTGGCCCGGCAAAACACCTACGCCCTGATCCTGATGGACATGCAGATGCCGCACCTGAACGGGATCGATGCAACCCGCGCCATCCGCGCCGGCTCGCTAAATCAGGCAACCCCCATCCTCGCCATGACCGCCAATGCATTCGACGAGGACCGCCAGATTTGCATCGACGCCGGCATGAACGACCATATCGGCAAGCCGGTCAACCCGGAGCGACTGTTCGAAACCTTGCTGAAATGGCTGGAAAACCCTGATGTCGCAAAATGATTGCACGACACAATGCCACCCCTGCGATCCCTGCCCTTACCGGTGACGAACGGACGCCTATTCTGGCAAAGGTGTCCAATGCCCTCGACGCTGATCGGCGGGGTTGTTTAGAATCATGCTGAAGTGGCTGCCCTATTAATCGGAGGATGCCATGCGTAAATTTCTCTGGATCACCTCATCCCTGATCTTTCTTTTCCTGGCGGGAATCCTCTGGTTCATGGTTTCCAAGGGGGTGTTCCAGCCGAATTCGCCGCAGGCTTCAGCCAAGCGCATTGGCGTGGTCAGCCTGACCGCGGTGGACAACCGCACCTTCGAGGGATTCAAGGAGGGCATGACCAAGCTGGGCTATGTCGATCAGCAATCGGTGCGCTATCTGGTCGATGCGCCCAGTGGCACGACCGCTGCCGCCCGTGCGAGGCTAAGTGCGCTGCTGGCGGAAGGCGTTGATGCCCTGCTGGTTTCAAGCACGCCGGTCACGCAAATCGCCAAGGAATTGACGGCGAAGCAGCCGATACCGATCATCTTCGCCCCGGTCAACGACCCGGTGGCAGCCGGCATCGTCCCCAGCCTGCGGGAGCCCGGCGGCAACCTGACCGGTATACGGCTGCCGGTGGGCGACAAGCTCCGGCTGCAATGGCTGCATGACTTGGCGCCGCAGGCGCGAACGGTGCTGGTGCCCTACACGCTAACCGACCAGAGCGCGCGGACCAGCCTGCAACAACTCCGCGAAGTGGCCGCGGTGCTCAATATGCAATTGCTGGAATTGCCACTGGGCGAAGCCGACAGCCTGGCTTCAAGCGCCGCGCGCCTGCCGCCGGCAGATGCGATTTTCCTGCCGCGCGACAGCCGCATCGAAGCCGGCATAGCCGACTGGCTGAGCTATGCCCGCGCCCAGCGCCTGCCCTTGAGCGCCCCCAGCCTGCTTCAGGTGGAACAAGGCGCGCTTTACAGCTACGGCTTCATGCATCGCGAAATCGGCAAGCAGGCGGCCCGCCTCATGGATCAGGTGCTGCGCGGCGTGTCACCGGGGCAATTGCCCGTCGAGGCCGCCGAGAATTTCCTCGGAATCAATCTGGTCGCCGCGGCTGCCATCGGTTTGTCGATACCGGATGTGGTCATTCGCCAGGCCAGCCTGGTCATTCGCCCCCCGTCGCAATGAAATTCATCGGCAGCCTCCACACCCGCCTCCTGCTGGCCTTCATCGGGCTGGCCTTCGTGCCGATCTTGCTGGTCGGGGCGGTGCTGATGCTGAAGTTTTTCACGCTGCAGATGGCGGAAATCCAGAACCGGCAGCAAGACCAGCTGGCGCGCGTGGTGGTCGAATCCGAAAATTTCTTTCATAACGTCGAGTCGCGCCTGCAAGACATCAATCGCTTGCAGCGCGTCATGCGCATGCCCGCCGTGGATCAGCGCAACCTCCTCAAGCTGCTGTTGGCCGATTGGCACGACTTCGAGGAACTGACCCTGCTTGACCAACAGGGGCACGAAGTGTTGCTGCTCTCGGACGTAACCGCCGTGCTGCCCGGCGCGAGCGGCAAGCACGACAACCACGATGACTTTCGCGTCACGTCCCAGACCCTGAACTCGTATGCCAGCCCGGTGCGCCTGGAAAAGGAATCGGGCGAGCCGCTGATGGAACTGTCGGTGCCCTTCATCGACCCGGTCAGCGGCACGCTGGAAGGCGTGCTGGTGGCCACCATCCGGGTGCGGCGGCTGTGGCAGGTGGCCGGCAGCGTTACGCTGGCGCCCGGGCAGGTTGTCTATGCCGTCGATGGCAGCGGGCACGTCATCGCGCACCCCGATCCATCGGTGGTGCTGCGCCAGACCCTGGCCCCAGCCAACCTGACGGCCGTAAAACGCCCCGGACTATCCGACCCCATGGTGTTTGCCGCTCACCGGGTGTTCCGGTTTGGCCAGCAGGATTTCACCATCGTCACCGAGTATTCGCGCGATGCGGCGCTGGTGCCGACCTACCAGGCCATGGCCATCGTTCTGCTGGCGCTGCTAGTGACCCTCGTGCTCACTGCGATCCTTTTCCTGTATCTGCGCCATGTCATCATCAATCCGATCGAGAACATCGCCCGCGTGGCGCAGGCAATCGAGTCGGGGAAGACCGACGAACGGGTCACTGTCGGCGGGGACGATGAAATCGGCCGACTCGCGCTCGCCTTCAACGCCATGACCGGGCGACTGCTGGCCTCCGCGAACGAACTGAGCGTGGCATTGGGGCGGCTGCGCCTCTATCGCGACCAGACCCTGATGGGCCACATCGAATGGGACCTGGAGTTTCGCGTGATCGAATGGAACCCGGCGGCGGAGCGTATTTTCGGCTATACCCGCGCCGAAGCCATGGGGCGCGCCGCCGCCGACCTGGTTTTGCCGGAAGCAGTGCGCCCGCTGGTCGCTGCCATCTGGCAGGCGCTGTTGCAGCGCCGGGGAGGCGTCTATCAGGTCAATGAAAATATCAGCCGGGATGGCCGTACCCTCGTCTGCGAATGGAACAACACACCGCTCACCGATGCGGACGGCCGTGTCACCAGCGTGATTTCGCTGGTACAGGATATTACCGAGCGCAGGCGCGCCGAACTTGAACTGGAAAATCATCGCCATCACCTCGAAACACTGGTCGCGGAGCGCACCGTCGCACTCTCCATCGCCAAAGAGCTCGCCGAAACCGCCAGCCGCGCCAAGAGCACTTTCCTCGCCAACATGAGCCACGAACTGCGCACCCCCATGAACGCCATCATGGGCATGACCAGTCTGGCCTTGCGCAAGGCCGCCGATCCGAAATTACGCGACCAGCTCGGCAAGATCGAGCAGGCATCCCAGCGCCTGCTGGGCGTGATCAACGACATTCTCGATATTTCCAAGATCGAGGCCGAGCGCCTGACGCTGGAGCAGGTGACCTTCAAGCTCGGCGGGGTGCTGGAAAACCTCATGAGCCTGATCGGCCAGAAGGCGACGGAAAAGAAACTCAAATTGCGGGTCCACCTGCCGCCGGAAGTCGCCCGTCAGTCGTTGCTGGGCGACCCCTTGCGGCTGGGCCAGATCTTGCTCAACCTCGCCGGCAACGCCATCAAATTCACCGAGCAGGGCGCCATCACCCTGCATGCCCATCTGGTCGAAGATAGCCCGACCGCCGTGCTGTTGCGCTTCGAGGTGCAGGATACCGGCATCGGCATTGCCCCCGAAAATCAGAAACGCTTGTTCACCGCCTTCGAACAGGCGGATGGCTCGATGACCCGAAAATATGGCGGCACCGGGCTGGGGCTGGCCATCAGCAAGCGGCTGGCCAATCTGATGGGTGGAGAAATCGGCGTCGAGAGCGTCGAGGGCGAAGGCAGCACCTTCTGGTTCACCGTCCGCATGGGCAAAGCGGACGATGCCGTACCGCTACCGCCGACTTTTTCGGCCGAGTCGACTGAAGCGCGGTTGCAGACGCTTTATGCCGGGTCGCGCATCCTGCTGGCCGAGGATGAGCCGGTCAACCAGGAAGTCTCGCGCGGCCTGCTGGAAGATGTCGGCTTCACGGTCGATCTGGCCGCGGATGGCGCGGCGGCGGTGGAAATGGCCAGGAACAAGCACTACGACCTGATCGTGATGGATATGCAGATGCCGCGCATGAACGGCGTCGATGCCACCCGGGCGATCCGCGCCCTCCCCGGCTACGTCCGGACACCCATATTGGCCATGACCGCCAACGCTTTCGACGAAGACCGGCAGGTCTGCATCGAGGCCGGCATGAACGACCATATCGGCAAGCCGGTCAACCCCGAGCGACTGTACGAGACGCTGCTGAAGTGGCTGGCACAAGAGAAAACACCGGCCCATGCCGGGCAAGCGCGGCAGGACGCCAATTGACCGAACCGACCGCCCCCCCAGCGCCAACCGCGCCAACCATTGCCGCCGCCGGCGCCGCCGCCAGCACGACTGAGCTTGAGGATTTACGCAAGCGCAACAAGCGCCTGGCGGATGAAAAGGCCTTCCTGCAACTGGTGATTCGACTCACCGAGCAGCTCAACCCGCTGCCCGGCCTCGATGCCATGATCGCCGGCATGCTCAACAGCATCGTCGAAACCATCGGCGGCACCAATATCCGCCTCTGGTACTGGATTGGCGATGAAATCCGCACGGCCGAATTTCTCGGCGCTAGCGGTACGGCAAGCGCCATCGACGACCCGATGGCGCGCCAGGCCGCCGAATCGCGGCAGTTTGTCGAGCAGGCGCTTGACGCCGACGCAGGGCTGCTCAAGGGCGAGGTGATTCCTGGCGCCTGGAGCTGGGCCTTTCCCCTGCAGGCCGGCAACGAACTGGTCGGCGTCATCAAGCTGGAAAACCTGCACATCGGCGCCGCCCGCATGCGCGACTTTCTGCCGATCTTCTTCAAGCATGTGGCGCTGCTGCTCGGCAACGAGGTGCGCAATATCCTGCGTCTGCGCGACCAGGAAGCCCTGCGCGAAGCCGAAATGAAATATCGCACCTTTGCCGATTTCACCTACGACTGGGAGGTCTGGCTCGCCCCGGATGGCAATTATCGCTACGTTTCGCCATCCTGCCAGCGGGTGACCGGCTATAGCGCCGCCGAGTTCACTGCCGACCCCGACCTGATGATTCGTATCATTCATCCGGACGATCAGGCCGAGGTGGCGGCGCATTTCGCCACCAGCCATCGCCAGCAGCAGGCCCATTGCCAGCTCGAATTTCGCATCGTCACAAAATCCGGCGACATCCGCTGGATCGAGCATATCTGCAACGCGGTCACTACCGATACCGGGGCCAATCTCGGCAGCCGCGCCAGCAACCACGACATCACCGCGCGAAAAAAGAGCGAAGCCGAACTCGCGTCCTACCGCGAACATCTCGAAACGCTGGTGAATGAGCGCACCGCCGCCCTGTCCATCGCCAAGACCCAGGCCGAGGCAGCCAACAAGGCCAAGAGCATGTTTCTGGCCAACATGAGCCACGAGATCCGCACGCCGATGAATGCGATCCTGGGCCTGACGCATTTGCTGCACGCCGGCGCCACGCCGCAGCAGATCGAACGGCTGGACAAGGTCGACACCGCCGGCCGCCACCTGCTGTCGATCATTAACGACATCCTCGACCTGTCGAAGATCGAGGCCGGCAAGCTGCAACTGGAGCCGGGCAATTTTTCCCTCACCACGGTGCTCGACCATGTGCGTTCCCTGATCGGTGATGCGGCGCAGGCCAAGGGGCTGCGCGTCGAGGTGGATGGGGACGCCGTGCCCCTCTGGCTGCGCGGCGACGCCCTGCGCCTGCGCCAGGCCCTGCTCAACTACGCCAGCAATGCCGTCAAATTCACCGAACAGGGCACGATCATCCTGCGCGCCCGGTTGATCGAAGACCACGGCGACGACTTTCTGGTGCGCTTCGAAGTGCAAGACAGCGGCATCGGCATCGCCCCCGAAAAGCGCGATAAGCTATTCCATGCCTTCGAGCAGGCCGATACCTCGACCACGCGCCGCTATGGTGGCACGGGTCTTGGCCTGGTCATCACCCGCCGCCTGGTGGAACTGATGGGCGGAAAAGTCGGCGCCGACAGCACGGTGGGCAAGGGCAGCACCTTCTGGCTCAGCGTTCCCCTGCAACGCGGCCACGGCATCGAACCCACGGCATCGGGCGCGGATACGGACACAGACGCGGCCGACGTCGAAGTACGCCTGCGCCAATCACAAGGCGGCGTGGCGCATCTGCTGCTGGCCGAAGACAACCCCATCAACCGCGAAGTGGCGCTGGAACTGCTGCACGGAGTTGGACTGGCGGTCGATACGGCGGCGGACGGCAGCGTAGCGCTGGCGATGGCGCGCGCCCGCGGCTACGACCTGATCCTGATGGACATGCAAATGCCCAACATGGACGGCCTGGAAGCCACCCGCGCCATCCGCGCCCTGCCCGGCTGGGCGCGGATTCCCATCCTGGCGATGACAGCCAACGCCTTCGACGAAGATCGCCATGCCTGCGAGGCGGCAGGCATGGACGATTTCATCGCCAAGCCGGTCGATCCCGCCACGCTTTACGCTACCCTGCTTCGCTGGCTGCCGGCGCGGGATTCAACGCGGGATTCAACTCTGGCCGCGGCGCGAACTGCGGCGCTCGTTCCACCGCAACCGATTTCTGTCGAGTTCACGCCTGCGTCACGGCTGCCTGCGCCGGTGTCCGACACGGCATTGCTGGCGCGCTTGGCGGAATTGCCCGGCCTCGATGTCACGCGCGGCGTGGCCATGGTGCGCGGGAAAGCCGGCAAGTATGCGGAACTCCTGCACCATTTCGCCATGGCCCACGAAGACGACGCGACGCGACTGGCCGAAGCGCTGGCAGCCGGCGACCACGCCACCGCCCAGCGCTTGGCCCACAGCCTCAAGGGCGCGGCGGCCACGCTGGGCATCATGCACCTGGCCGAACAGGCAAAGGCGATTGAGTTCACCCTGCGCAGCAGTCCGCACGAGGCTGGCGAGTTGCTGCCCGCCTGGCAGGCGTCGATCCGGCAGGAGTTCCTGGCGCTGGCTGCCGTACTGCCAGCGCCGAATTTTTCGACGCAGGAATCCACAACATCCACGGCGCCCACGGTATCCACGGCCCCCGCCGCCGCCCCTGCCACACCCGCCGCCGCCCAGCCGGAAATACCAGTACAGATTATTGCCGCGCTTGAAACCTGCCTGGCGGAAGGCGATTTCACGGCAGCCACCCTGTTCCGCGAAAACGCTGCCGCCTTGCGCGCCGCCCTCGGCCCCCGCTGCGACGAAATCGCCGTTCATATCCGTCAGTTCGACTTCAAGTCGGCACTGACAACCCTTCGCGCCTGGCAACAAGGGCACGATTGACCACCAGAACCAAAGGACTCGCATGACCGAAAGCACCCATACGTCTTCACTTGCTGTTGGTCAACGGGTCAGGATCAGTGCATCCGGTGATGGGGCCATGTTTAATGGCAAGATAGGTGTCATCACGAAGATCGAAAGACCCGATGTCATGGTGGTGCAGGTGTCGCCCTGTACCACGGCAAGGTTTCGCCCTTCTGCTTTGACCGTGGTGGAAGATGCCCCCCTCTCCTTCGATAGCGAAAAAGGGTGCCCACAAGGGGCGATGCAACCCCGGAGGCGGGGAGTTTCAGTATTCATGGGAAAGCTGTTCATCGTCCTGGTGCTCCTTGGGGGCGTCATTGCGTTCAAGGCAGGTGATTACAGGAATGATGCCGCACTACGCAACGTGGATGCCGGGGTAGCCTTGGGGGAGCAAGCATCACGGGCAGTGGGTCACTTTTTCCTTATGTACGGCGGCTATCCCCGAACCCTCGGCGAGATTCGTGAGCAAATCGAATCGACCCCGATGGCCGAGGTTGCATTGATCCCCCATACGGGTGTCGTGGTGATCACACTCCTGAACAAGAACATGTCCAGCATCACTGGCAAGAAGATGTACTTCAAACCGAAAATCATTCAAGGGAAACTGGTGGGGGTCAGTTGCCGCACCGAGGATGATGAGTTCAGGGAACGGGTGAAGGACAGATGCGACCGATAGCCCCCCGTCCGTCCATTCCGGGACGGCACGAAGGAAAAAATTCTCAATTCATGCTTGTGTGACAATAGAATATCCACTATGATTCGGGCTTATGACCTAAGTCATACCAAACCATAAATACCAAATCATTCTCACAGCGAGGTAACGTGATGAAACAAACGGAAAATATCGATTCACGCGAAATTCGTCGCAAGCTCGGCCTTAACCAGCAGCAATTTTGGTCGCAACTCGGCGTCACCCAAAGTGGTGGTTCGCGTTACGAAAGCGGGCGCAACATGCCGCGCCCCGTGCAACACCTGCTGCGCCTGGTGCACGTCGAGAATATTGACATTGGCAAGATTCGGCGTGAAGACTACGAGGTGATCGAGTTCCTCAAGTCACACGAGATGGATTTGTTCAAAGACCTCAAAAAGCGCGCCAAGGCTGCCAAGAAAGCTGGCTGAGCCAACGTTACAAACGGTCGAATCAAGGGCTGACCCGCACGGTTAGCCCTTTTTTTTCGATCCGAGCCGCCAGGCCTTCAAGCCATTCGGGCGGCAAGCGCCCAAGACGCGGCGCCTCGGGCTGGCTGGATGGCCGCGCCAAGCCATAAAGCAGCACACCCGCAATTACATCTTTTTCTTCACCGAGAAAGTTCAGATAGCAGGCGATGTCCTCTTCGGTTGGCGTCGCGCCATCCAGGGCAATAACGCAGGTCTGTACCCAGGTGGTTGCCAACCCCGCGCACAACCGTAGCCGACTACGTATTTTTTCGGTATCCAGGCGCACGCCGTTGATGCGAAAAGTCGTGTCCGGCGACAAGGCGTCAATCTTGAACCAGACTTCTCCGCCCAGTTTCCCCAGCAAGGCCAGCCCCGACCGCACGCGCGACTGACCAACCAAACTGCCATTGGTGATCAACCGCAGTTTGACATCGCCAACCAATCCGTGCCGAGCCAGCGCATGACCGACAATAGTCACCGCTTTGCCGAACTCTTTCGCGCTGGTCGGCTCACCATTGCCGGAGAAGGCAATATCGACAATGCGCCGCTCACTTTCGGGTACATCCCCCCAAAAGTCGGCGCTAGCGGTACGGCTTAGAAACTCGTCCAACTCACTTTCCAGCAAGGCCAGGTCGACAGGCGGCGGGCCGCCACGCGCGAGGTTCGGTACCTGACAATAAACGCAGCGCCAGTTACAGGCATTGTTGGGATTGAGATTGATGCCGACCGAAACGCCGCCAGCGCGCCGCGATAGCACATGATAAACATAGCGCATGCCCGCGCTATCGCGCGCATGATTCTCGGTCGTCAGCATGGCGACTGATATACTTTCATCGTTCCCCGCTTATCACCCTTTGTACCCCATCGTACTATTCACATGCAGATCACGCGCCGTCTGGAGTTCGATGCGGGCCACCGCATCCCCGATCACGGGAGTCAGTGCCGTCACCTGCACGGCCATCGCTATGCCATCGAAATCACGCTGTCCGGCGAGGTCATCCAGGCCGATGGTCAGCCGATGAACGGCATGGTGATGGATTTTTCCGAGATTAAGGCTATCGCCCTGCGCTGCGTGGTTGACCAATGGGATCATGCCTTCCTGGCCTACAGTGGCGACTTGGCCGTGGTTGCCTTCCTCGATTCGATGCCCGATCACAAAACCGTGCTGCTTGACACCGTGCCGACGGCGGAAAACCTGGCGCGGATAGCCTTCGCCCTGCTCGATCCTGCCTACCAGGACAGTTTTGGCAACCATCTGCGGCTCGAACGCGTGCGGCTGTACGAAACGCCCAACTGCTGGGCCGACGCCAGCCGAGCCGATCACCACCTCTGAACGGGGTCGCCCCCTACCCCCAAAGCCCTGCTGGCAGGATCAGGGTTGCTTCTGCGGCACCTGCACAAACACTTCGCCGTCCTTGATCAAGCCGAGTTCGAAGCGCGCGCGCTCTTCGATGGCCTCGTAGCCGGTCTTGAGGTCGCGCACCTCGGCATCGAGCGCGGCGTTGCGAACTTCCAGCTTCTGATTGACCTCGCGTTGCGCCTGCAATTGGCGCTCCATTTCGCGGCCCTTGAGCCAGCCGCCCTTGCCGAACCACAGTGGATACTGTAGCAGAGCGATCAGGACGACCAGCACCCCAGTGGGCCACTTCATGGCAAACGCCTATTGACGGGGCTTACTTCCTCAGGTTGTAGAAGGCGTCGCGACCCGGGTAGGACGCGGTTTCACCAAGATCTTCCTCGATGCGCAGCAACTGGTTGTACTTGGCGATACGATCCGAGCGGCTAAGCGAACCGGTCTTGATCTGACCGGCATTGAGGCCGACGGCGATATCGGCGATGGTCGAATCCTCGGTCTCGCCCGAACGATGGGAGATCACCGACGTCCAGCCGGCGCGCTTGGCCATCTCGACCGCGGCAAAAGTCTCGGACAACGTGCCGATCTGGTTCACCTTGATCAGGATGGAGTTGGCCACGCCCTTGGCGATGCCCTCCTTGAGGATGCGCGGATTGGTGACGAAGATGTCGTCGCCGACGATTTGCACGTTCTTGCCGAGTTTGTCGGTCAGACCCTTCCAGCCATCCCAATCGCCCTCGGCCATGCCGTCCTCGATGCTGATGATCGGGTACTTGCTTACCAGCGTCGCCAGGTAATCGGCAAACGCAGCAGAAGTCAATTCCATCTTTTCGGAGGAAAGCATGTACTTGCCGTCCTTGAAGAATTCCGAGCTGGCGCAGTCGAGACTCAGCGCAACATCCTGGCCCGGCGTGTAACCCGCGGCTTCGATGGCTTTGAGAATCAGTTCGATGGCCTCGTCGTTGCCCGAGACATTGGGCGCAAAGCCACCCTCGTCACCGACCGTGGTGGGATAACCACGCTTGTCGATCAACTTCTTGAGATGGTGAAACACCTCGGCCCCGCAGCGCAGCGCCTCGCGGAAGGATTTGGCGCCGACCGGCAGGATCATGAATTCCTGAATATCGAGGTTGTTGTTGGCATGGGCGCCGCCGTTCACGACGTTCATCATCGGCACCGGCATGGTCATCGGACCACTGCCACCAAAATAACGATAGAGCGGCAAACCCGCTTCCTCGGCAGCCGCTTTGGCCACGGCCATCGACACAGCGAGCATCGCATTGGCGCCGAGACGCGACTTGTTGTCGGTACCATCAAGATCGACCAGGGTCTTGTCGACAAAAGCCTGTTCCTCGGCGTCAAGGCCGATGATGGCCTCGGAAATTTCGGTATTCACATTCTCGACGGCCATCAGCACGCCCTTGCCGAGGAAACGCGCCTTGTCGCCATCGCGAAGTTCGATGGCCTCGCGCGAACCGGTGGAAGCGCCCGAAGGGACCGCCGCACGACCCATGACGCCCGATTCCAGCAGGACGTCCGCTTCGACAGTGGGGTTGCCGCGGGAATCCAGAATCTCGCGGGCGACGACATCAATGATTGCACTCATGCTGTTTCCTTTTCTGTCAGTTCAAAATCGGTTCAATGATTAATAGCCTTCGACCAGAATCATGTCGAAGGAAGAAATATCCGCGCGCGCCTGCCTCGCGGCAACATACTCGGGCGAGGCGTAAAACGCCCGCGCCCGCTCAGTATCCGGCAATTCCACGACCACTAGCCGCTGCGGCCGCCAATCGCCTTCCAGCACTTCATAAGCGCCACCTCGCACGATAAAACGGCCACCAAATTTTTCGACCGCCAACGAGGACAGCCGCCGATAGTCGGCCATACGCTCCGGATCACTCGATTTGGCATCGATCACAAGATAGGCGGGTTTGCTCATTTTTCGGAATCTTTCCTGAAAGCGGGAATGATCAGGCCCACTCGACGAAGCCGCGCCGCTTCACCACGGCATCGAGTTCCATCAGGCTTTCCAGCAGTCCCCTGATTTTTGGCAGCGGCCACGCATTGGGGCCATCCGATAGCGCCTTGTCGGGGTCCGGGTGCGTTTCCATGAACACACCGGCTACGCCGGCAGCAACCGCCGCGCGCGCCAACACCGGCACGAACTCGCGCTGTCCGCCGCTCTTGTCGCCCTGCCCGCCCGGCAACTGCACCGAATGCGTGGCATCGAACACCACGGGACAGCCGGTCGTGCGCATGATCGCCAAGCTGCGCATGTCGGAAACCAGATTGTTGTAGCCAAACGAAGCGCCACGCTCGCAGACCATGATAGCGGCCTCCGGCGCGGCTTCGCGGGCCTTGGCCACCACCTGCATCATGTCGCCCGGCGCCAGAAACTGTCCCTTCTTGATATTCGCGGGTTTGCCGCACCGCGCCACCGCCTGAATGAAATCGGTCTGACGACATAGAAAAGCCGGCGTTTGCAGCACATCGACCACGGCGGCAACGGCCGCGATCTCGCGCTCGTCATGCACATCGGTCAGCACCGGCACACCGATCTGCTTTTTCACCTCGGCCAGGATGTCCAGCCCCTGCTCCAGCCCCAAGCCGCGAAAGGATTTCGACGAACTGCGATTGGCCTTGTCGAACGACGACTTGTAAATAAACGGCAGCCCCAGGCCGGCACAGATTTCCTTGAGCTGACCGGCGGTATCAAGCGCCATCTGACGCGACTCGATCACGCAGGGGCCGGCGATCAGGAAAAGCGGATGCTCCAAGCCAACATCAAAGCCGCACAGCCTCATGGTGCGACCTCCCCTGTTGAACCGTAGCGTTTCACTGTTCGCCGCCCACTTGATTCTTGAGCTGACTCCTGTGCGAACCCTTGTGCGCCAGCGCCGCCTTGACGAAGGCGATGAACAGCGGGTGACCGGTGCGCGGGTTCGAGGTGAATTCCGGGTGAAACTGGACGCCGACGAACCACGGATGCATCGCCGCCGGCAGTTCCATCATTTCGGGCAGGTTCTCGGTCGGGGTGCGCGCGGAAATGATCATGCCGGATGCCTCCAGCTTGGGCACGTAGACGTTGTTCACTTCATAGCGATGGCGATGGCGTTCGTTGACTTCCTTGCCGTAGATACTCCCCGCCAGGGTGCCGGCCTTGACCGGACAACGCTGCGCCCCCAGGCGCATGGTACCGCCAAGGTTGGACTTGGCATCGCGGCGCTCGACCTTGCCTTCGCGGTCCTTCCACTCGGTGATCAGCGCCACGACCGGATGCGGCGTATCGGGTTCGAACTCGGTACTGTTGGCACCGTCGAAACCGGCAACATGACGCGAGAATTCGATGGTCGCCAACTGCATGCCCAGACAGATACCAAGATAGGGCACCTTGTTTTCGCGGGCATAACGAATCGCCGCGATCTTGCCCTCCGTGCCGCGCTTGCCGAAGCCGCCGGGAACCAGGATCGCATCCATGCCCGCCAGCGCGGCCGGGCCGTCGCTTTCGATGGCCTCGGAATCGATGTAGTGAATCTTGACGCGGCTCGCGGTGTGGATGCCGGCATGCACCAGCGCCTCGGTCAGCGACTTGTAGGATTCAGTCAGATCGACATACTTGCCGACGAAGGCCACATTGACCTCGTGCTCGGGATGTTCGAGCGCATCGACCAGTTTCTTCCATACCGACAGGTTGGCCGCCTTGGCCAGGATGCCCAGCTTGTGGCAAACGATCTCGTCGAGCATCTCGTCGTGCAGCATGCCCGGAATCTTGTAGATCGAATCGGCGTCGAGAGCACTAATCACGGCCTCGGTCTGAACATTGGTGAACAGCGCAATCTTGCGCTTCTCGTCATCCGGAACCGGCCGGTCGGCGCGGCAGAGCAGGATGTCGGGCTGGATGCCGATCTCGCGCAGTTCCTTGACCGAGTGCTGCGTCGGCTTGGTTTTCAGCTCGCCGGCCGACGCGATATAAGGCACCAGCGTCAGGTGGATGTAACAGGCGTTGTTCTTGCCTTCCTCGATCCCCATCTGGCGAATCGCTTCGAGGAAGGGCAGTGACTCGATGTCGCCCACCGTGCCGCCGACCTCGATGATCGCCACCTCGGCGCCCTCGGCGCCACGCTTGATATAGAGCTTGATCTCGTCGGTGATGTGCGGAATCACCTGCACGGTTTTGCCAAGATACTCGCCGCGCCGCTCCTTCTTGATCACCGACTCGTAAATCTGGCCCGTGGTGAAGTTGTTGCGCTTGCCCATCTTGGTGCTGGTGAAGCGCTCGTAGTGGCCGAGATCGAGGTCGGTCTCGGCGCCATCTTCCGTTACGAACACTTCGCCGTGCTGAAATGGCGACATCGTGCCGGGATCGACGTTGATGTAGGGATCGAGCTTGAGATGCGTAACCTTGATGCCGCGCGATTCAAGGATGGCACCGAGGGAGGCGGCGGCGATGCCTTTGCCCAGACTGGACACAACGCCACCGGTGACGAAAACGTACTTGGCCATGGGAAATGCCATTGCGGGAAAGCGGCATTATAGCGACGAAATACCGTACCGCTAGCGCCGACTTTTTCGACTTCTCCCGCCGACAAACGGGTAGCGGGAAGCAGATCAGCGCCGCAAAGCCTGCCACCGCGCCCGCCACCACGCAGGCCATTTCAAGACAAATGAGCGCCAGAGGCGACCGATCCGGCCACCCGTCGGCGGTGGCCTGCCAATGACACCGGCGACACCCGCGACGCCTGGCGACGGCGTGCCTTTGCTGGCGGCCAGTTTCAGCAACTCGGCCGCCCGATACACCCGCAGAGCCACCTGAGCGTCGTCGGCGGCATAGCGAATCTGGCTTTCGGAGAGGCGCGGCTGCGCCCAGTTCGACGTCGACGCCCGCTTCGACTTTTGCATGCGCTTGCCAAAGTAGCGGGCCACGGCCGTCTTGGCGCCGACCGTGTTTCTTTCGCCCTCGCGCCGTAGCACCACGGCAAGATCGACCACGTTTCGGGTCTCGATGCCCAGCTTGGCTCTCAAGCGAGCGACATCGCTGTCGAGGCCAAAGCCAACCTTGCGAATCCGTTCGGACTCCAGCACCGCCTTCAGACCGTCGCTATCGGGCAAACGGTCTACGGGAAACAGAAAGGCACGGCTATCGGTAGCCAGTTGCACCAGATGCGGCCCGGTCGACAACTCGCCCTTGGCGAAAGTCGGTTTGGATTCGGTGTCGAAGCCCAGCACATCCGCCGCCAGCAAAGCGGCTATAGCGTCGGCGGCAACCGCGGGCGTGTCGACGAGCACAATATCGGCCATCGATATGCCCTCATAGGGCGGCAGCGCCGCATCATCGGGGGTTGGCCGCATCGTTCAGCTATCGCCGACGCGCCCGCGCAGCCGTTTGACGCGCCCACGCAAAACCTTGACATCGACTCGTTTACGTTGCGAACTCCTGCTCGGCTTCGTCGCCCGCCGCGGTCGTGGCGTAAAAGCCGCCAGCGCGATCATTTCGCGTAGCCGCGCCAGCGCATCCGCGGAATTACGCTCCAGGCTGCGATGCTGCTGCGCCTTGATGACCACCACGCCGTCCGAATTTATGCGCTGGTCGCGCAGTTTCAGCAACCGTGCCTTGATCATCTCGGGCAACGACGACGCGCCGATATCGAAACGCAGATGCACGGCATTGGAAACCTTGTTAACGTTCTGCCCGCCGGCGCCTTGGGCGCGAATGGCAACAAACTCGACTTCATCCTCGCGCAGCAGGTCTTCGGGTTTCGGCAGGGACATGGCGGGCGTGAGATCGACGGCGATCAATCAGCGCAGGAAATTCTTGCTGATGTCACGGAATAGATCGGTGCCAGCCTGGTGCAGCCACTCGAAACAGACCATCTCGCGGGTAACGATGTCGATGCCATGCTGGCGCATGCGTTCCAGCGCGAAGCGCTTGTCGTCGGCGCTGCGCGATGAGACCGCCTCGGCCACCACGAATACCTCGCGGCCGCTAGCCCGCAGGTCCAGACAGGTTTGCATCACGCAAACGTGCGATTCGATGCCGCACACCACCACCTGTTTGCGATCAAAACCCGGCAGGCCGTCGAGGCACTGGCCGGCAACACAGGAAAAGTGGTTCTTTTCGGCCGCTGCTTCCGGCGGAAACAGCGCCGCCAGATCGGGCTGGGTCCGGCCCAGACCCTTGGGATATTGCTCGGTCAGCATCGCTGGCACGCCTATCCTTTGCGCCACCCGGGTCAGCCACATCACGTTATCGAGAACGCGCTGCCAGTCATCCACCAGCGTCAGCAGTTTGCCCTGCATATCGACCACCAGTAATACCGAATCGTCCGCGCGCATCAACATCGCCATCGTTTATCCCCCCGAAAATTTCGTCGCGTGGAGCATAGCAGGGAACCCGACTCAAACCGCCGACAGATTGATGGTTCAGCCCCTCACGCTTGCCAGGTGTTGCTCCAACACCGGCGTGACATCCGCTGCAGTGCGCAATTCGCGCAGAGCAAGAAACACCTCATCGGCCTGTTCATAGCGCCCGCGCATGAGCCCCAGCCACTGCTTTAGCCGTCCGGGCGACTGATGCGGCAGTACCTTTCTCTGCACCTGTGACCAGAAATCGAGAATCATCGCGGCCACGTTGCGCCAGTCGCCACCGTGTTCCCATTGGTCACTGGGTCCACCTTGGCTATCTTGCTCCCCCTGCTCTTCCGCACGGATGCGGCGGGCCAGCAAGGGATCCGCCACCGCGCCACGGCCGAGCATCGCATCGGCACAACCGGTCACGGACCGCATGGCGCGATAGTCGGCCACGGTCCACACCTCGCCATTGGCAATGACGGGGATGCGTATCGAATCCCGGA
The DNA here is from genome assembly GCA_020048435.1 of Sulfuritalea sp. Taxonomy (GTDB): domain Bacteria; phylum Pseudomonadota; class Gammaproteobacteria; order Burkholderiales; family Rhodocyclaceae; genus Sulfurisoma. Next base: position 26,654 of record JAIFMO010000079.1, read on the forward strand.
TCAGCGCGATCCATTCCCAGCGCGCGGGCGGACGGTAGCCATCTTGCTTCGTCCGCGCATGCACGACCAGTTCCTGAATACCGCCAGCCTCCAGGGCCCGCGCACAATCCAGCGCCCGCGCGGTATCGTCGATCCCGAGCCGCATCTTGGCCGTCACGGGAATGGCGGCGGGAACGGCGGCGCGAACCGCCCGTACGATCCGGTGCAGCAACTCCGGTTCGTCCAGCAAGGCGGCACCACCCCGATTGCGGTTGATCAGCGGCGTGGGACAACCAAAATTGAGATCGATGCCGGCAGGGGCAAGCTGCGCAACCTGCGCCGCGTTAGCCGCCAGCAAATCGGGATCGGAGCCAAGTAACTGTATCCGCACCGGTGTTCCGGCTCGTGTGCGGGAAGATCGATTGAGTTCGGGACTGACGCGGATAAAGGCGGAATGCGGCAACACCGTCGAACTGACACGGATGAATTCGGTGACGCACCAATCGTAGCCACCGGCTCGCGTCAGGACGTCGCGCAGGATATCGTCGGCCAAGCCTTCCATGGGCGCAAGGATCAGACGAAAAGTAGGCAGGCTGGCGGACATCGGGCGGCATCATAACGCCATCGCGGCAGGCGATTTACGATTGAGCATATTGCCGGCATGGGGGCCATAATGCCGGCCCATGAATACGCCTACATCCTCGCCCGCGCACAGCGCCGCGCCCACCGCCACCGCCGTCCAGACCAAAGTTGCCATTGCCGCCTGCTTCGGCACCTTTCTTGAGTGGTACGACTTTCTCACCTTTGCCGCGCTGGCCAGCTACTTCGGTGCGCTGTTCTTCCCGCCGGAAAATCCCGTGGCCGGGCTGCTCGCCAGCCTCGCCACCTTTGGCGTCGGCATGGTGGTGCGCCCCCTCGGCGCGGCCATCTTCGGCTCGCTGGGCGACCGCATCGGGCGCCGCCGGGTTTTCATCGCCACCATCGTCTTGATGGGCATCGCCACCTTTGGTGTCGGCCTCTTGCCCACCTATGCCCAGGTTGGCCTGCTGGCACCGGCGCTGCTGCTGGCGCTGCGCCTGTTGCAGGGTATGGCCATGGGCGGCGAAATCGGCGGCGCGGTGGTCTATCTCACCGAACACGCTCCGGCGAACCGGCGCGGCATCTACACCAGCGTGTTGCAACTGATGGGGCCGCTGGGCATCATGGCCTCGACCTTTCAGGTGTTGCTGCTGCAAACCTGGCTGTCGGATGCCGAATTCCGCGACTGGGGCTGGCGCGTGCCTTTCCTGCTTTCAATCCTGCTGCTGGCCGTCTCGCTGAAAAGTCGGCTGGCGTTGCACGAATCGCCCGTTTTCGCCCAGTTACGCGAAAAAAACGGTGTCGCCCGCACGCCGCTGGCCGACTGCTTCCGCGACCGCCACACGCTGGGCCGCATGGCGCTGCTGTTCTTCTGCATCTCGGCCGGCGGCTCGCTGCTGTTCTTTTCCTCGCAGGTCTATTCGACGGTTTTTCTCAAGAACGTGGTCAAGCTCGATCCAAAAGACGCCGGGGCCATCGTCATGGTCGCCACCCTCGCCCTTTTTCCACTGACCATCTTCTGCGGCTGGCTGTCCGACCGCATCGGCCGCCGGCCGGTGCTGCTGGCGGGGCTGCTGATCGGCTTCGTCAGCCTGCTGCCCGTCTTCAGCGGTCTGCTGCACTTCGGCAACCCGGCGCTGGAACGCTTTCAGCGCGAGGTGCGGGTGGAGGTGCGCGGCCACGCTTGCGGCTACTCGCCCTTTGGCAAGGCCGTCAGCGACTGCGAGAAGATTCAGGAATTGTTCGCCCGCAAGGGCGTGAATTACACGCTGAGCGCCGATGCGGCCGTCTCCATAAAAGTCGGCGGTAGCGGCACGGCAATAGACTTCAACGTGGCGGGCTTCGATGCGGTAGCCATCGAGCGCGCCCTGATCGCTGCCGGCTGGCCCGAGAAGGCCGACCCCGCGCAAATCGACCGCACGATGCTGATCCTGCTGTTGCTGATTCCCGTCATCGCCGTGGCCGCCATCACCGGCCCGCAGACGGCCACGCTGGCCGAACTGTTTCCGGCCCGCACCCGCTATTCGGCCGTCGCCCTGCCCCACAACCTCAGCGCGGGCTGGATCGGCGGCCTGTCGCCGTTCTTTGTCACGCTCTTGTCGGTGCAGGCTGGCAGCGCGCTGGCCGGACTGTGGTATCCGGTGGCGCTGCTGGGCATGGCCGCGGTGGTCGGACTGCTATTCCTGCCCGAGACGCTCAACGCTCGCCTTGATCGTTGAGGGCGCGCGGCGGTCCACCGCGCCGCGGGCCATGCGGGTAGATGTCGCGCCCCGCTTCGTGGATGTCGCGCCGCAACTGTTGGCGTTCTTCGGAACTCATCCGGCAGGGACCGCCGCAACGATTCGACACGTCGCCGCCACGATCCTGGCGACCCTCTTCACGGACAGAATCGCCTCGCCGCAGTTCCTCGCGCAACGCCCGCATGTGCATGTGCGAGCCGGGGTGAGCCCCGTCCGGAAGACCAGACAGGGCACCCTCGCTCATGCCACCGCCGGGCTGACGCATGTCTGACCGCACCTGCGCCAACACGGCGCTAGCAGAACCGAGCGACAACGCCAGCAACACCGACACGAACAGCACGCCGCTCACCCGGCCACCGCTGAATTTGCCATTGATTTTCGTGTCCCGTTTTGTGCCCTGTTCCATGCCGTCATTCTAGTGAATGGCATGCGGCCTGTCGCAGCGCGTGTGTAAGCTTTTGTAAGCCGCTCTTTCGCTCGCGCCCTGTTACGACTACGATTGCCGTCATGAACGAAAAAATCCTTGTCGTCGATGACGACATCCGCCTGCGCCAGTTGCTCGAACGCTACCTTGCCGACCAGGGCTTTACCGTCAAGGCCGTACCGGACGCGACGGCCATGAATCGCGCTCTCGACCGCGAACTCTACGACCTCATCGTGCTCGACCTGATGCTGCCCGGTGAAGACGGGCTGGCCATCTGTCGCCGCCTGCGCGCCGCCCAAAACGAGGTCGCGATCATCATGCTCACCGCCAAGGGCGAGGACGTCGACCGTATCATCGGTCTCGAACTGGGCGCCGACGACTACCTCGGCAAACCCTTCAACCCGCGCGAACTGGTTGCCCGCATCGGCGCCGTGCTGCGCCGCCGCGCCGCGCCACCACCACCGGGGGCACCCGCCGCCGCCGAGGGAACCATCCGCTTCGGCAGTGTCGAGGTGAATCTCGCCACGCGCGAACTGGTCCGCGATGGCAATGGCGTCGCGCTGACGACGGGCGAATTCGCCCTGCTCAAGGTGCTGGTCGAACATCCGCGCCAGCCGCTCTCCCGCGACAAATTGATGGAACTCGCCCGCGGCCGCGAGTATGAAGTCTTCGACCGCGCCATCGACGTGCAAGTCTCGCGCCTGCGCAAAATGGTCGAGGACGACCCGGCCAAGCCGCGTTACCTCCAGACCGTCTGGGGCTTCGGCTACGTCTTCATTCCCGATGGCCAGAAGCACGGATGAGGTTCGTCCCGCGGTTCGTCCCGAAGACTTTGCTCGCCCGCACTTTTCTGTTGATCGCGGCACTGATGTTGCTGTCGGTGTTGGCGTGGTTCGCCATTTTCTTGACCTACGAGCGCGAACCGCGCGCCCGCCAGATTTCGCAGATGGTCGCCAGCGTGGTCAATCTCACCCGCACCTCGCTGGTCTCGGCCCGTGCCGAGGCCCGCCGCGATCTGTTGCGCGAGCTATCCGACCGCGAAGGCATCCGGATATATCCCGCCGAAAGCGATGATCGCGTCGCGCCGCTACCGGAACACGCCTTCCTTCGCCGGGTCGAAGAACTGCTGCAAGAACGCCTCGGGCCGGACACCCGCATCACCCTGGAACTCAACAAGGAACGATCGCTGTTTGCTTCCTTCAGCATCGCCGACGACGATTACTGGATCGCGCTGCCGATCGAACGGATCGAGCGCATCTTTCCGGCGCAATGGATCGGCTGGGGCATCGCCGCCATAATGCTGTCGCTGATCGGGGCGTGGTTGATCATGTTCCGCGTGACCCGGCCGCTGAAGGCCCTTGAGCGCGCCGCCGCCGAGATTGGCCGGGGACGCCGACCGGCCCCGGTGGACGAGCATGGCCCGGAGGAAATCGAGACCCTGGCCATCGCCTTCAACCGCATGAACAGCGACCTCGCCCGCCTTGACGACGACCGCGCACTGATCCTCGCCGGCATTTCGCACGACCTGCGCACGCCGCTGACCCGCCTGCGCATGGAAATCGAGATGACCGCCGCCGACGAAGCCACGCGCGACGGCATGGCGGCCGACGTCGAGGAGATGGACCGCACCATCGGCCAGTTTCTCGATTTCGCCCGAACCAACCAGCAAAGCGATGGCGGCGAAGCTCTGGCGGACACCGATCTGGCCGCCCTGCTCGCCGAACTGGCGGAACAGTATCGTCGCCGCGGTTTTGCCGTGTCGCTAGCGCCGACTTTTTCGGCGGAAAGCCTGAAGGTACGCCCCAAGGCCCTGCGCCGCGCCATCGCCAATCTGATCGATAACGCCCTGCGTCACGCCGGCGCCGATCAGCCCATCGAACTGGCGTTAAACCGCACGGGCAAGGAAATTCACCTCGACGTACGCGACCGCGGCCCCGGCATTCCCGCCGCCGAAACCGAGCGATTGAAACTGCCCTTCACCCGGCTCGAAGCCGCCCGCAGTAACGCCGTCGGCGCGGGGCTGGGCCTGGCCATCGTCGAGCGCGTCGCGTTGGCCCACGGTGGCCGCCTCGACCTGCTGCCGCGCGAAGATGGCGCAACGGGCCTGCTTGCCCGCATTACAGTCCTGGCCGATTGAACAAATCCGCCCACCAGCTTTTTACCTCAAGCAAGCGCCAAACCGCACTCGTGTAGTAATATGTTCTGCGGGTTTGGCCATGAAAACAACAGACAGCAATGCAGTGATTGAAGCCAGGGTTCGCTTGGCAATGGCGGGTTGCCGGCCTGTTTTATCGATCACCGACAGCATCGAAACCTTGCTCGGCTTTTCGCCGGACGACTTCCTGAGCGGCCGGGTCTCCCTGAAAAACCGGATTCATCCCCACGACGCCGACATCGCCGACGTGCTTTTTTCTCCCGCGAATTCTGGCGATTCTGGCGTATTCAATGTCCGGATCAGGCAGGCCAACGGCCGTATCCGTTGCATCAGGGGACATTATCGTAAAGAGACGGGCTCGGACGGCGTCGAACTCGATCTGCTGTTGCAGGATGCGAAAAGCCTGAAACGGACGATGTCCGACGCCTGCGTGATGGTCAATTTCACGGCCATGATGGAAAACACTGACGACTACATCTTTTTCAAGGATCGCAACCATGTGTTCACCGGGGCGAGCCAGACCCTGGTGGCGCTCTGTTCACCCGCCGAACATTGGACCGACCTGCTCGGCCAGACCGACTACGATGTTTTTCCCGAGGAATTCGCCGACATTTACTATCGCCTTGAAAAGCAGGTCTTCGCCGGTATTACCGTTGCTCATGAAATTCAGGAGTACCTCACCAAGGAAGGCAGAAAAGGTTGGGTAGACAACCGCAAGTATCCGATCAAGAATGACCACAAGGAGGTCATCGGCCTCTACGGTATCGCCCGCGACATCACCGAGTACAAGCAGGCGGAAGCGTCGTTGCGCGAAAGTGAAGAACGGCTGCGCCTGGCTCTTGGCGCCGCCAACCAAAGCTGGTTCGATGTCGACCTGGGCACCGGCAAGGTGCGCGTCAGCCCGGAATACCCCCGCATGATCGGCTATGCGCCGAATGAGTTTGAGAGCGATGTGGCAAACTGGCTGGCGCATGTCCATCCAGAAGATCGAGACGCTGTCGGCAAGGCCTTCCAGGCCTGCATCGATAACGGCGGGCCCACCATGATGGCGTACCGCCGCCAGACGCAATCTGGTGACTGGAAGTGGATTGAATCCGTCGGCAAGGTCGTGGCGTGGGATGCCGGGAAGCGGGCAAGCCGGATGATCGGCATCCATACCGACATTACCGAACGCAAACGGACTGAACTGGAACTGGAACAGCATCGGCACCATCTGGAAGCGCTGGTCAATGAGCGCACCGCCGCCCTTTCCATCGCCAAGGACGCCGCCGAAGCCGCCAGTCGAGCCAAGAGCACCTTCCTCGCCAACATGAGCCACGAACTACGCACGCCGTTAAACGGCATCATGGGTATGACCGGCCTTGCCCTGCGCAAGTCGACCGATCCCAAGTTACGTGATTACCTGCTCAAGGCGGACCAGGCCTCGCAGCATCTGCTCCATGTAATCAACGACGTTCTCGATATCTCCAAGATCGAGGCCGAACGGCTGACCCTCGAACAGACGCCTTTCAAACTCGGTCAAGTCCTGGATAATCTCTTGAGCCTGATCGGCCACAAGGCGATGGCCAAACAACTCAAGTTGCGGGTGGATATGTCGCCGGACGTCGCCCGCCAGGCATTCGTGGGCGACCCCCTGCGTCTGGGCCAGATACTCATCAATCTCACCAGCAACGCCGTCAAATTTACCGAGCAGGGCTCGATCACCTTGCGCATCCGCCTGGCTGAAGAAAGCGCAGCCGATGCATTGCTGCGTTTCGACCTGCGGGATACCGGTATCGGCATCAGAGCCGAAGATCAACAACGCCTGTTCATCGCCTTCGAGCAGGCCGACGACTCGATGACCCGCAGGTATGGCGGCACCGGACTGGGTCTGGCCATCAGCAAGCGGCTGGCCCGGATGATGGGCGGAGAAATCGGCGTCGAGAGCGCGGTCGGCCAGGGCAGCACGTTCTGGTTCACTGCCCGGCTGGGAAAAACGACGGATGCCGTACCGCTAGCGCCGACTTTTTCGGGCAATACGGCGGAAGCACGCTTGCAGGCGCTGTATGCCGGGACGCGCATTTTGCTGGCCGAAGACGAGCCCATCAACCAGGAAGTCACCCGCGGTTTGCTGGAGGATATTGGCCTCAACGTGGATGTAGCGGATGACGGCGCTAGGGCGGTGGCTATGGCCAGTCGCACCGATTACAACCTGATCCTGATGGATATGCAGATGCCCGATCTCAATGGCGTCGATGCCACGCGGGCAATCCGGAAACTGCCAGGATATGCCTCAACGCCCATCCTCGCCATGACCGCCAATGCCTTCGACGAAGATCGCCAGACCTGTCTCGATGCCGGCATGAACGACCATATCGGCAAGCCGGTCGATCCCGATGTACTGTTTGACACTTTACTGAAATGGCTCGCGCTAACCGCCCCATGAACCTACCGCCAAACGAACCGCCGAACGTCAAAGATCCCACCACGCCCTACGCCCTGATGGGCGGTGAACCTACGGTGCGCGCGCTGGTGAAGCGATTCTACGAACTGATGGATACGCTGCCGGAAGCCTACGGCATCCGCAAACTGCACCCGGCCGACCTATCCACTTCCGAGGACAAACTGTATTTGTACCTCACCGGCTGGCTGGGCGGCCCTCAACTTTATGTCGAAAAATTCGGCCATCCGCGCCTGCGCGGCCGCCACCTGCCCTTCGCCATCGGCGGGGAAGAGGCCAAGCAGTGGATGCTTTGCATGCGCCAGGCGATGACGGAATGCATTGCCAACGAGATACTCCGCGACAAACTCGACAAGGCGTTGACCGACCTCGCCGAATTCATGCGCAATCAGGCCGACTGATCAGGTCGCCGGATCGTTAAATCGCAAGGTCGGCGCAGGCCTGCTGCCGGTGAAGTTTTTTGGCATGACGGTGACGCGCCATCAGGCGCGGATCGGTGACGATCTCGCCTATCGTGGCGCCGATGACCATGACCACGCCGAGCACCGGCAATACCATCATCAGCCCCGGCACGCCGGCAACCGCGCCGCCGGCGAAGATCATCAGCACGGTGACCAGCGGGTGCATGTGCAGGCTCTTCCCCACCGTCAAGGGCATGTAGAGAAAATCGTCGAGTAGTCGCACGAGAATAAAGAGCGCGACCGCCCAGTAAGCCATCGACGGCGCATCGGCGAAATCGGTGGCAACCACCAGCACCACCAGCAGGCCGCCGGCAATCGAGCCAACATAGGGAATCCAGGCCAGCACCGCGCAGATGAAACCGAGCGTCAGCGCCCCTGGCACACCGAGCAGCCAGAGCCCCGCGGCCAGCGTCAGCGTATCGAGCACCGTGAGTTTGATCAGCCCCTGAAAATAGGCGCGGGCGGTTTGGTCGACCTCGTGCAGCAGATAGAGTGTTTTTTCGAAGAAGGCATTGGGCACCGCATTGCCGAGAAAGTGCTTGAAGCGACGGCCATCGCGCAGGAAGAAGAAGGCAAGGAACGGCGCCAGCATCAGCGAGGGCGCCCACGCCGCGATGCCCATGGCGACCGGCTCGATGTGCTCGGCGATATTGGCGCCGGTGCCGGCGAAACGGCTGACCACCGCATCGGTCAGGTGCGCATTGGCGAGCAGGGCCCATTTTGACTCGATTGCCTGCAACGAGCGTTCGAGCAGGGCAATACCGCCATGCACATAGCGATCGACCGATGCCCCACCCTGGGCAAGCCAGGCCGCGAAATTCGGCAAGATCCAGGCTACCGCCGCCGCCACGACGGCAAGAAAGCCGGACATCACGATTGCTGCCGCAGTGTCGCGGCTTGTGCCGCGATATTCCAGCCATTTCGACACGGGCATCAGCAGGTAATAAAGAATCAGGGCCAGCAGAAAGGGAACGACCAGCCACAACACCTTCTGCAACAGAAACAACAGCAGGCAGGTGCCGGTGATGATCGCGGCCCAGACCACCGGGCCCGACTGGTTGTGGGTAGAAGTGCTCACAGGTGCTGGTCGCTTTCAGCGGAAACGACGGTCGACTCGCGCGCATCGCGCAGCCGGCGGGCCATGGCTCGCGCCATTTGCAATGATATTTTCGAGGCGATGCGGGCGTGAGTATCGAGCAGCCCCATGAAGTCACCCCGGAAAAATACGGCAAGGACGCAATCGCCCGCCGCCACGGCCTGGCCAACGCGGGGGGCATTATCGAGCAGGGCAATATCGCCAAAGACGGCGCCGACACCGAGGTCGACGATCTTGAAGCGGTCGATGCCGTTCGGCGCCTTGCGGGTGATCGACACCGCGCCTTCGAGCACGAAGTAGATGCCCTGCCCGTCCTCGCCCTCGTCGAAAATGACTTCGCCCTTGATGTACTCGCGCTCGTGTAACTGAGCATCGACGATGGCCAGTTCGGCCGGCGTCAGATCGACGAAGAGCGAGAGACCACGCAGACGTTCGAGGCGCGGCGTGGTCTCGCGGGGACGGAACAATTTGAGCGCCACGGCATGATCTCCAGATTGGCAAAAGGGGGGATTCTAGCGGAGCAACCAACGCTTGCGAGTTTCGTACCGCATTAGCGTCCATCCTGCATTAACAGGGCCACGGCCTGGGCCGCGATACCCTCGCGGCGCCCGGTGAAGCCGAGTTGTTCGGTGGTCTTGCCCTTGATATTGACCCGGCCGGCATCGATACTGAGATCGGCCGCAATATTCGCGCACATCGCCGCGGCGTGCGGCGATATTTTCGGCGCCTGGCAGATCACCGTGGCATCGACATTGACGACACGCCACCCCGCGGCCGCCACCTGCGCCGCCGCGCCGCGCAGCAGCACGCGACTATCGACGCCGGCCCACCGCGCGTCCGTGTCCGGAAACAGTCGGCCGATATCGCCCAGACCGGCTGCGCCCAGCAGCGCATCGGTAATCGCGTGCAGCAGCACGTCGGCATCCGAATGGCCGAGCAGACCCCGGTCATGGGGAATATCGACGCCGCCGATGATGCAGCGCCGCCCGGCGACCAGCGCATGGACGTCGAAGCCCTGCCCTACCCTCATATCCGGCATCATGCTTCTTTCTCCCGCTGGCGCAGGATCAACTCGGCCAATTGCAGATCGAGTGGATACGTCACCTTGAAATTGGTCATATCGGAGGCCACCAGCTTCGGGGTGAGACCGAGTGCTTCGATAGCGCTGGCTTCATCGGTGACCGCCGGCGCAAACTCAAGCGCACCGAGCAGCATGCCGTGGCGGAACATCTGCGGCGTCTGCGCCTGCCAGAGTCGTTCGCGCGGGATCGTGGCAACGATGCGCGCATTGCCGTCCGTCGCGTCCCCGCCTTGTTTCAGAGTATCGGCCAACGGCACGGCAAGAATACCGCCAACCGGATCGTCGCCAACCGCGCGGATCAGCACCGTCACATGATCGGCGGTCAGGCAGGCACGCGCCGCGTCGTGTACCAGCAGCCAGTCCTCCGGGCCGACGGCGACACTCATTTGCCGCATGGCCCGCAGGCCGTTGGTGACCGAGGCGGCGCGCGTCTCGCCGCCGCAACGCAGCACCTCGATACGCCCGGACAGCGGTGTCCAGTCGTGGCGTGCCCATTCGTTGTCATCGGGCGCCAGCACCACGAAAACCCGCTCGATGGCGGGAACGGCAGCTAGGGCCGCCAGCGCGTGATAAATCAATGGCCGTCCCGCCAGTGGCAGATACTGTTTGGGCAGACTGCCCCCCATGCGGAAGCCGGAGCCTGCGGCCGGAACCAGTGCGAAATAAGACATGCCGCCATTGTAAGGACTACAATGAAACGAGGCTAGCAAGCAAGGTCGGATCAAGTGAGGTAGATGCCGTAGTCATGACACCCTTCGAGCAAACCACGCCGGAACAGGTGCAAGCCTTCGCCACCAGTTTGGCGATCGGTTTGCTGATCGGCATGGAGCGCGAACGCCGCGCCGATGCGAAGGCGGGGTTGCGTACCTTTGCCCTGGTGGGCATGCTGGGGGCGCTGTCGGCGCTGGTGGCGACGAAAGCAGGCAGCGGCTGGATTCTGGCCATGGGGCTGCTGGTAATCGGCGGCATGATGATCGCCGCCGTCAATATCGACCCGCACGACGACGGCGATCCGGGCACCACGTCGGTGGTGGCCGCCATGGTCTGTTACGGCCTGGGCGCCGCCATCTGGTACGGCTATGCCGAACTGGCCGTCATGCTGGCCATCGCCACCACCGTGCTGCTCTACTTCAAGGCTCAATTGCACGGCATCAGCGCCAGCCTCACCCACCGCGACCTCATTTCCATCCTGCAATTCGCGGTGCTGTCATTCATCATCCTGCCCATCCTGCCGAACCGCAACTTCGGCCCCTACGCCTCGCTGAATCCGCATCAGGTCTGGTGGATGGTGGTGCTGATCTCCGGCGTGTCGCTGGCAGGCTACGCAGCCCTGCGCATTGCTGGCGGCCGCCACGGCGCACCGCTGATCGGCATCCTCGGCGGCTTCGCCTCCAGCACTGCCACGACCATGCTTTTCGCCCGACATGCGCGGGAACGCGACGACTTGGTGCGCACCGCCACCCTCGTGATCCTGCTGGCCAACCTGGTGGTGATGCTGCGCCTATGGCTGGTCTCGGCAGCCGTTGCGCCGTCGTTGATGCTCCCCCTGTCCCTCGTGCTCGGCAGCGGCGTGGCCGGTGGCCTCGTCGTCACGCTCTATGGCTGGCGCCACCTGGGCGCGCAAGGCGATCTACCCATGCCGGAAGTCAAGAACCCGACAGAAATCCGCACGGCGCTGACCTTCGGCCTGATCTATGCTCTGGTTCTCTTTCTCTCGGCGTTCCTGCAGGACGTTGCTGGCAACAAGGGGCTTTATCTCGTTGCGCTGGCTTCGGGCCTCACCGATGTCGATGCCATCACGCTGTCGAGCCTGCGCCTGTTCAATCTCGAAAAACTTGCCGCCGAGCAGACGGTGATCGCCATTTCACTGGCGGTGCTCTCCAACCTGGTCTTCAAGACCGGCCTGGTGATCATGATCGGCGGCATGGCACTGGCCCGTCGCGTCCTGCCCGGCATGCTGGCCATCGCCGCCGGACTGGGTGGCGGGCTGTTATTCCTGTCCTGATGGGAGAGTCTCATGCACGCACAAACCCGCACCCGCCCGCCCGCCGTGGCCGGCATGTTCTACACCGGCGAACCGGATTTGCTTGCCAGCGAAATCGCCACACTGCTGAGCGAGGCGCGTTCGCCCGCGTCCGCCATCCGGCCCAAGGCGCTGATCGTCCCCCACGCCGGCCATATCTACTCCGGGCCCATCGCCGCTTCCGCCTATGCCCTGCTGGCGCCGCTGCGCAAGCTCATTCGCCGCGTGGTACTTTTTGGCCCGGCGCACCGCGTGTCGCTGCGCGGCCTGGCCCTGCCCGATGCCGATGCCTTTGCCACACCCCTGGGCACGGTGCGACTGGACACCACCGCCATGCGGGACGCGCTAGCGCTGCCGCAAGTCAGCATCAATGGCTTGGCGCATGCGGCAGAACATTCGCTGGAAGTGCAATTGCCCTTCCTGCAGGGGGTGCTCGACGACTTCAGCCTGGCGCCCTTTGTCGTCGGCGAGGCGACGGCCCATGAGGTGGCCGAAGTCATCGACCTACTGTGGGGCGAGGATGAAACCCTGATCGTGATCAGTTCCGACCTGTCTCATTACCACCCCTACGGCGAGGCTCGGCGGCTGGATAGCGCCACCTGCGAGAACATCCTGCAACTGGAGCCCTTGACCAAATTCGAGCAGGCCTGCGGCGCCCTGCCCATCAACGGCCTGATCGAGGTTGCCCGCCACAGAGGGCTCGTCCCCAGTCTGCTCGATCTGCGCAATTCGGGCGATACGGCTGGCGACAAATCGCGCGTCGTCGGCTATGCCGCTTTTGTTTTGGCGGAGGCCAAACATGGACACTGAACTTGGCAACGCCCTGCTGACACGGGCCCGCAATACCATCGGCGCCGAATTCGACCTGCTGCCAAATCCGGAAACAGCCCACGCCGCCCTCGCCCGGCCCGGCGCCACGTTTGTCACGCTGACGCAACATGGACAGTTGCGCGGTTGCATCGGCTCGCTTGAAGCATGGCGGCCGCTTGAAGAAGATGTGCGTGCCAACGCTAGGGCAGCGGCCTTCCGCGACCCCCGTTTCGCTCCTCTGGACGAAGAAGAATTCGCCGGCACGCGCGTCGAGGTGTCTCTGCTGACGCCTGCCGTACCGATGTCGTTCACCGACGAGGCCGACGCCCTGCGGCAATTACGCCCGCACATCGATGGTGTGATTCTGGAATATGGACTGCATCGCGGCACCTTCCTGCCCCAAGTTTGGGAAAGCCTGCCGGAACCACGACTGTTCATGGCTCATCTCAAGCAAAAAGCCGGGTTGCGACAGGATTTCTGGTCGCCCGACATCAAGATTTCCCGCTACGAGGTGCAGAAATGGTGCGAAGGTCGATGACTTCGACGCCCCCAACAGTCGATTATCGAAAAAAAGCGTGCATCGAATGCCGGTGCGGGCGCCGTATCAAGCTTGCCGGTCAGTTCCAGAATAGCCGTGTTGCAGGAAGCGGCAGGTACCTGACGGTCAACAGCGAATTAGCCTAGCCCGGCGCAAGCCCAAGGTCGGCAACGACTCAGTTGATCACCGTTACCAGTTTGACGTCGATTTCTGGACTTTCCATGAAGTCCTTTTCAATATCGCCATGTAACCTGACTCGAGTTTTTTCGCTGATCAGGGTAGTTGCAGGAAAGTGCTTTGAATCAATTTCAACACGAATTTCCGCAGTTCCATCCGAGAACATGTATTTGTTCTTGCCGATTCTTCTTGAGAGCGTGCCTTCAAGGTCTACTTCCATATCGTCGACGGGATTCTTGAGAACATCACTAACTGACTTGTAGCTTGGATTACTCGATGGGCCGACATATTGAGCTACAGCCTCTGTTGCAAGCGAAAAAGTGGCAATCGTCGCGAGCATCGCGATCAGGGGGCGGGTGATTGAGCTCATGGTTATTCCTATTTGTTGTAGTGTGAAATACGAGGCTGCAAGCATCTCAATGAGATATGTTGCAAGAGCAATCATGCTGCTGAAATTCTTGCCAAAATTCGGTGCGCTGCCACACGTAAATCCAAGTTCAGCCTATTTGACAGGACCACGGCCTGACTCAGCGTACCTCTCTACCGACTTTCCCCGCCGGTTCTGCACGGTATCGACGTAAATCCCGGCCTTGGGTTGGGATCATTTTTCATCGGACGATGCAATTCGCACAATTTCTCGAGCGATTTCTTGTGGCGACAAGATAAAGTCAATACACCCGGTTGCAATGGCGCTCTCTGGCATTTCTGGCTCCTTTGCAGTCTCCAGTTTCTGGGCGATGGTGATGCCGCCAACGTCTTTAATGCCGCAGAGTGCTGCTGCGCCATCACCGTCATACCCAGAGACAATCACGGCGATCAGTTGTCCGTTCCAGCAGTCGGTTATTGATCGCAAAAATACCGTAATGACATCGGGCCAGCCACGCGGCTTTGATATCGACACCAGATGAAACTTACCTTGTTCGACGTGCAAGTCCCGATTGGCAGGGATGACGTACACGTGATTCGGCTCGACCAGCAACGCTTCAGTGATTAGGTCGACCGGCATGGTGGTGAATCGGGGAAGCACCTCATGCAGTTGGGTGGGCATGCTGGTGATGTGGTTAACGATAACGATTGCCACACCTGGGTTTGGTGGCAAGTTTTGAAGAAGCCGAATATAGGCATCAAGCCCCCCGGCTGAGCCCCCTACGCAAACAATTGGGAAATTGTTAACTTGTGGAAGCATGCTATTTTCCGATCCAGTGGAAACGCAAATGAGCGAGAGGACTTCGATTTCACTTCCCGTCTCGTCTGACAGCTTGTGCATCGCACACGCCCCATGGCGAGGCGTTCGGCCGGAAGAATTCCTGAGCACTCAACGCACAACTTGCCGTCAAACTCGGCGTGAATTTCTGGTGCCCT
>JAIFMO010000237.1 GCA_020048435.1 Sulfuritalea sp.
CTGATGATGTTGGCAATGGTAACGAGGAGGTTGTCTTCGTTATCGGCGGTGCTCAGATTTATGCGCTGGCGCTGCCGTTCGCCACCCGACTGGAACTCACCGAGATCGATGCGGAATTCGATGGCGACGCCCATTTCCCTGCGCTAGACCGCGCCACCTGGTGCGAAGTCTCGCGCGAACAGTACCCCGCTAGTGCCGAGGCGGGCAATGCCGCCTATTCTTTCGTCCGCTATCAACGCCTGCCGGCGTCGGAAACGCCCTGATTTTCAGGGGAACTACCTTACGCAGTCTACGTAATAAGCGCTGGCGGATTCCTTGACGAGGCCATGGATGTCGGTCTCGAAGCCGGGAAATCCAGCATTGAACTCGCGGGCGAATTGTAGATAGCGCACGATAGTGGCGTTGAAGCACTCGCCCGGAATCAATAGTGGAATGCCCGGCGGGTAGGGCGTCAGCAGCACGCTGGTAATACGGCCTTCCAACTCGTCGATCGGCACACGATCGATCTCGCGGTGGGCCATGCGGGCAAAGGCATCGGCCGGGCGCATCGCCGGCACCATGTCCGAGAGATACATTTCGGTGGTGAGGCGGGCGACGTCCTTGGACTTATAAACGTCGTGTATCTGTTGGCACAAGTCCCTCAGCCCGATGCGCTCGTAGCGGGGAAACTTCGCCACGAAGTCCGGCATGGCACGCCAAAGCTGCTGGTTCTTGTCGAAGTCGTCCTTGAACTGTTGCAGTTCGGTCACCATGGTGTTCCAGCGGCCCTTGGTGATGCCGATGGTAAACATGATGAAGAAGGAGTAGAGGCCAGTCTTCTCGACGATGACACCGTGTTCGGCCAGATACTTGGTCAGCACGCCGGCGGGAATGCCCCAGTCGGCGAAGTCGCCGTCGACGTCGAGGCCCGGCGTGATCACGGTGGCCTTGATCGGGTCAAGCAGGTTGAAGCCCTCGGCCAGTTTGCCGAAGCCGTGCCAGCGATCGCCCGGCTTTAACATCCAGGCGGCGCGTTCCTCGATGCCTTCTTCCGAGAGATCGTCCGGTCCCCACACCTTGAACCACCAGTCGACGCCCCACTCCTCGTCCACCTTGCGCATGGCGCGGCGGAACTCCAGCGCCTCGCCGATGGATTCTTCCACCAATGCCGGGCCGCCCGGTTCTTCCATCATCGCCGCCGCCACGTCGCAGGAGGCGATAATGGCGTATTGCGGCGAGGTCGAGGTGTGCATCAGGTAAGCCTCGTTGAAAACATCGCGGTCGAGCTTGTTGTTAACGGCATCCTGCACCAGGATCTGCGAGGCTTGGCTGAGGCCGGCCAGCAGTTTGTGCGTCGATTGCGTCGAAAACACCATTGATTCTTCGCAGCGCGGCCGATCGGCGCCGATGGCGTGGTAGTCGCCGTAGAAATCGTGGAAAGCGGCGTGCGGCAGCCAGGCTTCGTCGAAGTGCAAGGTGTCAATCTTGCCGTCGAGCAACTCCTTGATTTCCTCGACGTTGTAAAGTACGCCGTCGTAAGTGCTCTGGGTGATGGTCAGCACGCGCGGCTTGGCGGTCTTGTTAATGATGAACGGGTTAGCGTCAATTCGCCGCTTGATATTTTCCCAGGAAAACTCACTCTTCGGAATCGGGCCGATGATGCCGAAGTTGTTGCGTGTCGGCATCAGGAAAACCGGAATGGCACCGGTCATGATAATGGCGTGAAGAATCGATTTGTGGCAGTTGCGATCAACCACGACGATGTCGCCCGGCGCCACCGTGGAATGCCAGACGATCTTGTTCGAGGTCGAGGTGCCGTTGGTGACGAAGTACAGGTGGTCGGCGTTGAAGATGCGCGCGGCGTTGCGCTCTGAGGCGGCCACCGGGCCGGTATGGTCGAGCAGTTGGCCAAGTTCCTCGACGGCGTTGCAGACGTCGGCGCGCAGCATGTTCTCGCCGAAAAACTGGTGGAACATCTGGCCGACCGGGCTCTTGAGGAAGGCGACGCCGCCCGAATGACCGGGGCAATGCCATGAGTAGGAACCGTCGGCGGCGTAGTGCACCAGCGCGCGAAAGAAGGGCGGCGGCAACGAATCGAGATAGGCCTTGACCTCGCGCACGACATTGCGGGCGATGAATTCCGGCGTGTCCTCGAACATATGGATGAAGCCATGCAGTTCGCGCAATACGTCGTTGGGAATGTGGCGCGATGTGCGCGTCTCGCCGTGGAGAAAAATTGGAATCTCGGCGTTGCGGTAACGGAGTTCCTGGACGAAGGCGCGCAACTCGGCGATGGTCTGCTCTTCCTCGTTGGCCAGTTCTTCGTCGTCGATCGAGAGAATGAAGGCCGAGGCGCGACTCTGCTGCTGGGCGAACGAGGTCATGTCGCCGTAACTGGTGACGGCGAGGACTTCGATGCCTTCCTTCTCGATCGCCGAGGCCAGTGCGCGAATGCCGAGGCCCGAGGCATTCTCGGAGCGGAAGTCCTCGTCGATGATGATGACCGGAAAGTGGAAGCGCATTTTATATTTTCGGCAGGGTAACGCCGACCTGGCCTTGGTACTTGCCACCGCGGTCGCGGTAGGAAGTCTCGCAGACCTCGTCGGCTTCGAAGAAGATCACTTGGGCGCAGCCCTCGCCGGCATAAATCTTGGCGGGCAGCGGCGTGGTGTTGGAAAACTCCAGCGTGACATAGCCTTCCCACTCGGGTTCGAAGGGCGTGACATTGACGATGATGCCGCAGCGGGCGTAGGTGCTCTTGCCAAGGCAAACAGTGAGCACGCTGCGCGGGATGCGGAAATATTCGACGGTGCGGGCCAGGGCGAAGGAGTTGGGCGGGATGACGCAGTAGCCCTTGCCCGAAACCTCGACAAAGGAGTTCGGGTCGAAGTTCTTGGGATCGACGATGGTCGAGTTAATGTTGGTGAATACCTTGAACTCATCGGCGCAGCGAATATCGTAGCCGTAACTGGATGTGCCGTAGGAGACGATCTTCTCGCCGTTGACCTCGCGCACGAGTTCCGGCGAGAACGGCTCGATGATCTTGTACTGTTCCGCCATGCGGCGGATCCACTTATCCGATTTGATGCTCATTTTTCTTCTGCCGGTAGCAGGTTTTCGAAAGGTGCGTGATTTTTCCACCGATAGGCGCCAAAGTCACGCATATCCGTCGAAAGAATACGCCCGTGGCCAAGATGCTCGGCCAGTAGGACCAGCGAAGCGTCGGCAAGGTCCATGGGCAGGTCGCTATAACGGCGAGACAGTTCCAGAATACGAGTCCCGTGCTTCGTGCCGATGTCGAAGAGCGTGAAGGATTCCGCAAATGTTTGCTCAAGAAAGCGCTGGCGATAGCTTTCACCGAGATATTTCGCGATCAGGTACGCCGCCTCGGTCACCACCGGCCAGGTTGTAACCAGCCCTTCGTTCAGCGCACGGTAAGCGGCGACGCAGCGGTCGTGCCATGAATCGTTGCGATCCGCCAGACCGAAGAAGAATCCGGTGTCAGCGATGACCATGTTGCGGGTACTTTTCTTCGATGATCTGACCAATGTACTTCTTGTAATTGGTCGACAGATCGACCGGTGCATCCACGCTACCGGCCATCCCGACAATCGCGTCGAGCCCGTGCAGGCGACGAACTTGTTCTGCCTTCACCGCCTCATAGTAGTGGTCGATGGCATCGCGCACCATATCGGAAACGCTCAGATGCCGAGCTTCGACGATGTAGTCGATCTTGGCCTGGTAGGAATCGTCAAGACGGGCATTTACACGCATGGCAGCTTCTCCCGGAAGATTGTCATACGCCGTATGCTACATCAGGGCAGAAAAGGCGGCAATACGTACTACTGCCGCGACTACCCACTGCCGTACCGCTAGCGCCGACTTTTTCAGGTGTTCTGGATCACGATGCTTGGGAACTTGCTGGAGTGATCCTTGGCCCGTTCGGCGATCTTGGCGGCGACACGGCGAGCGATAGCCTTGTATATCTCGGCCACGCGGCCATTCGGATCGGCCACCACGGACGGCGAGCCGCCATCGACCTGCTCGCGAATCTTGATGTCGAGCGGCAATTCACCCAGCACTTCGACATCGTAGTCCTTGCCCATGCGCTCGGCGCCGCCAGTGCCGAAGATGTGCTCCTCGGCGCCACACTTCGAGCAGATATGGATGCTCATGTTCTCGACGATGCCGAGGATCGGGATGCCAACCTTGTCGAACATTTTGAGTCCCTTGCGGGCGTCGAGCAAGGCGATATCCTGCGGCGTGGTGACGATCACCGCGCCGGTTACCGGCACCTGCTGTGCCAGGGTGAGCTGGATGTCGCCGGTGCCGGGGGGCATATCGACCACGAGGTAATCCAGATCCTGCCAGTTGGTCTCGCCCAGCAGTTGGGTCAATGCCTGCGTCACCATCGGGCCGCGCCAGACCATGGGTTGCTCGGGGTCGACCAGAAAGCCGATGGACATGGCCTGGATGCCGTGGGCACGCATTGGTTCGAGCTTCTTGCCGTCCGGCGACTCCGGCTGGCCGTCGATGCCAAGCATTTGCGGCTGCGACGGGCCATAGATGTCGGCGTCGAGAATGCCGACATTGGCGCCCTCGACCGCCAGCGCCAGCGCGAGGTTAACCGCCGTGGTGGACTTGCCGACGCCACCCTTGCCGGAAGCAACGGCGATGATGTTCTTTACCCCGCCCACCAGTTTCACGCCCTTTTGCGCTGTGTGAGCGACCACTTTCAGGCTGATGTTCACCGTAACGACCGCGGCACCGGCCGCCTTCAGCTTTTCGGTCATCGCCAGTCGGATTGATTCATGCTGGCTCAGCGCCGGATAGCCCAGTTCGATGTCGAGCGTGACATTGGCGCCATCGATCTTGATGTTCTTGACGGCGCGGCTCGAAACGTAATCCTTGCCGGTATTGGGATCGGTTAGGGTCTGAAGGGCGGCCTGTACTTGGGCTTCGGTGAGGCTCATGGGGTAACTCCAAATAGTTGAGTAATTTGGTAAATTATAACGTAAGCCGTATGTAGCTGAGGCGGTTTGTTAGAATTTCAAGATTCCCTGATGCATGACTTCCCCATGACCGCGCGCAAGATTCTCGTTACCTCCGCCCTGCCTTACGCCAACGGCGCCATCCACCTTGGTCATCTGGTCGAATACATTCAGACCGACATCTGGGTGCGCTTCCAGAAAATGCGTGGCAACGAATGCTGGTACGTCTGCGCCGACGATACCCACGGCACACCCATCATGCTGCGTGCCGAGAAGGAGGGCATCGCCCCCGAGCAGTTAATCAAACGGGTACATGGCGAGCACAGCCGCGATTTCGCCGGCTTCCACGTCGCCTTCGACAACTACCATTCGACCCATTCCGACGAGACGCGCCACTACGCCGAGGACATCTTCAAGAAACTGAAAGCTGCCGGGCTGATCGAGGTGCGCGCCATCGAGCAGTTTTACGATCCGATCAAACAGATGTTCCTGCCGGATCGCTACATCCGGGGCGAGTGCCCGAAGTGTGGTGCCAAAGACCAGTACGGCGATAGTTGCGAAGCCTGCGGCGCCGCCTACGCGCCGACCGATCTCAAGAACCCGCTGTCCGCCGTATCGGGCGCAACACCGGAACTGAAATCGTCCGATCATTTCTTCTTCAAACTATCCGACCCGCGTTGCCAGACCTTCCTGCGTCGCGCCACGCGCGAAGTCTGCAAGGCGCAGCCCGAGGCCATCAACAAATTGCAGGAATGGCTGGGCGAACCCGGCGACAACAGGCTCACCGATTGGGACATCTCGCGCGACGCGCCTTACTTCGGCTTTGAAATTCCCGACGCGCCGGGTAAATATTTTTACGTCTGGCTCGACGCGCCGATCGGCTATATGGGTTCCTTCCAGAACCTGTGCGCTCGCCATAACCTGAACTTCGACGACTACTGGGCCAGGGACTCCAAGGCCGAGCTCTATCACTTTGTTGGCAAGGACATCCTCTATTTTCACGCGCTGTTCTGGCCTGCCGAGCTGGAGCACGCTGGCTACCGCACGCCCACCAGCGTCTTCGCCCACGGCTTCCTTACCGTCGACGGCGCGAAAATGTCGAAGTCGCGCGGCACCTTCATCACCGCCGAGTCGTATCTGGCGGCGGGTCTCAATCCCGAATGGCTGCGTTACTACTTCGCCGCCAAACTGAACGGCAGCATGGAGGACATCGACCTCAGCCTCGATGACTTCCTTAACCGCGTCAACTCCGACCTGATCGGCAAGTACATCAACATCGCCAGCCGTGCCGCGGGGTTTGTGCAGAAGCGTTTCGGCGGCGAACTGCAGCACCAGCACCTGATTGACCGCTTCCGCGCCGACATGCCTGGCTTGATCGAGGCCGCAGATGAAATCGCCGCCCATTATGAAGCGCGCGATTTCGCCAAGGCGATCCGCAAGATCATGGCGCTGGCCGATCAGGTCAATCAGTACGTCGACAAGAATCAGCCCTGGGTGCTAGCCAAGAATCCTGAGCATGCTGAATTACTGCACTACGTCTGCACGGTGCTGATCAATGCATTCCGCCTGCTCACGCTCTACCTCAAGCCCATCCTGCCGCATCTCGCCAAGGAAGCCGAGGAATTCCTCAACATCGCGCCGCTGCACTGGGCCGACGCCGGCCACTTGTTGCCGCCGGCGCACGTCATCAACGCCTACGAACACTTGATGCAGCGTATCGAAGGCAAGCAGATCGATGCCCTGCTTGCAGCTAATCGCGAGTCGCTGGCGCCCGCCACGTCCGCACCAACGCCTGAGCCGCATTCCCAGCAGCGCCACGCCGAGCACCAGCAGCATGTCGTGCAGCAGGAGCAGAAGGTAAAGCAAGCGCCGGCCACTAGTGGCAAGCCCCCTGCATCGGTCGCGGTCGCCGAGCCTTCAATCTCAATTGACGACTTCGCCAAGGTCGACCTGCGCATCGCCCGTATCGCCGCTGCCGCGCACGTCGACGGCGCCGACAAACTCATCAGGCTAACGCTCGACATCGGCGGCGAAACCCGGCAGGTTTTCGCCGGCATCAAGGCAGCTTACGACCCGGCGACACTGGTCGGGCGGCTGACGGTGATGGTCGCCAATCTCGCCCCACGCAAGATGAAATTCGGCATGAGCGAAGGCATGGTGCTGGCCGCCTCAGACCCGGACGACAAGAACGCGGGGCTGTTTCTCCTGTCTCCCGATTCCGGTGCCCAGCCGGGCATGAAGGTCAAGTGAGCACCTACCCACAATCTGCCGCTCTGGAAACGGAAGCGACTGAAGTGCGCCACCTTCTCATCACTGGCCGGGTGCAAGGCGTCAACTACCGCGGCAGTATGGTCGCCAAGGCCAACGAACTAGGTGTAGGCGGCTGGACGCGCAACCGTCGCGACGGCAGCGTCGAGGCGGTGGTGGCGGGCGCAGCCGAAGACGTGGCCGCAATGCTGGCCTGGGCCCGCCGCGGGCCACCAGGCGCAGACGTCGACCATGTGGCGGTCGAACTGGGTCAGGGCAAATACTCCGCCGGTTTCGAACAACTTCCAACCGCTTGATTTTCAGTCAATAGTCACAATATAGTTGCAGCTTCTCACCTCAACCACCAACCAACAGGAGTTCCCATGTCAGTCCTCGTCGGCAAGAAAGCCCCCAATTTCACCGCGCCCACCGTTATGGGCGACAACTCCGTCAATGACGCATTCACCTTCACCGAGCACATCAAGGGCAAGTACGCCGTCCTCTTTTTCTACCCGCTCGATTTCACCTTCGTCTGCCCGTCCGAACTGATCGCCTTCGATCACCGCCTGGCCGAGTTCACCAAGCGCAACGTCGAAGTCGTCGGTTGCTCCATCGACTCGCACTTTACCCACCTCGCCTGGAAAAACACTCCGGTGAACAACGGCGGCATCGGCCAGGTCAAGTACCCGCTGGTCGCCGACATGAAGCACGAGATTTGCCAGGCCTATGACGTCGAATTCGCCCCGGTCGGTATCGCCTTCCGCGGCTCGTTCCTGATCGACAAGACCGGCGTCGTGCGCCACCAGGTCGTCAATGATCTGCCGCTGGGTCGCAACATCGACGAAATGCTGCGAATGATTGATGCGCTGCAATTCACCGAAGAGCACGGCGAGGTCTGCCCTGCCGGCTGGAAGAAGGGCGATGCCGGCATGACCGCTTCGACCGACGGCGTCGCCAAGTATCTGGCCGCGCACGCCAAAGAACTGTAATCTCGACGCCTCAGCCAGTTTCAACCCGCCTCACGAAAAAAGCCGTCCCTCGGGACGGCTTTTTTCGTACACCAGGCAACTCGCCCGCCGGGACTGAACCCGGACATGCGAATCTACTCGCCGATCAACCGCCAGCCGTGATCGCGAACGGTCATCATTAGCACCCCACGCTTGTCGAAACCCGCGTGGTCGGCGGGACTCAGGGTGTACACGCCCTGCGTGACGACAAACTCCTTCGTCTGCTCCAGCGCGTCGCGCAGCGCGGCGCGGAATTCAGCCGTACCCGGCCGGCTCCTTTTTAGCGCTTCGGGTATGACCCGTTGCAACAGCAGGCCAGCGTCGTAGATGCTGGCGCCAAAGGTTGCAGCCTTGGCGCCGTGCAATTTTTCATAGGTCGTGATGTAGCCCTGCGCAAGGCGTCTGGACGGGTTGGCGTCGGAAATTTCCTTGATGCCCAGCATCAGGCTTCCCGCCATGAAGGCACCGTCGACCTTCTTGCCGCCCAACCTGATGAAATCGGGCGTCGCGGCGCTACTGGTCTGGTAGATCGCGCCCTTGTAGCCCTGGTCGATCAGGCTGATGTGCGGCAGCAGCGCCGAACTACCGGTGCCGGCGATCAGCACGGCGTCGGGCCGCGCGGCGATCAGTTTGTTGATCTGGCCACTGACCGCCTGATCGGCGCGCCGGTAACGCTCGACGACGGCGAGCGCCAAGCCAGCTGCCTGCGCTCGCGCCGAGAATTCCTGAAGCCAGTTATCGCCAGAGGAATCGCCGGGGTCGTCGGCAAGGCCGATGAAGCCGATTGTGCGCATGCCTGTTTTCTTCATGTGCGCGACCAGCGCCTCGGCGAGAAGGCTATCGTTCTGCGCGGTCTTGAATACCCAGCGTTTCTGCTCGTCCATCGGCAGCACCACGGCCGACGCGCCTACCGGGGTCAGCAGCGGCACGCCGCCATCGGCAACAAGGGAAAGCACGGCCATGGCACCCGGCGCGGTCGAAGGGCCGATGATGGCATCGACCCGGTGCTCGCCGATGAGCTTCTTGAACAGGCTGATGGTCTGGCCCGGATCGGAAGCGTCGTCGTAGGCGATGTACTCGACGGTAAGGTCGCCGATCCAGCGCGGCAACAGCGCAACTGTATTCTTTTGCGGAATGCCAATTTCGGCGCTGGGCCCCGTGGCAGAGCTGATCACGCCAACCCGGATCTGACTCCACGCCGGCGGCGCCACCAGCAAGGCGCATGCAACTAGGGTGGCGGGTAGTGACAGTTTCATCGACGACTCTCCTTTGCGACCTGTCTGCCGGTGCGACCCGGCTTTACAATGGCGCGCATCAAATACGAAACAATTTACGCGGAAACCACACCATGCGCATCGGCACGCCGCTTTCTCCTTCCGCCACCCGTGTCATGCTGCTTGGCAGCGGCGAACTTGGCAAGGAAGTCATTATCGCATTGCAGCGGTTCGGCTGCGAAGTGGTCGCGGTGGATCGCTATCCGGATGCGCCTGGCATGCAGGTGGCGCATCGCAGCCATGTCATCGCCATGACCGATGGTGCCGCGCTACGGGCGCTGATTGAGCGCGAGCGGCCTCATCTGGTCGTGCCAGAAATCGAGGCCATCGCCACCGACATGCTCTTGGAGATCGAGCAAGCCGGTCTGGCGGAGGTCATTCCGACCGCCCGCGCCGCCCGCCTGACCATGAATCGCGAGGGCATCCGCCGGCTCGCCGCCGAGGATCTGGACTTGCCGACTTCGCCCTACCGGTTTGCCGATTCGCTGGCCGAGATGCAGGCAGCCATCGACTCCGGCATCGGCTACCCATGTATCATCAAACCGGTAATGTCATCGTCGGGCAAGGGACAGTCACTGGTGAAGGCGGCGGCCGACGTGGAAAAAGCATGGAATTACGCCCAGGCCGGCGGCCGCGTCGCAACGGGTGGTAAGGGGCGGGTCATTGTCGAGGGTTTCATCGACTTCGATTACGAAATCACCCTGCTGACGGTACGCGCGCTCGGGGTCGGCGGCGAAGTCGACACCTTCTTCTGCGAGCCTATCGGGCATGTGCAGGTCAATGGCGATTACGTTGAATCGTGGCAGCCGATGGCGATGTCAGCCAAGGCGCTGGAACGCTCGCGCGAAATTGCCGCCAGAATTACCGGTGACCTCGGTGGACGCGGCATTTTCGGCGTCGAGCTATTCATCAAGGACGACACGGTTTGGTTCTCCGAGGTCAGCCCACGGCCGCACGATACCGGCCTCGTCACCCTGGCCACGCAGCGTCTGTCAGAATTCGAATTACACGCCCGCGCCATCCTCGGTCTGCCCGTGGATGTAAGCCTGCGTCGGGCCGGCGCCTCGGCCGTCATTTATGGCGGTATGGAAGAACGTGGCATAGCTTTCGATGGTGTCGCCGATGCACTGGCCGTGCCCGAGTCCGACCTGCGCCTGTTCGGCAAGCCCGAGAGCTTCGTCCGCCGTCGCATGGGCGTGGCCGTGGCCACCGCCGATACCACCGACGAGGCGCGGGCGCGGGCCAAACTCGCCGCAGCGCGCGTGAAGCCCGTCAAGGGCTGATGCGGGGTCGACTTAAGGTCAGGTCCATCTACTTGGGTTCATTGATACTCACGCCCGCCCCATCCGCCTGGCGGTCGGCGTGATAGCTTGATCGCACCAGCGGCGCGCAGGCGGCGTGAGCAAAGCCCATATCGTGCGCCGCGCGCTCGAACAGGGCAAAGGTATCGGGATGAACGTAGCGCGTTACCGGCAGGTGGTGGGCCGAGGGCGCGAGGTACTGGCCGATGGTGAGCATCTCGACGCCGTGGGCACGCAGGTCGTGCATGACGGCGAGAATTTCCTCGTCCGTTTCGCCGAGGCCGACCATCAGGCCGGATTTGGTGGGGACGCCCGGGCTCTTTTCCTTGAAATCGCGCAGCAGTTGCAGCGAATGGTCATAGTCGGCGCCGGGGCGCGTCTGCTTGTAGAGGCGCGGTACGGTTTCGAGATTGTGGTTCATGACATCGGGCGGTGTTTCCGCGAGGATGGCTACCGCAAGGTCGAGGCGGCCGCGAAAATCCGGCACCAGGATTTCGATGCGGGTGGCTGGAGACAGCGAGCGCACCTTGGCGATGCAGTCGGCGAAGTGGCGGGCGCCGCCATCCTTGAGGTCGTCGCGGTCGACGCTGGTGATCACCACGTAGTTCAACTTCAAGGCGGCGATGGTGCGGGCGAGCTTTTCCGGTTCGGCCGCATCGGGCGGCAACGGCTT
>JAIFMO010000116.1 GCA_020048435.1 Sulfuritalea sp.
GCTTGCGGCGGCCGATGCGGTCGGAAAGCGAGCCAACGATCAGGCAGCCGAGGGCGAAGCCGACGAAATAGAGGGACAAGTGATAGGCGGCAACCGCGCGACTCATGCCATGGGCCTGCGTTAGAAAAGGCATCGCCCACAGGCCGCCAAAGGCGAAAAAGCTGCCGGAAAGACCGAAATTGACCAGCGTCGGCACCCAGGTGGCGCGATTATTCACCACCCGCAGCAAGCCGGTAAGAATGACGGTGCGGTCAAAAGTCGGCGCTAGCGGTACGGCACGCGTGGCGGGGCGGTCGCGCACCAGCAGCCAGCAGAGGCCGCCGAGCACGATCGAAACGAGGCCGACGCCGACGAAAACGCCGCGCCAGCCCGTCGTCTGCGCCAACCAGGACAAGGGCGCGCCCGCCAGTACCGAGCCGGAATTGCCGACCAGCATCGATATCCCGACCACAGTGGCAAAGCGCCCTTCGTCGAACCAGACGGCGATGATCTTCAGCATCGCGATGAAGACCACCGACACGCCCAGCCCGACCAGTGTGCGTCCAGCCATCGCACCGTCGAGGCTGCCGGCCAGGGCAAACAGCAGACTGCCGCCACCGGCCACCACCCCGCCCAGCGCCAGAATGCGGCGGGGGCCGAGCGTATCGACCAGGATGCCGGTGGGCACCTGCATGATCGTATAAACGTAGAAATAAGTCGCTGCCAGCACGCCCAGCGACGCCGCCGAGGTCTGGAAGGACGCCGCCAGATCGGGTGCGATGCCCGCCGGGGCGAAGCGCTGGAAGAAGGAGAGGACGTAGGCCGCCAACACCACGGCCAGCATGAGCAGGCGGTGGCGCCGGTGTTCGTGTGAGAAATCAGGCCGTGTCATCCGCTGGGGGCAGATCGCGAAAAATATCGACAACGGCAAAGATAAGTTCAGGGAAAGCCAGCGGCGCGCAGGTATCTTCAACGCCGAAAACCAGCGGCTTGCCATAGGCGCCGGTTTCCAGCCGGTAGATCGTGACCGAGCGATCGACGGGATGCACCAGCCAGTATTCAGCCACGCCATGGTGCTCGTAGAGGGCACGCTTGGTGCGCTGGTCGCGCACGGCGGTGCCGGGCGACAAGACTTCGATCACCCAGTCCGGCGCACCGAGACAACCGTGATTGTCCTTGAGCTTGTCCGGATCGCAGACAACACTGATGTCGGGCTGCACCACCGTGTCGACCTCGGCGTTCGCCGTCCCCGCGCGCGGCAGGCGCACATCGAATGGCGCGACAAAGGGGCGGCAGGGTTTGCCGCGCAGATGCTCATGGATTGCGGCAAACAACTCACCGACGATCAACTGATGATGATTGGTCGGGGCCGGACTCATGGCGAACGCCTCGCCATCTATCAACTCCCAGCGTTCGCCTTCAGGCCATCCCAGATAGTCGGCATAAGTAAAGCCGTATTCGTGTTGGCGCGCGGGCAGGCCCATGATGCGGTTCTCCGGAAGGGAAGCAGGTGAAAGTGTAGCCCGGTTCACCCGGCTGCAATGTGCATTGCCGTACCGCTAGCGCCGACTTTTTGCTTGCGCGGGGCGCGCGACAGCCATATTATTACAAACGTTATAACATTCTACGGAGACCGCCATGCATTTCACGCTCAAACTTACCCAGATCGGCAATTCCGTCGGCGTCGTGCTGCCCAAGGAGGCGCTAGCGGCGCTAAAGCTGGAAAAGGGCGACAGCATCCATCTGTCCGAAACACCCGAGGGTTTCCAGATCACGCCTTACGATCCATCGCTCGACGAACAACTCAGGCTCGGCCGCGAGTTCATGCACGATTTCCGCGACACTTTTCATGCGTTGGCGAAATGAACAGCGTCGCGCATTGGGTTGATAAGCGCGCCCTGCTGCTGCTGCATGGAGAGTGTCTGGCCGAGCACGGTGGCCTGCCCGGTCTGCGCGATGAAGGCTTGCTGGATTCCGCACTGGCCCGCCCGCTGAATCTGGTCGCTTATGGTCAGCCCGACCATGCCGATCTCGCCGCCACTTATGGTGTCGGACTGGCAAAAAACCACCCGTTCGCCGACGGCAACAAGCGCGTCGCCTTTCTTGCTGTCGGCCTGTTTCTGGGGCTCAATGGTTTCCGCCTGCAAGTCAGCCAACTGGAAGCCACCCAGACCATGCTCGCCGTCGCCGCCGGCGAGATCGACGAGGCGCAATTCGCCGCCTGGCTGCGCGCGCATTGCGTGCCGCGCGGCTAGGCCGCTTTCCATCCCGACCTTGGCCCCGCTATTGAACAATACCCAGTTTTCTTGTCCACCAGGGGGTGATTGCGGGCAGCAGGGTCAGGGTCCAGATGACCACCCAGGCGGTTAGCGGCATGAGCAGGGTCAGTTCCGGGAACTGGGCAACGGTGATTACCGCCAGCACGACCGGGATTACGCCCGTCTCCCGCACGATGCTCATGAACAGTTTGTCTTTCATGCTGAGATTGGTCGGCAACATCGACAGCATGACCGCCACCGGCCGGGCGACGAGGATGAAAACGGCCGAGACCAGCAGGCCCAGGAGCGCGGTATCCCACAGATCGCCCAAGGCGACAAAAGGGCCCACCATCATGAAAATCGTCGGCTTGGCAATGCTCTCGATCTGAATCTCCATGGTGTGCAGGGTAGTATGGAAGAACTTCTTGCCATGGTTATAGTTGGCGAGCAGCCCGGCGACAAAGGCCGCCAGGAAACCATTGCCATGAATGACTTGTGCCAGCAGGAAGGTCACCAACGGAATGGCCAACACAATCGCAAAATCATAGGTGGTCTCACAGACATCACGTGCGTGATCTCGCGACTTGTAAATTTCATAACCGTGCATTGCGCCAAAACCGATTGCGCCGGCAAGGGTGCCGAACAGAAATTGCCCACCCAGATGCAGCATGTTCTCGGCACTGAAAAGCCCGGCAACCAAGCCGCCCATTGATTCAACCGAATTACCGGCCAGAATCATGGCCGCAATGGCAGCGACAAAAATGGCGCCTACCGCGTCATTGAGCGCGCTTTCCGCGACTGAAATACTGGCGAGACGCTTGTACTCATCCTTGAAGACTATCCCCTTTAGGGTCGGGATCAGCGCCGCCGGATCGGTGGAGCCGAGAATAGCCGCAAGCAAGGCAGCGGTTTTGCCATCCAGCCCCAACGCCATCAAAATCGGGAACATGACGAAGAAGGTGATCAGATATCCCACCACGGCAATCATCACCGTGGGAAAGCCAATCTTGACAATATCAAGCCGGTTCAATTCATCGCCGCCGCCCTTCAGGATGATGGCCGCGAGTGCAGTGCAGGCCACCACTGCGATCATTATCGAGGATGCAATGGGCGCCAAAGCGTCATGCAGGACGATACCCATCAGCAACTGCAAGGTGAAATTGGGGAAGACCGTGCCTTCGGCAAACTTGCTGCACGCCCAGCCAAATACCAGAATAAGGCTGAGGCACCAAAGGGAATTGGCGATGGCCGCCTCGGCCCCGCCAAAGTGGGCCAAGTACGCAAGAATCTCTGGGGTAATTTGATCGAACATGAAAGCGACTACAAACAAAGCGGCAATTTTTGCGTAGTTCATGGCGTAGTTTTTACGGGGTCCGAGGGTTGAACGGAAGATGCCGGAGGCCCGCAGTCATGCGTTGCCGGTTGGATGGCAGCCGCTGACTTCAAGACAGACTCCGCTGATAACCCGCTAATTTTACCGTGCCGCAGCATCGTGCTCGCGCTATAGTTTGGTCACTCAGGATCATGGAGATCGCAATGACATCCGCCCGTTCGTTAATTCAGACCAGAACCCTGCTGACAGTTCTGCTGCCCCTGTTGGTTCTTTTCGCGCAACCCGCCACGGCGGATGAGGCCATCATGCTGTCCAAAGGGCAGACACTCTATCTGCCGGTTTACTCTCACCTCAGCCACGGCAACCTCGACCGCACTGGCAAACCGGACAAGGTGCTGCTGTCGGCGCTGATCAGCATTCGCGGCACCGATCCGAAGCGCCCTTTCCGCGTGCTCTCCGCCCGCTACTACAACACCGAAGGAAAGTTGTTGCGCGATCTCGTTGCCAAGCCAACGCTGGTGCCCGTGCTTGGCACGCTCGAACTTTTCGTTGAGCGCCATGACGACACTGGCGGCTCGGGCGCCAACTTCGTCATCGTCTGGGATGCCGAGTCAGTCATCAATGCCCCGCTGGTCGAAGCGGTGCACGCCAATATCGAAGGCGCGCGCTCGGTGGTATTCACCACCCAGAGCCGCCCCTTGCACCTGGAATAGCGCCGGCGGATGCATTCGCAGCTTCTCTCCGTCCTGCTGCTGCTAACCGCCGCCGTTGGCGCGGTGGCGCTGGCCCGCCGTTTCGGGCTGCCGTCGATGCTGGCCTATCTCGCCATCGGCATGGTACTGGGGCCGCACGGCGCGGCCATACTGACCGAGAGCAGCGAGGTCGAAACCTTCGCCGAGTTCGGCGTGGTCTTCCTGATGTTCTCCATCGGGCTGGAATTCAGTCTTACCCGGCTCAAGGCCATGCGCTCGCTGGTGCTGGGCTTCGGCTCGGCGCAGATGCTGCTGACGGCCGGCGGCACCCTGCTGGTAACCTGGTTCGGCTACGGCCAGGGCTGGAAAGCGGGGCTGGCCGTGGGGCTGGCCGTGGCCATGTCATCTACCGCCATCGTCGCCAAAATGCTGTCCGAGCGCTTCGAGCTGCATTCCCGTTCGGGCCGGCTGACCATGGGCGTGCTGCTGTTCCAGGACATCGCCGTGGTGCCCAGCCTGATCCTGCTGCCGGCGCTGGCCCAGCCCGAGGGCGACCTGATGCGCTTGCTGGGCATTGCCTCGGCGCAGGCGGTAGTACTGCTCGTCGTGCTGATCTGGGTCGGCCAGAAACTGATGAAACGCATCTTTGACGTTGTCGCCCATCATCGCTCGGAAGAACTGTTCGTGCTGGCGACGCTGTGGATCGTCGTCGGCCTCGCCTACGCTACCGGCCAGGCGGGGCTATCGCTGGCGCTGGGCGCCTTCGTCGGCGGCATGCTGATCTCGGAAACGGTGTATCGCCATCAGGTCGAGGCCGATGTCCGCCCCTTTCGCGACGTCCTGCTCGGGTTATTCTTCGTCACCGTCGGCATGCTGCTTAATGTCGGCTTCGTCCTCGACAATTTCTGGAGCCTGCTGCTTGCCGTCGTGCTGCTGATCGTCGGCAAGGGCGTGGTAGTGATGTTAATCACCCTGGCGGCGCGCTCAACGCTCGACACGGCGCTGCGTACGTCGGCGCAATTGGCGCAGGCCGGCGAATTCGGCCTGGTGCTGATCCAGTTGGCCTTTGCCCAGCATCTGATCCGCGCCGACGTGTTTCAGGTCACCCTGGCCGCCATGCTGATTTCGATGTTCATCGCGCCCTTCCTGATCGAGCGGGTGGCGCGGCTCGGCGGCGAGATGGCGCGTGGCGACTGGGCGCACAAGGCCAAGGCCATCTACGAGGTGGCAACCAGCGCCTTCGCCATGGAAAATCACGTCATCCTTTGCGGCTACGGCCGTACTGGCGAACTGATCGGCCAGTTTCTTAGCGCGGAAAAAATTCCCTTCCTCGCACTCGACATCGATCCCCTGTCCGTCAAAAAAGCGATGCCGCCGGGTGGCAAGATCGCCTTCGGCGGCGCCGACCGACTTGAAGTGCTGAAGGCGGCCGGCCTGTCGCGCGCCCAGGCCGTGGTAATCGCCTATCCCGACACGCAGTCGGCCGAACGGGTGCTGCGCGTGATTCGCGGACAGCGCAGCGACATTCCGGTGATCGTGCGCGCCCCCGATGAAAACGAGGTCGACCGGCTCAAGAAAGCGGGCGCCACCGAGGTCATCCCGGAAGTGCTGGAAGGCAGCCTGATGATCGCCGCCGAGACGCTGACCCAGCTTGGCGTGCCGGTCGAGCGCGCCATCGAGCGCGTGCGCCGGATACGCGAGGCGCGCTACGCCAGCTTCCGCGAGTTCTACCGCAACAGCCGACGCTGAGTCAGGCGGCAGCCATGGCCTCAAGGAAATCAAACGGCGCCATACCGCGTCCCCGCGCGGCCCGGGTCATGAAGATCAGACCCGCATGGGGTTCGCCCACCCCCGCCGCCTCGTGAAGAAAGGCAAACAGTTCATCGGCCCGTTCGTCTTCGACCAGCGCCACCAGTACGTCTTTTTCCTCGTAAACCATGCGACGCGCCCGCCGGCTACCGACGCCCCTGGCATGGTGAGTACTGGCCGAGAGCACGCCGTGCTCGCGCATCAACCGGTTGTGCACATCGCGACCGAGACCGGCCGGCATGATGCAGGTGATCACGGCATGCATGGCCTCATTTCGCATGATCGTGGGGCTCGCGGGCTGCGGACGGCGACAGGTGGGCGCCAAAGCGGGCAGCGACCTGGTGGGGGATGTGGGTCGCCATCTTTTCGATCGGCGTGGTGTAGATGATGCCCATGCCCGGTGTGTCGAGTTTGGCGGTGACGAAAATGCGCTCGAAGATGCGATCGGCCTGATCGTCCGGCACGACGATGTAAATGATTTCCTTTTCGGCATTGACCGTAAGGCCAAGCAACCCAAGGTGCTTCTGCCGCACACCGGTACCACGGCCATGGAAGATCGTCGCGCCCTGCGCGCCGGCTTCGTGGGCGGCCTGCACGACAGCATCGGCGGCGCCGCGCTGGACGATGCAGGTAATCAGCACCGCATTGGTCAGAACGATCATTTCATTGTGCGACATCAGTTGTCCTTTCTGCTGCGTCGTGCGGCATGGCGCACCCAAAGGCCGACGCCAAGCACCGTGATGATGGGCCCCGCCGAGGCCATGGCCAGGATGCCGAAGCCGTCACGCGCACCCGTTGCCTCGCCCAGCCCGGCACCCAGCGCCAGCACCAGCGGCACCGTCACCGGGCCGGTGGTAACGCCGGCACTGTCCCAGGCGAGATTGACGTAATCCTCGGTTGAGAGCAGCGTCAGCGTCACCGCGACCGCATAGGCCGAAAACACCAGGGTTGCCACAGGCCAGTCGAACACAATGCGGGCAACGCCAACCGTGGTGCCCACGCCGACGCCTGTAGCCACCGCATGAATGAGCAGGCGTTTGCGGAAAGCACCGTCGGTGAGGTTCTCAACGGTTACGCCCATGGCGGCCAGCGCCGGTTCGGCCACGGTCGCACCGTAGCCGAGCAGGACGGCGAAGGCCAGCGCCAGAGCAATGCCGGCAGCGTAGGGATAAAGCGGCTTGCCGCCCGCACTCGCGCTGAACGCCTGTGGTATGCCGCTACCGGCCTGATCGCCGAGTGCCACCAGACCGGTGGTCAAACCGAGATTGAACACGGCCATGCCAACAACCGCCAACATGACGCCATAAATCAGCACGTTGCGATTATGCAGGCGCTGGCGCAGGCCGACCGCCTGCACGAACCAGAGGAAAAGCACCAGCGGAATGATGGCGCGCAAGGCGCCGATGATCTCGGGCATTGGCGTCCGGGCCAGCGGATCGTCGCTGGCTGCTGTAACCGCGACCGCCACGACGCTCGCCGCCTCGCCCTTGAGCAAGATGCCCAACGTCAATACCGCCATGACCGGAAATAGCGAGGCGAGCGTAACCAGACCGAAACCCGACAGCGGGCTTTCGCCCCGCCCGCTCGACGCCGAGACGCCGATGCCGAGTGCGAGTACCAGCGGCACCGTGACCGGGCCGGTGGTCACCGCGCCGCAGTCCCAGGCCAGCCCCAGCAACGGCACCAGCAGTGGGTCACCGGCGGCGTAGAGCGTAAGCCCGAGGCAAGGCGCCAGCGTGGCCAGCGCCAGCCGTTTGAGCGGCCAGCCGAACGTGTAGCGCAGCATGCCAACCGCCACGGCCAGACCGACGCCAATACCGACTGCCAAGACAAGCGCACCACTGCGCTGATTGAGCAGCAGGTAGAGCAGAGGGGCCTCGGCCACGTCGATACGCGCACCAGCGGCCTTGAGGGCGCCGATGGCCGGTTCAGCAAAGGTGGCAAGCGCGCCCAGAACGATGGCCACCAGCAAGACGACCGGCAGCGGCGCCTTGTTCGGCAGCGCATAGCCGATGTGCTCGCCAAAGGGCATCAGGCCGTGCTTGACGCCCTCCATGAAAAACATCAGGCCGATCATCACCATCAGAATGCCGATCGCGATCGATTCGCCCTCGCGCACGCTGGAGCGCAGCAGCAGCGTGAGAAAGGCCGCGAGCATCAGCGCCAGCGGCGTCACCGCGCGCAATTGTTCGATGAACCGCACCGAGAAATAGGGCGTCAGCAACCGGTGAAAATCGATGGCGCGCAGACGTATGGCCGAGCCCGGTGCTTTGCGGTCGGCGGCATAGACATCGCGATAGGGAATCTGGCGCTGCTTGTGGCGAACTGCGCCAAGGTATTCGCCGTAGCGCAGATTGCGAAAGCGGGTCGGGTTCACGGTCGGAATGTCCTGAATATCGGCGGTGAGCCATCCCCGCCTTGTCCAGCCGATTCTAGCCGGATTGCGGCGTGGAACGCACAAGGCTGCCTGTCAGCAGGCTTGCAGCTCCTTCATACTGCTGCCGACACTAACTCGCGCAATCGCGAATCCTCGTGACGAATGTGCCTGATCAGCCAGTCGCGCAGGTAGGTGAGCATGTCGAACTGCGCGGTCAAGGGATTGACGTGCAGCTCTTCGTAGAAGTCGCGCAGCTTCTTTTCAAAGTGGTGGTGCTGCTGCCGCTGCCGCTCAAGGCCGGAGAAGGCGTGACGCTCCATCATCCGCTCTTCGGCCCGGAAATGGACCTGGGCATATTTATCAAGCGCCTTCAGCACCCGTCCCAGTTCGCGCGAGCCGCGCTTGTTGGCAACGATGTCATGGAGATCGTTGATCAGTTCGAGCAGAAAGCGATGGTGGGCGTCGATGATATCGATGCCGATGCTGAGCGATTCGTCCCAGTCCACCCAGCGCGTCTCGCCGCACTTGATTTCCGGCAGATCGACGACCTGATTCGGATCGATGATTTCGTCGCGGTAGAGTTCGCGGATGCGCAGGATTTCCGGCAGTGCGCGATCGAAGGCTGCCACCACGGCGGGGTCGAACTTCTTGCCCGTTTCGCCGTGTATCCAGTCGAGCGTCTGTTCCAGCGGCCAGGCCACCTTGTAGGGGCGCGACGAGGTCAGCGCATCGAACACATCGGCAATCGCGCAGACCCGCGCGAGCACCGGAATTTCCTCGCCCTTGAGACCGGACGGATAACCCGAGCCATCCCAGTGTTCATGATGCGAAATGGCGATTTCCCGCGCCGCCACGATCAACGCGTCCTCGCCTTTCAAAATCCGTCCGCCGATCTCGGTGTGCGTCTTCATGGTGTCGAATTCTTCCACCGACAGCTTGCCCGGCTTGAGCAGGATGGCGTCGGCGATACCGATCTTGCCGACATCGTGCATCGGTGCCGTGATGAAGAGAATTTCGCGCAGATCTTCCGGCAGACCCATCGCCTTGGCGATGACGGAAGCGAAATTCGTCATGCGCATGACGTGCATGCCGGTTTCGTTGTCGCGATACTCCGAGGCGGCGCCGAGACGGCGGATGGCATCGGTGCGGGCATCTTCGAGTTCGAGCTCACGCACGCGCAACGTCTCGTTGATGAGGCTGCGCATCACCAGTCCGGACATGGCGCGCCCCAGGTCGGTCATGAATTCCATCTCGATGGCATCGGGCGCCCAGTCTGGTTCGATGAAGACCAGCAGCAGTCCCAGCGGACGCGCCTCCCCGGTCATCGACAACACCATGAAGCGAGCATCCTGCTCGCCCTTGCGCAGAAAACCGCCCCGTTCCTCGCGCAGCGTCGTCATGTAGGGCGCCGAACGAAAGTCGGGCGAAAGTCCGTCCAGTGGGGAACTCGACGCATCGGTGCGATCCAGATGACCCAGGCCAAGCTGAGCCACCTGCACCAGAGCTTCGCGGGGATTGAACAGAAGAATCGCGCCCTGCTGCCGCACGCGGATCGAAGGCAGGTTCGCCAGCACGCCGAACAGGCGCTGCATGAGATCATCGAGATCCGTGCCCATCGAACCCGTCATGGTGAGTTCGAAGACCAATCGGCTGATTTCGAGAATTTCCTGATTCCTGTTCATTTACCCTGAGCCGCTCCGGATCAGACCATGAAAGAAAGTGTCAGCGGATATTACTAAAAGCTGAAGGTTTGGGCTTGCCTTTCGTCGTGGCGGCGCACCATTTGCTGTGGTGCGGTCGCGGTTGCCATCGAGGTTGCCATCGCATTCACCGCACGATCAGGATATGCACCCGGTATGGCCCATGGGCGCCGAGCACGATGGTCTGTTCGATGTCGCCGGTGCGCGATGGGCCCGAGATGAAATTGATGGCGCGGGGGAAACCCTGCAGCGGCCCGAACTCGGCGCGCGCCGCCGTCCATGCTTCTTCCATGCCGGCGACGAGAGCCGTTGCCGACACCAGGGCGATGTGGGTTTCGGGCAGCAGGCTGACGGTGGCCGGCGTGGCGGGACTGGTGAAGAGCATCAGCGTGCCGGTCTCGGCAATGGCGCGGAAGCACCCGCTGATGCCGACCAGATCGCCATCGACAGCGGCGCGAGCGACAACGTCGATGCCGGCGGCACGCCAGTCGAGATGCGCAAACTCCGGCACGCAGACGGCTTTGCCAGGCAGCCCGTGGGCGGCCAGATAGGCGGCGACCGCGAGCGGCGCGTCAGCCATGTCATCAACCATGTCGACCGTGCTGGCAAGCGCTTCGGAGCGGGCGCGGAAGGCGGCAACAAGATCGCCCGCGATGGCGGGACGTGGCCCGGCGGCGCGTGCCGCCAAATATGCGGCGACCGCCTGGCCCGCCGTCACGCCGTTCGCCGCGTTACGGCCAAGCCGCTCGCGGATGCGGCCGAGAATTAGTTCGCGCGAACCGGCCACGTCACTCACACCAGGCTTGTCAGGCATCTCACGCCCCCCGGCTCTTTGACTCGCCCGACCTGCGGGCGGCGTAGAGTTCGCGGAAGGTCTTGCCCTCGGGCGCCGGAAAGTCTCGACCCAGCGTCCATTCGGGCGCAACAGCCAGCACCTGGATGCGCTTGCCGCCGCCCGCCAGCCAGGCGAGGTAGCGCACGCCGAACCAGGCGCCCAGCGCATACAGCCGGGGGCGTGCCGCCACCCAGGCCCAGGCCTTGAGGGCGAAGCGCTCGGCCAATGGCCGCAGGTTCTTTTCAACCTGCTTTTCACGCAACTTGCGCAACAGGTCGGGCAAGGGAATCTTGACAGGACAGACAACGCCACATTGGTTGCACAGGGTGGCCGCCTGCGGCA
>JAIFMO010000073.1 GCA_020048435.1 Sulfuritalea sp.
GCCTGTACGCTCGGCGAGTTTCCTTACCTCGTCGGCAACCACGGCAAAGCCGCGGCCCTGTTCACCCGCCCGCGCCGCCTCGATGGCGGCATTCAGGGCCAGCAGGTTGGTCTGGTCGGCGATTTCCTTGATCACCAGCACCACGCGACTGATTTCTTCCGACATGGTCGCCAATTCGCCAATACGCTGCTCGGAACCCGCCACGACATGCGCCGCCGCACTGATCAGGTCCGCCGTGGCCCGACTCGTTTCGGCGCTGCTGCGCGTGGCGCGCGCGGAGGTATCCGCTGCATCCATAGCTTCCCGCGCGTTAGCGCTCATCGCTTCGGTGGCGGCCGACAACTCTTCCACGGCGGCGGCAATGCTGGCGATGGCGGAAGACTGCGCCTGACCGACCTGCACCGTTTCCTGGCTGCACGAAGCAAGATGTTGACTGGACTGGCCCAGCGAACGGGCGCTTTGATTGATCAGGCTGATCGCCTCGTGCAGGCGGTTTCTCAACATCGCCACGCGCGTGAGTATGGCGCCAAACTCATCCTTGCCACCGGCGCGAATCACCTCGCCCAGATTGCCGCCCGCGACGGCCGATACCACGGCTTCAGCACGCCGCGCTTCCCGCGCGATGCGGGACAGCAGAAATCCGGACAGAATGATACCCAGCAGCACCGAACCGATCGCGAGTAACAGGCTGCGATTGCGCGCGGAGGCGGATTGTCCGTTAAGCCCGGTCAGTATTTTTGGCGTGGCCGCATCCAGGCGCTTGATCTCGGCCAGCAGGGTATCGCGCATTTCACGCCACTTTGGCGTTTCCTGCTTGTTCAGGACAGTCTTGGCCTCGTCGCCCTGTTTGTCCTTCACCAGTTGGAATATCTGGTCGTGCAATTTCCTTTGTTCGATGCGCAAAGCCTGAATACGTTCGGGCAGACCGGACTTGAGAAGACGGTTATCCAGTTCCCTCGCCTGAGCCGTCGCCTGGTCGAAAGATTCCGCCGCGTTCTTATAGTTGTCGTAAGCCTTTTGGTTTTCGGGATCGAGCATGATGTTGCGCGTTGCCTGACCCATTTGCAGGCCCTGTGCATACATGTTGTAGAAGTCGACCCGCCGCGCCACGTCCTGCTCGATGAAATTGCGGTACTCGCGCTCGACCGTACTGGCGGAGTAGAGGCTGTCGGCGAGCGCGCCGACCAGCAGCAGCATCACCAACATCATCACCGTCATGAGGCGGCGACCAACGCGCATGTTGCCGATGTGGTTCAACCCGCCATGCAGCCACCCCATCAGGCCGGTTTTCACCACCACGCCCTCATGCAGCCGGATCGACGGATCACCGCGCATGCGCTGGTAGAGCGACTCGGCGGCAGTCACTTCAGCGCGACCGGGCTTGACGCGCACGGAGGTATATCCACCATCGGATTTGGGCGTCACCGAGGCGCGCACCCAGTAATGATCGCCGTTCTTGCAGCGATTCTTGACGATGCCCGCCCATGGGCGACCGTTCTGCACCGTAGTCCACAGGTCGCGGAAGGCTTCGCCCGGCATATCGGGGTGCCGCACCAGGTTATGCGGCTGGCCAATCAATTCATCGAAAGTAAAACCACTCACCGCGACGAAATCATCATTGACGAAAGTGATACGTCCCTTGGCATCGGTATGTGAAATGATCGCGATCTCGTCAGCGTAGCTGCTTTCGATACCGGTAACCGGTTGATTGTTGCGCATGGACTCATCCATTTGGTAATAGAGGTGCCTCATTCTGCCATCCATTTGAGTGCAGGGGGGGCGCTCGCGCCCTACGGTCAATCTTCTGTCCGCCGGTGCCGCCAGTTAGAATACGAGCCACTATTGAGCGCCAGGGCTTTTCCTGGGAAGCGGAGGATTACAAGATCATGGAGCGAGATATCGAAACGGCCGTGCTATTCGCCGATGTCAGCGGCAGCACAAAACTCTATGAAACCGCCGGCGACAAAGTTGCCCTGGCTGCCATCGGGCAATGTATCGATATCTTCCGGGAAAAGACCTTGGATGAGGGCGGGCGCGTCATCAAGACGATTGGCGACGAGGTCATGGCAGACTTCCCGACGGCCAACGCCGCCGCGAGCGCCGCTATCGAGATGCAGATAGCCGTCGACGAACTGATGCCGATCGGAAACACCAAACTCGGCATCCGTATCGGCTTCCAGTTCGGGCCCGTGCTGGAACGTGACGGTGACTTGTTTGGCGACACCGTCAATCTCGCGGCCCGGCTGTCCGGACTTGCGGTCAAGGGACAGGTCATGACCTCGCGCGAGACTGTCGATCGACTGAACAACATCATGCGTACCCAGTGCCGGCCACTGCATACCTTGCAGGTGAAGGGCAAAGCAGAGGAAGTCGCGCTGTGCGAATTGATGTGGCGGGTGTCCGACGAAGCCACAACCCTGCTTGATCACGCTTGGCGCCGAGCGTCCGGCCGCATCGCTTGGCCGCGACAAGGATTCCGATCTGGCACTGGCCGAACCCATGGCCTCCCGAACTCACGGCAAGATCGAACGTCGCGCCGGCAAGTATTTTCTGGTCGACCATAGCGCCAATGGAACGTATGTGACAGTGGAGGGCGACCATGAAGTCGTGCTGCGCCGCGAGGAGTTCATGTTGCGCGGGCACGGCTGGATCACATTCGGGCAGTCACGCGCGACAGCCGGCGGCGCTGTCGAATTCTTCTGTGAATAGCGACTGATCGAGCCCTCTTCCCGATGAGTGAAACATTCCTGTTTGCCCGACACGGCGCCACCCCCGAGAATCTGCGCGGCTTGCGCTGCGGCGGCGATCTGGACGAGTCCCTGGCTGAAGAGGGCTGCCGGCAGTCCCTGGAACTCGCTCTCGGACTCAGGCGCCAGGAATACCCGGTCGACCTGATCCTGACCGGACCACTGCGGCGCACACGGCAAACCGCGCTCATCGTCAGCGGTGCGCTCGGCGATATTCCGGTAGAGATTTCGCCCTTGCTGGTCGAAAGAAGGCTTGGCGCATGGAACGGCCATCCAATCTCCGAAAACGAAGAAATGTTGGTCAGTGGAGTAACCCCCCCCGGTGGCGAGTCGTCCGCAGACTTTACCTCGCGCATGGAGCATGCCCTGGCGGCGGTACGCGAGCGGAGCGGGCAACGCCTGCTTGTCATCGGCAGCAAGGGCATCGGGCGTGTGTTCAACCAGTTCCTCGGCGGAAAAGAACGTCTGGTGCTGGAAAATGCTCAGGTTGTTCAGTTTCCTTTTTTTCCGCGACTGGCCACCAATAAAGCTGCCTGATCGACGCCCGGAGCCCTAGCCACGCGGCAGGTTACAGGCGATATTCGTGCAATACCGTCCAGTCGCCCTCGATCTCCCCGGTACGGCTCAGCCAGTTGCGAATAAACCACGTCTGATTATGATCCGACAGAACCGGAGTGTGCCCTGTGTCCGGAACATGCATGACGTGAAATGAATGCGTGATGCGCATTCGATCAATGGTTTCCGGCGACAATGCATCGGATTGCAGGCCGTGGATGAGGAATATCGGGCAGCGCACCCGCTCCCAAGATGCCCACTGGTCGAGGCTCTTCTGGGCGTCGCGACGGTAGGCCTGCATGACACGAATGTCATAGCGGTACACGCGACCGCCATTCTCCGGTGACCAGCGGGTCTGAACAAATGCAATGTAAAACCGGATGTCGTCGCTGATGGGGCCATCGTTCTTGTGCGCGGCGCCAACCCGCCGCGCCAACTCTGCCGGATCACGAAAGACGTAAAAGCGCGCGAGGGTTTCCGCTCGCCGCTTGCGCCGTTCCGCCGGAATATATGGCCCGATGTCATTCAGGATCAACTGGCTGATCAGACGCGGATAGCGGGCGGCGAGTTCGATGGCGACACTCCCCCCGAGGGACGAACCGATGACCGTGACCGGTTTGCCCCCAAGGTGCAGGATCATCTGGCGCATCTGTTCAACGAAGGTCGGCAGCGAATATTCGCATTCGTCAGCCATCCAACCCGACAATCCGCGGCCAAGCCAGTCCATGCACACGACCCGGAACTTGTCCTGCAGGTCTGAAGCCAGAAAGCTGAAGCGCAAGGCGCTATTGGCTATACCACCGCAACACAGCACCAGCGGTGCATCTTCCGGACCCCACTCCGTATAAGCCACCCGCACTGGATAGGGCTTGCGGAAACGCATCGGCACACCTTTCTGCAGGCGAACCGGATGGATATACTCAAAATAGCGAAGCTGATATTCGTGGTGAAAATGCGCGCCAAGTTTGCTTGCTTGGTCGTTAAAGGCATCCCATGGGCCCGAGCCCCCGATGGCCCCGATGGCATCGAACGCCCCGGTATCGGATGGCAACATTCAACTAACCCGGCGACTTTTCGCGCGCGGAGGTAACCGCACGCTTGGCAAGCCGCTCGCGCTCGCGCTCGCGCTGGCGCAGAACGTCGATCATCACGTTGAATGTGCGGGCGAGCCGGCCTATTTCGTCGTCGCTGGTAACGCGTAGCGTCGCCTTGTCGAAATCCCCGCTCTTGAGCGCATGCGCCGCACCGGTCAGCGCCTCGATCGGACGAACGATCGAGCGTGCAAACAACAAGGCCAGCAAGAGGAAGACCAAACCCACGAGGATCACGCTGTACAGCACGTTGTTGAATAGCTGATTGAGCGGCTCTGCAAAAAAGGCACGAGTCTCTGTCACGGCAACGACCCAGGTGTGCCCCTTGACCGGGGCAAAGCCAGCGATTTCACTGGTACCGGAAACCGAGGACTGGTAACTGATGTTTCCCGGTATCTTGGCATGAACGAGCTTGCCGGCAAGATCGGGCATATTCAGCGATTCGATGGAATCACGCCGGAAACGCTGGTCGGCAACAATTTTACCCAGAGTA
Source organism: Sulfuritalea sp. (assembly GCA_020048435.1). Taxonomy (GTDB): domain Bacteria; phylum Pseudomonadota; class Gammaproteobacteria; order Burkholderiales; family Rhodocyclaceae; genus Sulfurisoma. The sequence goes on from JAIFMO010000073.1 coordinate 4,887, forward strand.
TCCTTCGGCACTGTCGTCAGGCTACGATAAAGTAGGCTCGTGTTCGGGTGGTAAATGAGTATCCCGTCACCGTCGATAAGCATCGGAATACGCTGCTGGGAGGCCAGGCGAACATCATCGAGAATAGCGTTGATGGACGAAGCCTTGATACGCAGAACCACGGCACCGATGGGCTTGCCATTCGCACCCATCACCGGATTGGCGTAAAAAACTCCGGCCGCGCCGGCCACGGCGCCAACAACAATACCGGTCATGTGCGGCCGTCCCTCCATCGCCACCCTGAAATACTCGCGGAACTTGAAATTGCGACCCATGACAGCCGGATCGGACGACACTACCGCGGTGCCTTCGGTATCCATCACCATCAGCAGGTGTACGTCGGGATTCGCCTTGGTCAAGCCTTCCAGCTTGGTTAGCAGCGCTTTCTTGCCAGCCTCGGTCGGCTGGGTCAGGAATCCCACGAAATCCTCGTCCGTCCCGACGTAAAGGGCAAGATTCTGGCTATCCCCGATCAATTGCGAAATTCGACCCGCCGTACTTTGCGCCAGCTGCTCAAGGTTGCGCAATTCGCTGGAAGAAACGCTCGCCAAGCTACCATTCAGGTTGTAATAGGCAGTTATAAGCATGGGCAACAAAGCCGTCAGAATCATGGCCAGTGTCATCTTCAGCGCAATAGACCAGGATGCGGGGCGCAGAAGGGCGCGACTGGCGCGCGCCAGTTTCCCTTTGAGCAAAAGGGGCGAACTCAGCGCCGCAGCCCACCCCTCGCCACCCGCCATATCCCGTTCGTCGCCACGCAAGGCTTCCTGTAGTCCAAGACTCGATGCATGAGCGCCAAACAACGCCTGACGGAACTCCTGTATGTTCTGGGGGCGGTCTTCCGGCCGAATCTTCAAAGACCAGTCGATGGTGCGCAGAAATTCCGGGCTAAAGCGCCCACGCCCTGCCTCTTCAGCAGAAACCAGCGTATCGGTCTCGGCTAACCTTGTCGGAGATGGTGGAGGTTTGTTGCCTGTCACCATCCAATAAAGCGTGGCGCCCAAGGCATAGATGTCGGTCCATGGCCCCTGGTGGCCGTCTTCATACTGCTCGATGGGCGCATACCCGGGAGTGACCACGCCGCCGGCACACACGTCTCCCGTCGCCTGTATGGCGGCGCCAAAATCGAGAAGCACCAGGCTGCCGTCTTCCTGGCGAACGTAAATGTTGTCCGGTTTTATGTCTCGATGCAGAAAACCGGTGGCATGCACGACGGACAAGCCCTCGAGCAACGGGGACAGCAACTGCACGAGATCCCCCTCGGCAATGTCCGCATGGTTGCGCCACCAAGATTTGAGCGGCTTGCCGCGCTCGTACTCAAGCACCATATAAGCGGTCGCGTTCGCCTCGAAGAATCGCGCGACGCGAACGATATTCGGATGACGAAAGGTAGCGAGGGTGCGTGCCTCAACCAAAAAGCTATCCAGCCCGAACGAATAGAAATCGCGGTCCTCGCTGCGACGAGGCGATATCGACTTATCCGAAGCACGGTAGGCGAAATCGCCCGGTAGATATTCCTTCACCGCCACCTTTGAATTCAAGTGCACATCGGTAGCCAGATAGGTGATGCCAAAACCGCCCTGACCAAGAACCTTGTCGATCCGATACTCGAACAGATTGAATCCAGCCGGCAGAGCCATCGAAGTCTCTTGCGGCGCGGCACTTCCCGTCCGGTCAGATTCAGTAAAGCCAGAGAGGGAGGAGTCAGCGACTTTCCCTCCTGCGGCAACCTGCGCGGCGAACGCGCTTGCCGTGGTCACTACCCTGGTTTTCTCTTCGCCAGCTGACTCGGCCTGCACCGTTGGCGTCGCCCTTTCAATTTGCGAGCGCGCATATTCGGGATCAAGCACGGTCTTATCGTCGCTCAACGAGACAGACGCCTGCCCGGTTTGCATGCGGGCATAGCCCGGATCAACCACCGTTCGATCATCGGGCAATATGGGCTGAACTGCTCCCGGCTCGACTGGAGTTTTGCCTGCGCCGGCTTGATCAGGATGATCGGGTTTACCGAAAGATCGAATGCTTTTGTCCATGAAATACAGCTCTCCACCTTTGCGTTACACGCGTCCGTGCTAGTATATGCCTACTCCAAGGGTGTGTGCCAAGCAGGAATAAGGCACGTTCGGAACGTCAAGCGCCTTTTATTGAGCATCCACTTGAACATTCTTACCTGTGTATATCGGTGATCAATAGCATTCGAGCACGACTGCTGGCAACCGCTTTCGCAACCTGTATTTTCGCGATTGGCATGGCCGGCTTTCTCAACTACTTCAAGTTTCGCAATACTGTTGCCGACACCGTACAGTCGCGGCTACTGGTAATTGGCGGATCCATCGAGAGCAGCGTTGAATCGGCACTTGCGCTGGGTTTGTCCTTTGCCGAGATTTCTACCGTACCTGCCCTAATTCAGAGGGAAAAGGCCGTTGACCCGCTGATCGAGTCCATTGCCCTTTTCGATACCTCAGGACGCATTCTCTACTCCACATCGACCAACCAGATTGGTGCGCATGTCGCCGAACACTGGACAAAGGCCGTAGCGGCAACTACTGGCAAGCCCCACTGGCGGACAGACGATGGGAAAAATTCAGTTGTAGGCATCGGCATCGAGAACAGCTTCGGCGTTACCGTGGGACAACTTGCCATCCGCTACTCGCACGCAACCATCGAAGCCAGTTCCGCAGCCATGGGACATCGATTGCTACAACTGGCCGGTATCGGCATCCTTGGCTCATTACTTTTCGTCGCCGCACTGCTCGGGACGGTGCTGCGCCGTTTTCTCGGCAGGCTCAATACACTGGAAAACGCCATCAAAAATGTTAGCGAACCGGCATCAGGCGGCGATCCCTCGCACTTGCCACCAGAGGTGAGCAAGCCGCTGGAAGAGGCACTGAACGAACTTGAAGACCTCGCCAGGCAATTACCGACAAAGGGATCCCGCTAATGTCGCTCCTCGACCTGAAGCGATTCTACTGGCAGGTCACGGCCATCATCATGACAGCAATGATTCTGGCCTTGGCGGGCATTTCGTATTTCACGCAGGACGCATTCGAGCGCATGCTCCTGCCAGAACTGGAGCGCAAGGCTGGCACCGTCGGCCTATCCGCCGCAAGCCTGATGAACAAGGCGATGGGCTTTGGCATTTCATACACGACGCTTTACGGCGTCGCAGAAAGTTTTTCTGAAATTCGACGCCAGAACCCGGAGCTAGCCTTCATCGGAGCCACCGACCGCGGTGGAAAGTTACTTTTCGAAAGTGGCAATCGCGCTCCAAACATTGAGGCACACATGCTAGCGACGGCGCGTGCGCCTGCCCAGCAGCAAAATCCGGGGGATTGGACAACTGTCCTCATCGGTGGGCAATATGTACTATCCATACCGCTGAGAAGTATTAGTGAAAATAACGAAAGAATTGGCGACTTGCACATTGGCATTTCTCAAAGCCACGTCCAGAACATGATGCACGAAGTTATGTTGGACATTGCCGTGGTGCTCTGTGTAGCGATTTTCTTCACTCTTGAAGTGCTCCGCTTCGCTGCCGGAAACCGCCTTGAGAGCAGTCTGGCAATGTTGACCGAGATGCTCGCGCGGCTTGCCGGTCGAGATTTTCGGCGCATTCCGGTCATCAGTCTGAACGACGAGATTGGTCATGTCATGCAACGTTGCGACGCCCTGCTTGCAACCATCGAGCAGCGCCATGACCAGTTGCGCGCCATGCTGAATGGCCTCGACGCAGAAACGCGAGGAACATTGGAACCGAAGCTGAACGGGTTACGTGCCCGTTATCAACTTGGGCAAGCAATCACCGTTCCGGCAATCGAGCGTGGCGTACTAAGTGATATCCGGGCACCATTCTTTGTCTTTATCCTTGCCGAAGAAATGACCCGTTCATTTCTACCCGCCTACATCATGGATTTGCTGGTTCCGATCCAGGGTCTTTCCCCGCAGGTGGTGATCGGCCTGCCTATTGCACTGTTCATGCTGATCGTTGCTATCGGCCAACCTTATCTCGGCGCATGGAGCGAACGTGCAGGGCGTCGGAACGCCATGTTGGCGGGTGCCACGCTCAGCGTCGGCGGTTTCCTTGCTACCGCCTTTGCCGGCAGCCTCTATGACTTGCTTTTGTGGCGTTCCATCTGCGCGCTTGGCTATGCCACCGTCTTTGTCGCGGCGCAAGGCTATATCCTTGATCGCGTCGATGAATCCAGTCGAACGGAGGGCTTCGCACTGTTTGTCGGCGCCATAATGGTTGCCACGATCTGCGGCCCATCGATTGGCGGATTGCTCGCTGACAATATGGGCTTCCGCGCCGCATTTTTGGTTTCGGCGGTAATCGCCGCACTCTCGCTTCTGGTCATTCTTCGCCTGCCGGATCGGCGGCGAGATGCGCACGAGGAGGCCGAGGACAGAATGCCTTCGTTCTCCGACTTTCTGCGCCTCATGACCAACAGCCGCTTCATGCTGTTGACTGCGGTTGCCGCCATTCCGGCCAAGGTCATCCTCACTGGTTTCGGCTTCTACCTGGTGCCGCTCTACATCGTCTCTATTGGCAGCACGCCTGCAATGGCCGGGCGCATGTTAATGATTTACGCAGTGCTAATGGTACTCATCGTCCCTGTTGTCGCCCGCTACGCCAATCGTCAGACACGGAGGGAATACCTCGTCGCAGCCGGACTGTGCCTCTCGGGCATTGGCGGTTTGCTGACAGTTATTTCCGGCAGTTTCGCAGCCATCTTCGGTGTCGTTATTTTGCTTGGCCTCGGGCAGGCTCTCTCGATTGCGCCACAGGGTGCTTTGGTTGGAGAACTTTGCAAAGATGAGGTCGCCCGCTTTGGCAGCGGTCCGGTATACGGCGCCTACCGCATGCTGGAACGGCTTGGCAATGCACTTGGACCGATCCTCGCGGGGCTCCTGCTGGTTCGATATGATTACATTGGTGCGTTCGCCATCATCGGTGCCGGCGTGCTTGTCTGCGGGCTTATTTTCGCGGCCGGCGTGCTGTCGACACGACGTAACCAGGCGGTAACGGTATGAAGATAGCGCTCCTTTTTATTTGCGCCTGGTTTTGTTCGCTGTCAATTGCACCACGCGCCCTCGCCACCGAAACAGGTTCTTCCAGCCCCCCCTACCGCATTTATGCCATCACCTTCCGAGGCATGACCGACGTCGAGAAAGGTTTTCAAGATTACTTCAAGGAACACAAGATTCCCGTCGACATCACTTTCCGTGACCTCGCAAGGGACTCAACCCGCATGCCCGGATTTATCGACGAGATCCGCCGTACAAAGCCTGACCTTATCTACACGTGGGGAACCTCGGTAACTCTCGGGGTTGTCGGTAGCTACGACAAGGTGAATACCGCAAAGCACATCACCAACATCCCCGTCTTGTTTACCCTCGTGGCCGCACCTGTGCTCGCCAAGATATCGCGAGATCTCAAGTCGTCCGGCCGCAACGTCACCGGTGTTTATCACGTTGCATCGACTGAGGCGCAATTACGCGCCATGGGCAACTACCGCCCTTTCAAATCAGTCGGTATCCTCTATACGCCAACCGAACAGAACTCACTGGTGACACTGAAAGAAATCAAGGAGGTTGGCCTTAAAATGGGATTTGCGGTCGTCGAGCGCCCCCTACGCCTTGACGAAAACAAGAAGGTCACCGGTGACGGTGCCGCGGAATTGGTCAAGGAAATCAAACAGGCCAAAGCTGACTGGCTCTACCTTCCACCCGACTCATTCCTTGGTACGCTGGCGCAAAAAGTGGTCATACCCGCAGCTATGGAGGAAAAACTGCCAACCTTCGCCTCTACCGAGCAACTTATGGAGGCCGGTTCGCTCGCCGGACTCGTTAGCCGCTACTACAGCATCGGCCAATTTACCGCCTACAAGGCAGAGCAGATTCTTGTCAAAAAAACCCCTGCCCACGAGATTCCAATCGAAACGCTAAAACGTTTTTCATACCAAATTCAACTCTCGGTTGCTCGGAACCTTGATCTATTGCCACCGCTACCAATTTTCAGTTACGCGGAGTTTCTTCCAGAAATTCCCTCTTCCGACCAAGCACCGGTCGCCCCGCTATTCCCTGGCACGGCAGGTTCGGGTAGTACACCCACGCTTCCGGCACCGCCGCAGCAAGTAGCACCAAGTGTCAACAGCGGCGCACCCGATCCCGCACGGCAAGCACTTCAGAGATAACGCGAAGCCTTCGCCCAGGCTTGTTCCCGCATTTATTAGCGTTTTACCCAATAGACCCGAGCTGACACGGGATTACCCTTGTCTCGCCAGTCGCGTTTGAGTTGCTTGGCGCGACCCGTTACCTCAGGACGCGAGGTTAGCGCAAGTGGGGATACAGGTATTAAGGGGGGGGCAGTATCGAGCACAGGACGCCCCGGATGTGCAGCGGCAGTTACCTTGGCGACATAGCCATTGGCAAAGCCGGCTCGATGATTTCCCGTGTTATAAGCGGAGAGCGCCGCCCGCAATGCGCTCTGTCCATCACCGAAACGACGCGAGGCATCTGCGTAGTTGCCAGTCAGAATGCGAGCTCCGGCGGTGATGTTGGAACAAGGGACAAACATATCGGCGATCGACCTACCCAGCCAGGAAAGGTTGGCCGAATTGATCTGGGCCAGCCCCATGTCGACTGAGTAGCCGCGGCTGATCAACCATTCAGACCAAGCCATGGCTTCTGCCCTTGTCCCTGGTTGCCGCGCCAGACGGCGGCTGCCATTGACATTTAGGGCAAGCGGATTTCCGCCGGACTCGACCTTGATGATGGCCATCATCGTGACGGGGGCCACCTGGGGCGCACATTGGATGACAAGTTGTTCGAGCCCAGGCAGCAAAGACTTACCGACCGAAAAGACGTTCAAGCAAAGAACCGGACTTCTGCTTTGCGAGGCCCTTGCGCAAGGCCTTGTTCTTTTCTTGTAGATCGCGGGCGAGTTGCACCGCAACCATGTACTGTAATTGATGCGCCACGGCGGGTGCTTGCAGGAATAACGCCTGATAACGCTCGGGGGTCAATTCAGCGGCAAACACTTTCGTTTTGGCGGTACAGGTTTCTGGGGATGGCATGTTATTCACTAGGGAAAGCAGTCCGACGACCTCGCCATCGCGAGCATCGCGGGCCTCCTGCTCGCCGTCACCGCCGATAGTCTCGCGACGGGTAATTTCGACGGTACCCTCGATGATGATGTACATCGCAGGCCCCTGGCTGTCCTGCTCAACGAGCCGCTGACCCGGGTCGAAGTCCTGCAGGCGCAATTTATTCACCAGCATGTCGAGCGGCTTGCCCTGAAATCGCTCGAATGCGGGCAAACCGTGGAGGAAAACGCGTAGGTCGTTCATGATCAGCTCAGTTTCGCGGCGGTGGCATTCGATTCGCGCAGGCGTTGGGCCAGCAGGTCGACCAGTTGCCCAAGCAGCACATGAGAAATATCCGCATCGTGGATGACGAGATCCTCGAAATCGCGGGAATGTATCTTGAGTGCGCGGCAGCGGGTGGTCGTGGTTACAGTTGAACTCGCCAACATCTCGCCGCTGAGCACGGCAACTTCACCAAGCCAATCGCCGGGCTTGATATGGCCGACTTCGAGTGTTCTCGAACCATCTTCAACCGAGGCCAGCATCTCGCCTTCAAGCACCAGGTAAAGCGAATCAACCGGCATCCGGTCACGGAAAAGTTTGCGATGAGGTGCAATGGTGACCACTGTACAGGCACGCATCAGGCGCGCAAGATTTTCCGGTCCGAGTTCGCCGCTGGCTGCGGGAAACCGGCGCTGAAATTCAGTTGTTATGTCTTGATTCACGCGGGCACCGCCTTTGAGTGGGCCATGAAGAAAGGCCATGATAGCGCAACAAACTGACAGGGTAGAATCAACGGCAGCCTCTCCCAGTTTCCATCGAGGCTATTGCGCACCAGCCGCCTTTTATTCGGACGACCTCCACTTGGAAAACACCATCCCCTTGGGTGGCGAGAACCCGTCATCGGTCATACCCCGTTTTTTTTCGTTGTCGGATCGAATCGGACGTATTCGCTACCTTGTATACATTCTGAGCGCCCTGACCAGTTGCGGTTTGCTGCTGATACTGGTTTATATCGCCGCTTACCTGCTGCCGGCGGGACTGGGCAAACTTGTGTCCACCACCAGTTACATCATGGTCAAGAGCGTGATATTTCCACTTATCGTGTTCGTCATGAGCATTCGTCGACTTCATGACTTTGACCTCAGCGGATGGTGGTCGCTGCTGGTTTTGATTCCGCTCGTTCCGTTCGTACTTGTTTTCGTGCCGGGCAAAAAAGAAGCCAACCGTTTCGGCCCCGCGCCAGCGCCCAATCCAACCAGCCTGAAAATTGTCGCGGTTGTTCTCCCCTGTGCGCTGGTGGGTCTCTATTACCACATGTTGAGCATCAACCCCAAGGCAAGAACATCGGAGACGCCAGCCGCAAGCACCAAGCCCACGCTGCGCAGTTACGACGCAACAAAGTAGAGAATCCGGCCAGTCTGACATCTCGCTCATCGCATCAATCTACCTGCCACCACCGGGCACGGCACCCGACACGGCTTTGGATTGCTGGCTGCAATCGCTTTCCATATTCATGCCACCATTGCGCACATCAACTAATGGTTTGTT
>JAIFMO010000080.1 GCA_020048435.1 Sulfuritalea sp.
GCAGGAAGCGCCCCCGCCTCCTCCTACTCCGCCCCCCCCTCCGCCGCCCCCCCCTCCGCCGCCCCCCAACATTCCGCCGCTACTGGATCGTGCCGCGAGGCTGCATGCCGGTCGTCGTAGCGCGGAGGCCTGCGCCCTGCTGGAAAATGTCGTGCGCAACGAGGATTTCGGCGACTTCAACAACATGGCCTGGGGCATGCTGTTCGACCTGTATAACGTGTTGTCGCGCCGCCAGGCGCATGAAAAACTGGCCATTGAATACGCCGCCCGCTTCGAAAAATCACCGCCGGCATGGGCGGCCAGCGAGGAAATTGCCACCCCGGGCAAGGATGGCGCGGCCACGGTTTCGCTGTCCGGCGTGCTTGGCGCCAATGCTGTTCGGCCGCTGGGCAAGCTGCGCGAGATGGCGGGCAAGGTGACCGGCGTGCGGCTGGATCTGGCCAAGGTCAGCGATGCCGACGACGAGGGTTGCGCGGCACTGATCGAAACGTTGAATTATTTCAAAAAACTTCGCAAGCTCTGCCAATTGGTTGGCGGCGAGAAAATGGCGGCCTCGCTTGCCGGCAGGACCGTGATGGGCGAGCGCGTACACGAGTCGACCTGGTTGTTGTTGCTGGCGCTTTACCAGAACCTCGGCTGCCAGGACGTCTTCGAGGATGCCGCCGTCGGTTACGCGGTCACCTTCGAGGTTTCGCCGCCCTCGTGGGAGCCGGTTGCCGCTGTCTCGCCCACCGCCGCTGCCGCCGCCCGCACAGTTGTCATGACCACCGACAGTTATGTTTTGCCGCCGGAAATGCAGGGCGACAATGGCGGAATTTTTGCGGAAATGCGCGGTTGGCTGGCGGGCCACGATCCGGCGGTTATTGATGCCGGCAGGCTGGAACGCATGGACGAGGGAAACGCCGATGAATTCGGGCGTCTGCTAAAGGAACACGTAGAACAAGTGGAGCCTGTTGGCGCCGGCGGTGGTCGGGTCGTCCTGCGCGGGGGCCGCTGGCTGACGGTTGCCCTCTGGCGCTCGCTCGGCATTGATCGATTGGTTACCATCGAAGCGCGCAAGGACTGAACGCACTAAACGCAACACCCCTATACCAACGCATAGGTTCGCAACGCGCAACGCAATGCCAACGAATGCGCGCAATCACATTTTCGGAGAAGCATTCATGGAGCAGTATCACGGCACCACCATTCTTTCCGTGCGGCGTGGCGGCAGCGTCGCGCTGGGCGGCGACGGCCAGGTCACGCTGGGCAGCATCGTCATCAAGGCCAGTGCCCGCAAGGTGCGGCGGCTTTACAACGAGAAGATTCTGGCCGGGTTCGCCGGCGGCACGGCCGACGCTTTTACACTTTTTGAGCGTTTCGAGGCCAAACTGGAGAAGCACCAGGGCAATCTGCTGCGCTCCGCCGTCGAACTGGCCAAGGACTGGCGTACCGATCGCATGCTGCGCCGGCTGGAGGCGATGCTGGCCGTGGCCGACCGCGACCATTCACTCGTGATTACCGGTAACGGCGATGTGCTGGAGCCGGAATTCGGCATCGTCGCCATCGGTAGCGGTGGCCCCTACGCCCAGTCCGCCGCGCGGGCGCTGCTGGAAAACACCGAACTGGCGCCGGCGGCGATCATCAAGAAGTCGCTGGAGATCGCCGGCGACCTGTGTATCTACACCAACCAGAACCATGTGATAGAGACCCTCGAATGAACCCTAACCCGCTAATGAGCCAGCTGAGCCCGGCCGAGATTGTCTCTGAGCTGGACAAGAATATTGTTGGCCAGGGCCGCGCCAAGCGCGCCGTCGCCATCGCCCTGCGCAACCGCTGGCGCCGCGCCCAGGTGGCCGAGCCGCTCCGTTCGGAAATTACGCCGAAAAATATTCTGATGATCGGCCCCACCGGCGTCGGCAAGACCGAGATTGCGCGACGGCTGGCGCGACTGGCCAACGCGCCCTTCATCAAGATCGAGGCGACCAAATTTACCGAGGTCGGCTATGTCGGTCGCGATGTCGAAACCATCATCCGCGATCTGGCGGAAACCGCGATTAAGGATGCGCGCGAGGCGGCGATGAAATCGGTGCGCGACCGGGCGTTGGATGCGGCCGAAGATCGCGTGCTCGATGCCTTGTTGCCGCCCGCGCGTGGCCCCGAAAATGTCGGCGGTAGCGATACGGTGCTGGAGGAGCGAACGCCGGATGGCAGCACCCGCCAAAAGTTTCGCAAGAAGCTGCGCGAGGGCGAACTCGACGACAAGGTGATCGAGATCGAGGTGGCGGCACCGTCGGCCTCGATGGAGATTTTTGCGCCGCCGGGCATGGAAGACCTGACCCAGCAGATTCAGGGCATGTTCAACACCATGGGCAGCGGCAAGCGCAAGACGCGCAAGCTGCGCATCGCCGACGCCCTCAAGGCCATTACCGACGAAGAGGCTGCACGGCTCATCAACGACGAGGAAGTGAAAACGGCGGCGCTGAAGAACGTCGAGCAGAACGGCATCGTCTTTCTCGACGAGATCGACAAGATCACCAGCCGCTCCGACGCTCACGGCGCCGAGGTCTCGCGCCAGGGCGTGCAGCGCGACCTGCTGCCGCTGGTCGAAGGCACCACGGTGTCGACCAAGTTCGGCATGATCAAGACCGATCACATCCTGTTCATTGCCAGCGGCGCCTTTCATCTGGCCAAGCCGTCGGACCTGATTCCGGAGTTGCAGGGACGCTTCCCGATCCGCGTCGAGCTCGATTCACTGTCGGTGGAAGATTTCGAGTGCATCCTCACCCAGACCGATGCCTGCCTCACCCGCCAGTACGAGGCGCTGCTTGAAACCGAAAAGGTGGCTGTTGTCTTTGCTCCCGACGGTATCCGGCGCTTGGCCGAAATCGCCTTTCAGGTCAACGAGAAAACCGAGAACATCGGCGCGCGCCGGCTCTACACGGTGATGGAAAAACTGCTCGAAGAAGTATCGTTCGAAGCCGGCTCGAAGGACGGTATTTCACTCAACGTCGATGCCGCCTACGTCGATGCGCGTCTCGGCGAGCTGGCGGGCGACGAGGATTTGTCGAGGTATGTGCTTTGATGTTGAACCGGCGACGGAGCGGGATAGAATGCCCGCGGTTCGCACACACTTTTCAACGCAGTTTCGAATGGAATATGGCAGAGAGCGATCAATCCACCGCACACCAAGTAGATTCCAGCGCAGAGGGCGGAGCGACCAACGCCTGGTTGTTGCGGCTCTACATCGCCGGCCAGACGCCCAAATCCCTGGCCGCCATTTCGAATCTGCACCGGATTTGCGCGGAACACATGGTGAATAAATACAGCATCGAAGTCATCGACCTGCTGGAGCATCCCCAGTTGGCCGAAGGCGACAAGATCATCGCCATCCCGACACTGGTGCGCAAGCTGCCGCAGCCGATCCGCAAGATCATCGGCGACTTGTCGGACACGGAAAAAACGCTGGTGGGCCTGCAACTGAAGTCCAAGACAGTTTGATTGGCGCATGAGTATTGCGGGAAGCGTGGCGGCAAGCGCGACCGCCGAGGTTGCCGAATTGCGCACCCGGTTGGCCGAAGCTGAAGCGGCGCTCGATGCCATCCGTTCGGGCGCATCCGATGCCTTTGTTGGCGAGACGGGCGGGGTGTTTCATCGCACCGGATCGGAAAAACCCTACGTTACGTTCTTCGGCGCCATGAACGAAGGTGGTGCGACGCTCGACGGCAGCGGAGCAATCCTGCATGGCAATCCACGGTTTGCCGCCATGATCGGGCGGTCGATCGATGCGCTGCGGGGTACATCATTTTTGTCCTGCGTTGCGCCGGAGAGTCGTTCGCGGGTGGCCGAACTGATGGCCAACGAAGCGACGGCGGCCTGCGAGGTTTCGCTCGATGGCCCGTCCGGAATGTTGCCCGTCCGGCTTTCCATCAAAACCGTCGATACCGACAGGCAGCGCTTCCGCTGCGTGGTCGCGACCGACCTGAGCGAACATGCCAAGGTCGAAGCGGAACTGCGTGACGCCATCGCGCGGCAACGCGAGGCCGATATCCAGTTGCGCCAGAGCGAACACGACTTGCGTTCCATGGTTGCCAATCTGCAGGCCATGGTCGAGGCCGAGCGCAAGCATGTCGCGCGCGAGGTGCACGACGAACTCGGTCAGATCCTGACGGCCTTGCGCATGGAAACATCCTTGCTGCAACGCGAGTTGCAGGGGCAGCCGGCGCCACAGGCGCGGGTGAATGAAATGCTGTTGCAGATCGAAGGCATGTTCAAGACCGTGCGCAGCATTGCCGGGAGTTTGCGGCCATCGACACTCGATCTCGGTTTGGTGCCGGCCATCGAGTGGCTTGCCGAGGATTTCGAGAAGCGTTGGAAAATCGATTGCGTGCTCGATATCGACCCACGGGAAATTCAGGCAAGTGATGCCTACGCCACCGCGGTTTTTCGCATCATCCAGGAGTCGCTGACCAACGTGGCGCGCCACGCGCAGGCGAGTAGTGTCAGCATTTCCCTGCGGCACGCGCAAGACCGCCTGCAACTCGAAATTCACGACAACGGGCGAGGGTTTGGGCACGACAAGGAGCCGACGAGCGGATTTGGCGTGATCGGAATGCGGGAGCGGGTAAAGGAACTGGGCGGCGTCTTGAACGTCCGCTCCGCTGCGGGCAAGGGTACGGATATCGTCATCGATCTGCCGATGGCAACGGTGGCGATGTGATTCGGGTACTGATCGCCGACGATCATCGCCTGGTCAGGCGTGGCATACAGGAAATCCTTGGCATGGCCGGGGACATCGCCGTCGTCGGGGAATGCGCCAGCGCTAGCGAGATACTGGAGTTTCTGCGGCAGGACGTGCCCGATGTATTGATACTGGACATGGCCATGCCCGGTCTTTCCGGCGTCGAATTGATCCGGTATCTGGTGAAGGAAGTCCGGCAGATTCGCATCCTGGTGCTGTCGATGCACAACGAAGGCCAGTTTGTCGCCCGCGCCTTGCGCGAAGGCGCGCGTGGCTACGTGACCAAGGACGCCGATCCGGAGATTTTGCTACAGGCTGTCCGCAAGCTGGCGCAGGACGGAAAATTCATCGATCCGGTATTGGTTGAATCCGTGATTTTCGAAATGCCGGACCCGGCGCTGGCGCCGGACGACAAGCTGACAGACAGGGAAGTGCAGGTGTTGCAACTGGTGGTGGCCGGCAAGTCACTGAACGCCATCGCCGAAGAATTGAATCTCAGCCCGAAAACCATCAGCAGTCACAAGATGCGCATCATGCAGAAGCTGGGCGTCACCAATAACGCCGATCTGGTGCGCTACGCCTTGCGCCGCAACATCGCCGGCGTTTAGCCGGCTGCTCCGCCGGCGCCGGCGGATGGCGGTGCCGTACCGCTAGCGCCGACTTTTTCGGTGGTCACCCACCGAATCCATTCAGGAAATCCTGAATGAACTTGAGAGTTTCCCGCACTCATTTTCCGTTATCGCCTACATACATTCTATTTATTTACGCCTATCTTACGAAGCTGTAAAAACCGGGTGAACTCGTGAAATCTGACAGCCGTTATCTCCTGAAATTGTTTGTTGCAGGCAACACCAGCCGGTCAGAGTTGGCGGCTGCCAACCTGCGGCGCATCTGCGAGGACGAATTTCCCGGTTGCTACGAACTCGTCATCATCGATGTCCTGCGTCATCCGGACATCGCGGAGGAGAAGAAGATTCTCGCCGCACCCACACTGATCAAGGAACTTCCCCTGCCCGTCCGTCGCATCGTCGGCGACTTTTCCGACAAGGAAAAGGTACTTGCCGGCATGGGACTACTTTCATAATTGCTCTGACTAACTCGCCAGAGGAGAAATCATGTTTACCCACGTACCGAACTACCCGCAGATCGAGAAAATTGAAACCGGCATTATTGGTTTCGACCTGATTTCCAGTGGTGGCCTGCCCAAGGGGCGCACCACGCTGGTTTCGGGTACGGCAGGCAGCGCCAAGACGCTTTTCGCCGTCCAGTTTCTCGCCGAAAGCATCCAGCGATCGGGCGACGCGGGCATTTTCGTGACTTTCGAGGAAGAGCCGGCGGATATTCGCCGCAACGTGAAGTCACTGGGTTGGGATATCGAGGCGTGGGAAGCCGCGGGCCTGTGGTTGTTTGTCGATGCCTCGCCCGATCCGATTCAGGACCAGGTGGAAGCCGGCCGCTACGACCTCGGCGCCCTGCTCGCGCGCATTGAATATGCCGTGGCGAAGATCGGCGCCACGCGACTGTCGATGGATTCTCTCGGTGCCATTTTTGCGCAATTCCGCGATGCCGCCATCGTGCGCGCCGAACTGTTCCGCATCGCCTACGTCTTGCGCCAGTTGAAAGTGACGTCGATCATGACGTCGGAGCGCACCCAGGAATACGGCGAAATTGGCCGTTTTGGCGTGGAAGAGTTCGTCGCCGACAACGTGTTGATCCTGCGCAACGTGCTGGAGGATGAAAAGCGCCGCCGCACCATGGAAATCCTCAAGTATCGCGGCACCAGTCACCAAAAGGGGGAGTTTCCCTTCACCATCGTGTCGGGGCGCGGCATCCTGGCTATCCCCTTGTCGGCGATGGAGTTGAACCAGAAGTCGTCGATCGTGCGCATCAGCTCCGGCAACGACGATCTCGACAAGATGTGCGGCGGCGGCTTTTTCCGCGACTCCATCATTCTCGCCTCCGGCGCCACCGGCACCGGCAAGACGCTGATCACCACCGAATTTCTCAAGGGCGGTGCCAAACACGGCGAGCGTTGCCTGCTGTTCGCTTTCGAGGAAAGCCGTGAGCAACTGTTCCGCAATGCCGAGGGCTGGGGCATCGATTTCGAAGCCATGGAAGCGGCGGGTTTGCTCAAGGTGGTGTGCGCCTACCCGGAATCGGCCAGTCTCGAAGATCACTTGATCGAGATGAAAGACATCATCGAACACTACAAGCCCAACCGCATTGCGGTCGACAGCCTCTCGGCGATGGAGCGCGTCGCCACCCCCAAGGGCTTTCGCGAGTTCGTCATCAGCCTGACCTCCTTCATCAAGCACCAGGAAGTCGCCGGCCTGTTCACCTCGACCACGCCGACCTTGATGGGCGGGACTTCCGTGACCGAAACCCACATCTCCACCCTGACCGACTCGATCATCCTGCTGCGCTATGTCGAAACGAATGGCTCCATGCGCCGCGGCCTGACCGTGCTGAAAATGCGCGGCTCGATCCACGACAAGGATATTCTCGAATTCAACATCGACGGCACCGGCATGCACCTGGGCGAACCCTTCCATCACATTACCGGCATCCTGGCGGGAAATCCGCGCGACGCCTCCTTCGGCTGACGCCGCAAAAATTTCAACGAAAGCGCGCGTGTAAACGTAATCATGGAGGATGCCCCGGAACTGTCGCGATCCATGTTTCAAAGCATCGTCGAGAATGCCTCCGACGGGATCGTGGTGGTCAATCTCGATGGTTATGTCCTGCTGACCAATCCCGCCATGGCGCGGATATTTCAGCGCCAGCCTGATGAGTTCAAGGATGAGCTTTTCGGCTTTCCGATTTCATCGGGCGAGCAGACGGAAATCAATGTAATCCGCAAGAATGGTTTGATGGCGGTTGCCGAGATGCGCGTCAGCGATGCCTATTGGGAAGGGGAGCGTGTTTTCATCGCCTTGCTGCGCGACATCACCGAACGCAAGGAAATGGAAACCTCCCTGCGTCACGCCAAGGAAGAGCTCACGGCCATGTACCGCTGCGCGCCGCTGGGCGTCATCGCGCTGAAATCGGATGGGCGCGTCAAACTGCTGAACCCCGCGGCGGCAAGCATTTTGGGCTGGAATGAAGACGAGGTTGTCGGCGGTGAGTTTCCCGGTATTTCGCAGGCACTGAAGCTGGATTTGCCGGAGGTCGATGATTTGGTCCAGCGCGGCGAGGCCATCATGGGCAAGGAAATCCGGCATGTCAGATACGATGGCACGCTGGTTGATCTCAGCGTTTCGCTGGCGCCTGTGAACGACCATGACGGGCGCGCCGCCGGCGTCATGTGCATCGTCGAGGACATCACGCGCCGCACGCGCGACGCGGCATGGCAGCGGCTGTCGGGCAAGATTTTCGAAAACACGCAGGAAGGCATCCTGGTTACCGATCCTCAGGGCGTCATTCTCGCCGTCAATCAGGCCTTCGTCGCGGTGACTGGCTACACCGAGGCCGAAGCGGTCGGCCGCAAACCGAGTCTGCTTAAATCGGGCCGCCACGACAGGGCGTTTTACAAGGACTTGTGGCGAACCCTCATTGAGCAGGGGCAATGGCGCGCGGAGATTTGGAATCGCCGCAAAAGCGGGGAAATTTACCCGGAGTGGATCAACATCAGCGCCATTCATGACAACGATGGCAGGCTCAGCCACTATGTCGCGATTTTTTCCGACATCAGCAAGGCCAAGGAAAACGAGGACAGGCTGCGCTATCTGGCGCACCACGACGCCCTGACCGGGCTGCCGAACCGTTTCCTGTTCCAGGATCACGTCGAACTCGCCCTGGCCCAGGCGGCCCGCGGTGGCAAGCAGGTTGCGGTCATGTACCTCGATCTCGATCACTTCAAGGCGATCAACGACACCATGGGACATCGCGCCGGCGATACCGTGCTGGTCGAGGTGGCGCGTCGTCTTGCGCACGGCCTGCGCGCGGGCGACACCCTCGGCCGCATCGGCGGCGACGAATTCAACGCCGTCCTGCCCGACCTCGACAACGCTCACGCGGCCGCCAGCGTCGCCGAAAAGTTCATTGCCGCGCTGGAGCAGCCGATCGAGATCGATGGCAAGGAATTTCACGTCAGCGCCAGCATTGGCATTGCCCTGTATCCACGGGATGGCAAGCAGTTGGAAACGCTGTCGCGCGCCGCCGACGCGGCCATGTATCAGGCCAAGGAACAGGGCCGCAACACCTACCGATTTTATGAAACCGAATTTCAATCCCCAGGAACAACACCATGAACCGCGACCAGTTTGAGCTCAAACGACAATTGTTGAAACCGCGCCAGCCCGATGCGGCAAAAGCCGCCGCGCGGGAGTCATTTCTTCGTCGGCAAGATGCACCGCGGCCGTCGGCCGGCTTCGCCACCCTCGCCGCCATGCGCGGTCGGCCACAGTTGACAAGAATGCTGTCTTATCCAGGCTGCATGGCGCGTTAATTCGAGCACCGATGAACAGCCTCGAGATCGTCCTGCCAGCTTTCGATCCCGTTACGCGGGACGGCGAAATTGCCCATTTGCGCGCCCGGCTGGCCGAAGCCGAAGAGGCGCTGGCGGCGCTGCGCACCGGCGCGGCCGATGCGCTGCTGGGTGAAACCGGGGTGCTTTATCTCAGTGGTGCCGACGAAACCTACGTTACCTTCTTCGGGGCGATGAATGAGGGCGGTGTCACGCTGGATGGCGCCGGCACTATCCTGCATTGCAACAAGCGTTTTGCCGAAATGATGGGGCGCAGCGTGCGTGGACTGCGCGGCAAGCCGGTGCTGTCCTGTATTGGCACCCGCAACCGCGTCGAAGCCACGCGGCTGCTGGCGCACAGCACGGCCGGCGCCTGCGAAGTCGATTTGCGCACGTTCAACGGCGATGCCCGGCCGGTGCGGCTGTCGCTGACCCGCAAGGACGCGGGCGAGCGGCACTTTGGCTGTCTCGTCATTACCGACCTGACGGAACGCATGCTGGTGGAACGCGACCTGGAGCAATTGATCGCGGAGCGAACCGGCGAACTGCGTCTGGCCGCCAGTGTTTTTGAAAACACCCTGGAAGGCGTGATGGTGACCGACGCGGACGGCTTCATCCTGTCCGTTAACCCCGCTTTTACGGGCATTACCGGTTATAGCTCCGGGGAAGTCATCGGTCGCACGCCCGCCGTGTTGCGCTCGCAGCGCCACGAGTCGGCGTTCTATAGCGAACTGTGGGAAACCCTGCGGGTCGATGGATTGTGGCGGGGAGAAATCTGGAACCGGCGCAAGAGCGGCGAGGCCTATTTGCAACGGACGACCATCAATCTGGTGCCGGCACGCTATAACCAGCCGGCCAGCTATGTGGCGGTATTCTCGGACATCACCGAATTCTGGCGCAACGACGAGCGCATCGCCCACCTGGCCTACCATGATCCGCTGACCGATCTGCCCAATCGCGCGTTGCTGCAGGATCGCCTGAGCCATGCCCTTAAGGTTGCCATACGCCAGCGGGAGCCCTTGGGCGTGCTGTTCATCGACCTGGACGGATTCAAGGCTGTCAATGACCAACTGGGGCATCACGTCGGCGATGAACTGTTGCAGGAAGTGGCGATCCGGCTACGGGCCGTGGTGCGCAATTCCGACACGGTGGCGCGCTACGGCGGCGATGAATTTGTCGTGCTCATGGAAAACCTGGAAAACACGGATGAATGCGCCACGCTGGCCGCGAAATTGAACATGAGCCTGACGTGGGAGGGTCGTGCCGGGGAACTGCCGGTTCGCATCGGCGCGTCGGTGGGTATTGCCGTTTACCCGCAGGACGGCGCCGATGCCGCGACCCTGTTGAAACATGCCGATGCCGCGCTTTATGTGGCGAAGGCCGCTGGCAAAAGTACTTTTCGTTATTTCGATGCGCAATCTGATCCCGTTTCGGATTGTCACAAAGGAGCCACCTTATGCCCGCCACCCTCAGTGACGCCAACGTAACGCCAAGCGCGCTTGAAAAATGCCCTACCGGTATTGCCGGGTTTGACGACATTTCGAGCGGCGGCCTGCCGCGTGGCCGTCCAACGCTGGTTGCCGGACATGCCGGCTCGGGCAAGACCCTGTTCGCGCTCGAATTCGTGCTGCACGGCATCGAACGTTTCGACGAGCCGGGCGTCTTCGTCAGCTTCGAGGAAACCCCGGCCGAACTGGCCGCCAACGTCGCCTCGCTCGGCTACGACCTTGCCCGCCATCAAGCCGAAAACCAGCTGCGCATCCTGCACATCGATATTGATCCGCAGGAAATGATCGAGGCGGGCGACTACGATCTCAATGGCATTTTCCTGCGTCTTGCCGCCGCCATCAACGCCACCGGGGCGCGTCGCATCGCCCTCGACGCCGTCGAAAACCTGTTCTCGGCCTTTGCCGACCTGCGCATCCTGCGCGCCGAATTCCGCCGCCTGCTGACCTGGCTCAAGGATAAGGGTATTTCGGCGGTGGTCACCACCGAGCGCGGCGCCAACTCGATCACCCG
>JAIFMO010000069.1 GCA_020048435.1 Sulfuritalea sp.
GCGGTTTTTCCTCGGTGCGCCGCATCGAGCGCGGCATTGCCTACCATGCGATGGGTAATTTCAAAAAGTCGGCGCTAGCGGTACGGCAATTATCCGAGCGGCTGCACGACCGCATGACCGAATCGGTGCTGGATTCCATCGACGCCGCCGAACAGCTTTTCCACCACGTCGCGCCGCAGCCGCTGACCGCGGTGGATCTCCTTGCCGGTGGCCGCGCCTCGCTGGTCAAGGCCAACGGTGAGCTGGGTCTGGCGCTGTCGGAAGACGAGATCGATTATCTGGTCGACAATTTCACGAAACTTGGCCGCAATCCCACCGACGTCGAACTGATGATGTTCGCCCAGGCCAATTCCGAGCACTGCCGCCACAAGATATTCAACGCTGCGTGGACCGTGGATGGTGTCGATCAGCCTTTGTCGTTGTTCGGCATGATCCGCGAATCACACCAGGCGCATCCCGCGGGCACGGTGGTGGCGTATTCCGACAACGCTTGCGTTATCGAGGGGGCGACGATCAAGCGTTTCTACCCGGCCGCCGACGGGCGTTACAGCTATGTCGAGGACACCACCCACATCCTCGCCAAGGTCGAAACCCACAACCACCCGACCGCCATTTCGCCCTTCCCTGGCGCGGCCACCGGTTCGGGCGGCGAGATTCGCGACGAGGGGGCTACCGGGCGCGGCTCGAAACCCAAGGCCGGTCTCGGCGGCTTTTCGGTGTCCGACCTGAAGATTCCAGGCTATGCCCAGCCGTGGGAATCAAGCTACGGCAAGCCCGACCGCATCGCTTCGGCGCTCGACATCATGATCGACGGCCCCATCGGCGCGGCGGCCTTCAATAACGAGTTTGGCCGGCCCAACCTGGCCGGCTATTTCCGCACCTTCGAGCAGGAATTCGACGGCGAAATGCGCGGTTACCACAAGCCGATCATGATCGCCGGCGGCGTCGGCAACATCGCCGCCCGCCATGCCTTCAAGGAACTGTTCCCGGCGGGCACCAAACTGATCCAGCTTGGCGGTCCCGGCATGTTGATTGGCCTCGGCGGTGGCGCGGCCTCGTCGATGACCACCGGCACCAACGCCGCCGACCTCGACTTCGCCTCGGTGCAGCGCGGCAACCCCGAGATGCAGCGGCGCGCGCAGGAGGTGATCGACAGGTGTTGGCAGAGGGGTGACCAGAACCCGATCCTCGCCATCCACGACGTCGGCGCCGGCGGCATTTCCAACGCCATGCCGGAGCTGGCCAACGATGCCGGTCGCGGGGCATTGTTCGATCTGCGTGCCGTGCCCAATGAAGAGCCGGGCATGGCGCCGCGCGAAATCTGGTGCAACGAGGCGCAGGAACGCTACGTGCTGGCCATCGCGCCCGAACGGCTGGCCGAGTTCGAGGCGCTGTGCGAGCGCGAACGCTGTCCCCATGCCGTGATTGGCGAGGCGATGGAGCAACGGCAACTTGTCGTCAAGGACGATCACTTCGGCAACAAGCCGGTGGACATGCCGATGGACGTGTTGCTCGGCAAGCCGCCGCGCACGCATCGCCAGGCGACGCGCAAGACGGTGGCGATGCCGGCGCTGGATTTGGCGCAAATCGAGGCAATGGGCGGTCTGAAGGAAGCCGCCTTTCGCGTGCTGCGCCTGCCGGCCGTGGCCTCGAAGAGTTTTCTCATCACCATCGGCGATCGCTCAGTGGGCGGCATGACCGCGCGCGACCAGTTTGTTGGCCCGTGGCAGGTGCCGGTGGCCGACGTGGCGGTGACGGCGATGGGCTACGACACCTTGCTCGGCGAGTGTTTCGCCCTGGGCGAGCGCGCGCCGATTGCGCTGCTCGACGCGCCGGCCTCGGGCCGCATGGCGGTGGGGGAGGCCATCACCAACCTGGCGGCCGCCGACATCGGCGACATCGGCAAGATCAAACTGTCGGCCAACTGGATGGCGGCGGCGGGCCACGGCAGTGAAGACGCCGCGTTGTTCGATACGGTCAAGGCCATCGGCCTCGACTTTTGCCCGGCGCTGGGCGTTTCGATTCCCGTCGGCAAGGATTCGCTGTCGATGCGGACACGCTGGGAGGCGGACGGCCAGCAGAAACAGGTGACCGCGCCGCTGTCCCTGATCGCTACCGCCTTCGCGCCTTGCGCCGATATTCGCCAGACCATGACGCCGCAGTTGCACCGCGACGATGAGAATGGCGAGACAGAGCTGATTCTGATCGATCTCGGCGCCGGTAAAAACCGCCTCGGAGGTTCGGCGCTGACGCAGGTGTTAGGGGTTTCGGGCGATGTACCGCCCGACGCCGACGCCGGATTGCTCAAGGCTTTCTTCGGCGTCGTCCAGCATTTGAATCGCGCGGGCATGATCCTGGCCTATCACGACCGTTCCGACGGCGGCCTGTTGGCGACCATTTGCGAGATGAGCTTTGCTTCGCACCTCGGGGTTTCGCTCAACCTTGACACGCTCTGCTACGACCCGTTGATGAACGACGTCGACGGCATCGAGCGTTATCCGGAAATGCTTGATGGCCGCATGCGTGACCGGTTGATCGCGGCGCTGTTCAACGAGGAACTCGGCGCGGTAATCCAGGTACTGCGCGACGACCGCGCGACGGTGATGGCGGCGTTGCGCGACGCGGGCCTGGGTGCCTGTACCCACATGATCGGCGCGCTCAACGGCCGCGACGAGATTCGCGTCTGGCGCAATTCCAAGCCGGTGTTCGTCGCCAGCCGCGTCGAACTGCAACGCGCCTGGAGCGAGGTAAGCTATCAGGTGGCACGGCTGCGCGACGATCCGGTCTGCGCGCAAGAAGAGTTTGATGCCGTGCTCGATGCTGCCGATCCCGGCCTGTCGGTGTCGCTTACCTTTGATCCGGCCAAGGATGTGGCAGCGCCCTTCATCGCGACCGGCGTCCGTCCGCGCATGGCGATTTTGAGAGAGCAGGGCGTGAATGGCGAAGTCGAAATGGCCGCGGCTTTTGACCGCGCCGGCTTTGACTGCGTCGACGTGCACATGTCCGACCTTCACGCCGGCCGCGTGCATCTGGCCGACTTCAAGGGGCTGGCGGCCTGCGGCGGTTTTTCCTACGGCGACGTGCTCGGCGCGGGCCAGGGTTGGGCCAAGTCCATTCTCTTCAACCCACGGCTAAAGGATGAGTTTGCCGCCTTTTTCGCGCGTACCGATACCCTTGCCCTGGGCGTGTGCAACGGTTGCCAGATGATGAGCAACCTCGCCGCCATCATTCCCGGCGCCGATAACTGGCCGACCTTTCATCGCAACCGTAGCGAGCAGTTCGAGGCGCGCTTCACCATGGTCGAGATTCCCGCGTCGCCGTCGATCCTGTTCGCCGGCATGGCGGGGTCGACCTTGCCCGTGGTGGTTTCACATGGTGAAGGTCGCGCGGTTTTTGACCGCACTCCCGTGGGTGAAGGTCGTGCGGTTTTGCCCGTCGACAAAAAGTCGGCGGTAGCGGTACGGTACATCGACAATCGCGGCGCGCCGGCAACAAGCTATCCGTTCAACCCCAATGGCACCCCCGCCGGCATCACTGGCGTAACCACGCCCGACGGCCGTTTCACCATCATGATGCCCCACCCCGAACGTGTTTTCCGCGCGGTGCAGATGTCATGGCGTCCGCCCCACCGGGACAATAATCTGGTCGAAGCGAGCCCGTGGTTGACGATGTTCCGCAATGCGCGGCTGTGGGTGGGATGAATGGTTTCCGTCGTCCATGCGCTGCCCGATTCCGGCATTGATGAAGCCAGCCTGACCCACCTGTTGGCGGGTTTGCCCGAGGATGGTGCGAGCAAGCTGGTGGCGGCGATTGCCATGGCGCGCGAATTGTATGGCGAGGCGAGGGTCGGCACCGGCGAGATGGCGTTCGAGCATGGCCTTGGCGCCGCGCTGATTCTTGCTTCGCTTAACCTTGATCTCGACAGTCGCCTGGCCGCACTGCTGTTTGCCGTGCCCGATTACCAGGAGAATGCGCGCGAAAAGATGAGTGCGCGCTGGGGCGCGCCGGTGGCCGATCTGGTCGACGGGTTGTATCGCTTGAAGAATCTAAGGCCGCTGACGCTGGCTTCCGCGCAGAATTCAGTTGGGGTGCAGGCGCAATCCGAAATCCTGCGCAAGATGTTGCTGTCGCTGGCGGCCGATGTCCGCGTGGTGATGATCAGGCTGGCTTCGCGCACGCAGACCTTACGCTGGTACACCGACCACGACACCCCGGAGCGGGCCGACATGGCGCGGGAAAGCCTGCAAATCTATGCGCCGCTGGCCAACCGCCTCGGCGTCTGGCAGATCAAGTGGGAGATCGAGGATCTGTCGTTCCGCTTCATCGAGCCGGCGACCTACAAGCGCATCGCCAAAATGCTCGACGAGCGGCGCATGGAGCGCGAATCCTTCATAACCACGGCGGTGGCGCGTCTGCGGGAAGAACTGGCGAAATCCGGCGTTACCCACGCCGAAGTTTATGGCCGGCCCAAGCACATCTACAGCATCTGGAACAAGATGCGGAAAAAGGATATCGAGTTCGACGAGGTGTATGACGTGCGGGCCATGCGTATCGTGCTCGATTCGGTGCGCGACTGCTACACGGCGCTGGGTATCGTGCATGGGTTGTGGCAGCCGATCAGTGGCGAATTCGACGACTATATCTCGCACCCGAAGGGCAATAATTACCGATCGCTGCATACCGCCGTGATGGCCGACGATGGCCGCTCGCTGGAAGTGCAGATCCGCACCCACGAAATGCACCAGCATTCCGAAATGGGGGTGGCGGCGCACTGGCGCTACAAGGAAAGCGGCAACTCGGCCAAGGCTGATTCCGCTTACGACGACAAGATCTCCTGGCTGCGGCAACTACTGTCCTGGCGCGACGAGATCACCGATTCGGCGGCCTGGGTCGAGCAGTTCAAGCGCGCCGCCCTCGACGATACGATCTACGTGATGACACCGCAAGGGCGCGTAGTCGACCTGGTACAGGGGGCGACGCCACTCGATTTTGCCTATCGGGTGCATACCGATCTCGGCCATCGCTGTCGCGGGGCGCGGGTCGATGGCCATCTGGTGCCGCTCAACACGCCGCTGAAGAGCGGCCAGTGCGTCGAGATCGTCAACGCCAAGAGCGGTGGACCTTCGCGCGACTGGCTCAATCCGACCCAGGGCTATCTCGTTACGTCGCGCGGCCGGCAGAAGGTCAAGGCCTGGTTCGCCGCGCTGCAGGAAGCGGAAATGCTGACGCAGGGGCGGTCTTTCGTGGCGCGCGAACTGCAACGCGAGGGGCAGACGCAGGCCAATATCGAGGATCTTTCGCACCGGCTGGGTTTCAAGCACGCCGACGATCTGTTCCTGGCGTGCGCGCGGGGTGACGTCAGCACGCGTGATTTCCAGGTGGCGCTGCGCGCCGAGGCGCCGCCGGCGCCTGCTGAGGCGGCGATACTGACCAAGCGCAGCAAGCTGGGTTCCGGCGACAACGGCGGTCGCATCCTGATTGTCGGCGTGGACAAACTGCTGACGCAACTGGGCAGTTGCTGCAAGCCGGCACCGCCCGACGCCGTCGCCGGCTTCGTTACGCGCGGCAGGGGGGTGTCAATCCATCGGGTCGAGTGCGCCAATTTTCGCAACATGGCGGCGCGCAATCCCGAGCGCGTCATCAGCGCCGAATGGGGTGGCGGGGCGCGGCCGGACCAGCTTTACGCCGTCGATCTGGAGGTCGAAGCCAGCGACCGGCAGGGCCTGCTGCGCGATATATCGGAAGTGTTGTCGCGCGAGAAGGTTAATGTCACCGCGGTCAATACCCAGTCCAAAGCAGGCCAGGCCCGGATGAAATTCACCGTGGAACTGGCGGGCGTCACCCAGTTGCAGCATGTGCTGGCGCAGGTGGGTGCGGTGGCGGGCGTGCTGTCGGTGCGGCGGGGCTAAAAGAGGGCTGGAGTTGGTCTGGAGTTGGGCTGGCCGGGTGCTTCAGGCGCCCAGCTTGGATTCGACATCGGTGGGGTTCGCACTGGCAGTCGCCTCCGCCAATCGGGTCTTGAGCAGATCGGCGATGGCCGCATGGCCGCTTTGGGTCGCATAGTCGAGGGCGGATTTGCCGTGGGTGTCTTTCATGGCTATGTCGGCGCCGTGATTGAGCAGGAGTTCAATCATCGACTTGTCGCCGCGCTCGGCCGCGCGCGCCAGCGGCGCGTATCCGCCGTCGCCGGTATCGTTGGGGTCGATGTTCATCGCCAGCACCTTGCCGGCATTGCCGATATGTCCTTTTTCGACGGCCGTCAGCAGCGCCTTGAGTCCCTCGGGGCTGTGGCTGCGGCGGGTGCGGCCTTTGGCTTCGAGACCGCTGGGCAGCAGTTTGACCTTGTAGTTGAGCAGCGATAAAACCACCATGGCCCCGAGCGTCAAGATCAGCACTATTCGGTCCAAACCTAGCGTTTGCGCCCATTGATCCGGAATGTTGGCGCCGATGGCGAGCAAAGCGTAAATCAGGAAAAAGAAAAAACGGACATAGAGGAACAGCGCCAACAAAACCAGCAGTCCCAGTACGGCCATGAGGTAGCGCGGATCGAGGCCGATCGAGGCGAGCAGCGGCCCCGGCAGGTTGGCGGTCAAGGCGAGCGCGCCGACCAGTGCAATCAGCAGCCATTCCCGGCGTTGACGTGCGGCAAGAAAATCCATGAGTCGCTCCAGAGTGATGTGCCTACAGTTTTCAGGAAATTCGCTCGCAAGGCAATATGTATCTGTTGGCTCGGTTAGAATCGATCAAGAAATTTCGCCTGAATTCGCTGGATCTCGTCGAATCAATGCACATAAATTTGGAGCTGTCTGGATGACGACACTGCAACCCGGTCACGCCGCGCCCGAGTTTTCGCTGCCCGATGCGGATATGGAGAATTTTGATCTGGTTTCGCTGCGCGGCAAACGGCATGTGGTGCTGTTTTTCTACCCCAAGGATGGCACGCCCTTCTGCACGCAGGAGGCCATTGATTTTTCAGATCATGGCGTGGAATTCGAAGACCTGCACTGCGAGGTGATCGGTATCTCGCGCGACGACTGTCTCCAGCATGCCGAGTTTCGCGACGCGCACGGCCTGTCGTTGCGGCTGCTTTCCGATGTCGACGGCAAGGTCGGGCACAAATATGGCGTCTATCATTACCGCGAGCACGATGGTCACAAGAAGCTGACGGTCGTTCGCTCCACCTTTGTCATCGACAAGCATGGCGTCATTCGCCATACATTTTTCGACGTGAATCCGAAAGGTCACGCCGCTGAAATTTTTAAACTCGTCAAGGAAATCGAGAAATCATGCAAATCATCGGCCAGGATACCGTCGTAACCCTAAAATACAGCGTGACCGACGCCGACAGCAATGTCGTCGACGCGGGGAACATGCCGATGGTGTACATACATGGCGGCTATCACGGCATCTTTCTGCGCATCGAGGCCGCACTCGAAGGCAAGACGGTCGGCGATTCGCTGATCGTCAAGCTGCAACCCGAAGATGCCTTCGGCGAATACGACGCCGATCTCGTTACCGTCGAGCCACGTCACCTCTTTCCGGAAAATATCGAGGTCGGCATGCAGTTCGAGCGCACCATCGGCGAGGATGATGACGCTGAAGATGCCGAGGACATGCTATTCACCATCACCGACATCGCCAACGACAAGGTGGTAGTCGATGGCAATCATCCGTTGTCGGGGCAGGCGCTGGTGTTTTCATGCACCGTCACCGACGTGCGCAAGGCCTCGGCCGAAGAGCTCGCTCACGGTCACGTGCACGGCCCGGACGGCCATCACCACCACTGAGGCACCCGACGCGAGCTACTCGCCGGGTACTCGTTCGCGCCCGTTGAATTTGAGCGCTCGCCGCCTCACTCTATCTTGGCGCCCTTCAAAAGTTCTGCCAGATGGGCTTCAAGGGTGCGCCGGGATAGCGCGCGGCGGAGATCCAGCTTCACCTTGTCGTCCAGCGTGGGCATTGTGAACGGGCGCTGGTCGTCGACCTGGATGACGTGCCAGCCGACGATGCCCTTGACCGGCTGATCGGTGTATTGGCCCTTGTTCAGCTTGACCACCACCTCGGCGATGGGGGGCTGGATAGCGGCCGGTGTCAGCCAGCCGAGTTCGCCGCCGCGTGAGCGACTGCCCTCGTCCTTGGACAGCGCGGTGGCTACTTCGGGGAATTTTTCGCCGCCACGCAGGCGGGCGATCGCGCTTTTGGCTTCGTCTTCGCTTGCCAGCAGCATGTGGCGAACGCGGAATTCCTTGTTGCCGGACCTACTCTTGACGACTTCATATTCCTTGAGAATGTCGTCGTCGGATACCGGGTGCTTGGAAAGGTAGCTTTCTTCGTAGGCGCGCGCAAGCATTTCCTCCTTCGCCATGCGTACCCGCGTTTGCAGTACCTCGTTCTTTTCGAATCCCTGCGCGCGGGCCTGTCGCGCCAGCAGTTCGCGGACGACGAGCTGACTGCGCACCGCATTTTGCAGTTCGGGTGAATTGGTGGCGCCGGCGCCCATGCGGTCCGACAGAATGACGCGCGCTTCGATTTCCGGGATGCTCACGCCATTTACCGTCACGAATGGCTTCTTGCCGTTGGCGGCTGGCTGCGCCTCGGTTTTCGCGGGCGTCGCAATTTTGGTCGCGCCGTGGGCGGGTAGGGAGAGTGCGGGTAGCGTCGTGGCGAATGCCGTGATGCAAAGCAAGCTTAGTTTTTTCAAGGGTGTCTCCTGTTTGTCGTGGTCATGCCATGTTATCGCGGCGACCATTATCCCTGCGTGTCCCGGATCATGCGCTGCAATTCGTAAAGTTTTTCCAGCGCCTCGCGCGGCGTCAGGCTGTCGGGATCGAGTGCGGTCAGCGCCTCGAATGCCGCCTGCGAATTGGACAGTGAATTGGCCGGTAAATCGGAAAAAGTCGGCGCTAGCGGTACGGCAGCGGGGGCGAAAGACGGTGTGTCAGGCTGCGGTGCAAACAGGTCCGCTTGCCGGTCGCTACCGACCTCGCGGCTTTCCAGTTGCACCAGCCGCCGTTTGGCGTCGCGGATGACGCTGGCCGGCACCCCGGCCAGCGCGGCAACCTGGATGCCGTAGCTTTGCGAGGCTGGTCCTTCCGCGACGGCGTGCAGAAAGACGATGGTGTGGGCATGCTCGATGGCGTCGAAGTGCACGTTGGCGCATTCCGGATAATCCTGCGCCAGCCGCGTCAGTTCGAAATAGTGTGTGGCGAACAGTGTCCAGGCGCGATTCTTCTCGATCAGGTGGCGGGCGATGGCGAAGGCCAGCGCGAGACCGTCGAAGGTCGAGGTGCCGCGGCCGATCTCGTCCATCAGCACCAGCGATTTTTCTGTTGCGCCGTGCAGGATGGCGGCGGCCTCGGTCATTTCCACCATGAAAGTCGAGCGACCCGAGGCGAGGTCGTCGGCGGCGCCGATGCGGGTATAGATGGCATCGAGCGGGCCAAGCCGGCACTCGGCGGCGGGCACGAAACTGCCGCAATGCGCCATCAACGCAATCAGGGCCACCTGCCGCATGTAGGTCGACTTGCCGCCCATGTTGGGGCCGGTGATCAGCAGCAACTTGCGGGTGGCGGCGAGGCGGGTGTCGTTGGCGATGAATTTGCCCAAACGATGATCGATTTGCTGTTCGACCACGGGATGGCGGCCGCCGCGAATATCGACGACGCGTTCGTCTACGAAATGCGGGGTCACATAGTCGTTACGCAGCGCCACCTCGGCGAAGGCGGCGAGACCGTCGGCCAGTGCCAGCGCGCGGGCGATGCGCTGCAAGTCGGCGATCCACTGCCCCAGCGTGGCGAGCAGTTCGTCGAAGAGGTGCTTTTCCAGCGCCAGTGCGCGATCGTTGGCCGACAGGGCCTTGTCCTCGAAGGTTTTTAGTTCCGGCGTGATGTAGCGTTCGGCATTTTTCAGGGTCTGGCGGCGGCGGTAGTCGTCCGGCACCTTGCCGGTATTGGCATGACTTACCTCGATATAGAAGCCATGCACCTTGTTGTATTCGACCTTGAGACTGCCGATGCCCGTGCGTTCCCGCTCGCGGGCTTCAAGGTCGATCAGGAATTCGCCGCAATTGGCCTGTAGGCCACGCAGTTCGTCGAGTTCGGCCGAGTAGCCGGGGGCGATCACGCCGCCATCGCGCAGTTGCACCGACGGTTCAAGGGCGACCGCAGCGTCGAGCAGGGCGCGGCACGCGGTCGGAGCGACAAGGTCGGTGGCGATGGCGCGCAGGCGTTCGCCCTCGGCGCCGTCGAGCGGGGCGGCGAGCGTGGGCAGCCGCGCCAGACTGTCGCGCAGGCTGGAGAGATCGCGGGGCCGTGCGTTTTTCAGGGCGATGCGGGCGGTGATGCGCTCGACGTCGGCAATTCCACGCAACTGCGTCCGCAATTGCGTGTGCAGGTTGCGGGGACCGTCGGCGCCGATCAGTTCTGTCACGGCGGCATGGCGGGCGGCGGCGGCGTCACGGTTGGCCAGCGGATGATGCAGGCAGTGGCGCAGCCAGCGCGTACCCATGGCGGTGACGCAGACATCGAGTTGTGACAAGAGTGTTGGCGCGGGTTGCCCACGCAGGGTTTCCGTAATTTCGAGGTTGCGGCGGGTGGCTGCGTCGAGGCGCAGGTAGCTGTCGTCGCGCTCGACGGCGAGGGTGGTTATGTGCGCGAGCGCCTGCATCTGCGTCGTGCGGGCATAGTTGAACAGTGCGCCGGCGGCGGCCAGCGCCAGGCCGTGCCGACTGGCGTCGTCATTGCCAGCCGCCTCGGGCAGGAAGGCAGCGAGGTCGCGCGTGCCAAAGTGGGCGGCGAGGTCGCGGTGCGCGGCAGCGGGGTCGAAATGCCAGTCGGGCAGGCGCTTGATGCTGGCGGTGCCGGCCGCCGGGGTGTCGCGCATGCTGTCGGCCAGCAGAATCTCGGCCGGTCGCAGTCGCTCAAGCTGGTGGGGGAGGGTGGTTGCGTTGGTGTCCAGCAGGCGGAAGTCGCCGCTGGCGAGGTTGAGCCAGGCCAGTCCAATGCGATTGTGCTCGTTGTTGTGTCCGCGCTCCTTGCCAGCCTCGCGCTCGCGGCCGTGTTCAAGGGCGATGGCAAGCAACAGACTGTCGCTCTTGTCGTCGAGCAGGGCCGAATCGGTCAACGTGCCGGGGGTTACGATGCGCGCCACGGCGCGTTCCACCGGTCCCTTGGACGTGGCCGGATCGCCGATCTGCTCGCAGATCGCCACCGATTCACCGAGCTTGACCAGTCGCGCCAGATACTGTTCGACGGCATGATAGGGTACGCCCGCCATCGGAATCGGCTTTCCCGCCGATTGCCCGCGCGCGGTCAGTGTGATGTCGAGCAGTCGCGCCGCCTTTACGGCGTCATCGAAAAAAAGCTCATAGAAATCGCCCATGCGGTAGAGCAACAGCATATCGGCATGACGCGCCTTGAGGCGCAGATATTGCTGCATCATTGGCGTATGACTTCCAATGTCCTTTTCTGGCAAGGAAATTTCTGAATTATCTTTTATCATTCAAAGAGTTGCTGTATTCATTTGGTTCTTGCTTCCCGTACTGACAATTGAGAATGTACAGTTTCGGTAGCCAAATGCATGAAAAAAGCCACTTTTCCTTTCGGATCAGTGGCTTGTCTCAAATCTGGCGTCCCCACGGGGATTCGAACCCCGGTTCATACCGTGAAAGGGTATTGTCCTAGGCCTCTAGACGATAGGGACTTATCGTTTGGTGAATAGACGGGAATCTCATGATTAGCAATAAAGAAAACCTCGCCATCCACCACATCAAACAACTTCGCCGCTTCCCGGATACCGCTTACTGGAACTAGCGCCGTTGTTGGAGAGCGGCATTGTACCCACGCTCCAATTTGTGTCAAGCGTTTCGATCCGGACAAACAACCGGGTCGCTATCTCCTCGCGGTGCTTCATCAGAAAATCGGAGTCCAGCTTGGCAAGATTTCCACATTGGGCAAATGCAGTCTTGGGCGTCAGGGCTACACTCCCTGCTTCAAACTCGCTTCGATAAAGGCATCGAGGTCGCCGTCTAGCACTTTTTGCGTGTTGGAAATTTCGACGTTGGTGCGCAGGTCTTTGATGCGGGAGTTGTCGAGTACGTAGCTGCGGATCTGATGGCCCCAGCCGACGTCGGTCTTGCCGGCTTCGAGCTTGTCGGCTTCGGCCTGGCGCTTGCGCAGTTCGAGTTCGTAGAGGCGCGATTTCAGCATCGCCATCGCTTCGGCGCGGTTGCGGTGCTGCGAACGGTCGTTCTGGCACTGGACGACGATGCCGGTCGGGTTATGGGTGATGCGGATGGCTGAGTCGGTCTTGTTGATGTGCTGGCCACCGGCGCCGGAGGCGCGGAACGTATCGACGCGCAGGTCGGCAGGGTTGATCTCGACTTCGATGGAGTCGTCGATTTCCGGATAGACGTAGAGGCTGGCAAAGGAGGTGTGGCGGCCGCCGGAAGAGTCGAAGGGCGACTTGCGCACCAGTCGATGCACGCCGGTTTCGGTGCGCAGATGGCCGTAGGCATAATCACCCTCGACCTTGATCGCGGCGCTGCGGATGCCGGCAACGTCGCCGTCGGTCTGTTCCAGTATCTCGGCCTTGAAGCCCTTGCGTTCGCAATATTTCAGGTATTGGCGCAGCAGCATCGATGCCCAGTCGCAGGCTTCGGTGCCGCCGGCGCCAGCCTGGATGTCGATGAAGCAGTTGTTGGGGTCGGCCGGATTGGCGAACATGCGGCGGAATTCAAGCCCGCCGACGCGCTCGTCAAGGCTGGCTATGTCGCTTTCCACCGAGATCAGCGTGTCTTCGTCGTCCTCGCCGCGGGCGAGTTCAAAAAGCTCGCGCGCATCGGTGATCTGCTGGTCGATTTCGCTCAGCGTGAGGACGACGCTTTCGAGGGATTTCTTTTCCTTGCCTAGCGCCTGGGCGCGCGCGGCGTTATCCCAGGCCTTGGGGTCTTCGAGTTCGCGCGATATTTCTTCGAGCTTCGATGCCTTGGCATCGTAGTCAAAGATACCTCCGCAGTTCGTTCTCGCGACGCTTCAGATCGGCGATACGGTTGGCGATGGCGTTGAGGCGTTCGGCTTCCATGGGGGCTCTTTTCTTTGGTGACGGGAGGAGAGGGGATCGGAACGCGCGATTGTACCGTGCCGCTAGCGCCGACTTTTTGGGACGAATCCGGCTACCATGGCGGCAGCCTTGTTACCGCGCCATTAGTGGCCAGACCGTCATGCCGTCAGACAATGAATTCGCTCAATGGGCATCGCTGTTCCTTAGTGCCTGCGCCGAACCCGCTGAATTGGTTGGGGCGGATGAGTTAGCCGGGTTGGATGACCCCGCCGAGCAATACGGCGGGCTGACCCGGTCCGCCCGCGATCTGCTGCTATCCATTGATGCCGGTGGTGTGCCGGCCTTCGTTACCAGCAATCTCAGGCAGATCGCTTTGGATAACGGGGTCGAGGTCGGCAGTCAGTGGACGCCCAACGATATTGTCGCTGCAATCAGAAGCAAGGTCGGCCGCTAGGCGCCTCAGCAGATCCAGAGCATGTAGGCGATGCCGCCGATGCCAACCACCAGCATCATGGAGGCGGAAATGATGAGATCGCGTGGTTCGCGCGGATGGCCGTGCTTGACCCGGTCGATCAGGTTGAGCACATTGCCCATGGAGATCACCGTCAGGAACAGCAGCAGAAACAGGTTGATGATGATGACGACGCCGTTGACGTTGCTGATCGGCTGGCAGGTTCGCATGCCGAGCTGATAGACGAGCCGGATGACGTGCTCGTTGGGGGGGCTGAAACCCAGGCTGACAACGGCCCAGGCTATCGTGATGATGACCGCGGATACAAGGAGTCCCAGCGCGACCCAGCCTTCGGCGGATCGCAACTCATTCCTGAGGGCACGCAGATCAGCGAGGTATTCGCTGGCCTCGCGGGCAATTTGACTGCTAAATTTTTCCCAATTCACAATCCGGAATCCCCAGCCTGCCGCAAAGGGCGCAGTATCCATGCTGCCATTGTCTTAGTCAAAGGCTTTGACTAGGCGGTTTCAAAGTGCTCGATCAGTAGTTGCAGGCTCTCGATGCCCATGTATTCGTTGGCGTCGATGCGAAAGGCGGCATGGATGCGGGCGGGCGCCGGTTCGGCGCAGTTGAAGCGAATGGCGTCGAAACGGACGCCGCCTTTTTTCAGGCTCAGCTTGAGGTGCTTTTCCTTCAGCAGTTTCTGGCTGACGACCTCGAAAACGTCGGAGAACATCGGCGTGGGAAAGGCCTGACCCCATATTTCGCGGCGCAGCAGTTGCGCATTGGCCAGCGACAGATAGCCGGTTTCGAGCGGGCCGTCGGTTTCCAGCGTGCGCGAGCGCTGGGCCGGCGACAGCAGCCGGGCCACCGTTTCCTCGAATAAATGCTCGAATTCGGCCAGCCGGTCTTCACGCAGCGTAACGCCGGCGGCGGCGGCGTGACCGCCGAAGCGCAGCAACAGATCGGGCGCGCGCTTGGCGACGAGGTCGAGCGCGTCGCGCAGGTGCAGGCCGGGAATGGAGCGACCCGAGCCGCGCAGTTGCCAGCCTTCGTCACCGTCACCGTTGCCGCGGGCGAAGGCGAAGGTCGGGCGGTGGTGTCTTTCCTTGACTCGGCCGGCGACGATGCCGACGACGCCTTGGTGCCAGTCGGGGTCGAACAGGGTCAGGCTGGCGCGGTTGGCTGCGTCCACCGTTTCGATGAAGGCGTCCGCCTCGGCCTGCATGCCGGCCTCGATGGCGCGTCGTTCGCGATTGAGCTGGTCCAGCTCGGTGGCGATGTTCATGGCGCGGGCGGCATCGTCGGTGATCAGGCATTCGATGCCGAGCGCCATGTCGGCAAGCCGGCCGGCGGCATTGAGACGTGGGCCCAGCGCAAAGCCGAGATCGAAGGTGCTGGCCTGGCGCGGGTCGCGGCCGGCGGCGGCAAACAGGGCGCGGAGGCCCGGCTGCAGCTTGCCCTCGCGCATGCGGGCGAGGCCTTGCGCGACGAGAACGCGGTTGTTGCGGTCGAGCGCGACGACGTCGGCCACGGTGCCGAGCGCCACCAGATCGAGCAGGTTGGCGAGGTTGGGTTCGGGCTGGCTGGCGAAGGCGCCGCGCCGCCGCAGTTCGGCCCGTAGCGCGAGCATGACGTAGAACATCACGCCGACGCCGGCCATGGCCTTGCTCGGAAAATCGCAGCCCGGCTGGTTGGGGTTGACGATGACATCCGCCGCCGGCAGCGTCGGGCCCGGCAGATGATGGTCGGTGATCAGCGTGGCGATGCCCAGCCGGCGGGCTTCGGCGACGCCCTCGTTGCTGGCGATGCCGTTGTCGACGGTGACGATGAGGTCGGGCTGGCTGGATTTGTCATTGCTCGCGGCCAGGCGCACCACTTCGGGCGACAAGCCATAGCCGAGCTTGAAGCGGTCAGGCACGAGGTAATCCACCCGGGCGCCGAACGCGCGCAGGGCGCGGATGCCGACGGCGCAGGCGGTGGCGCCGTCGCAGTCGTAGTCGGCGACGATGAGCAATTTTTTTTGCGCGGCGATGGCGTCGGCCAGCAGGCGCGCGGCGTCCTCTGCGCCTGTCAGCGTGGCCGGTGGCAACAGGGCGGCCAGCCGGGTGTCCAACTCGTCGGCCCGGGTGATGCCGCGGGCGGCATAGAGCCGGGCGAGCAGGGGATGCACGCCCGCTTGTTCCAGCATCAAGGCCGCGCGGGTGGGCACTGGGCGGGTCGCGATAAGGGTCATGGGGTTGCCGTTTCCGCCATGCTGGCGAGGGGACGTGGCCGTCGCCACAGGCGCAGGGCATCGAAGCGGCCGAGATCGAGGTCGAGCGTGCAGTCATCGCCCAGCCCGGTAAGGCGCAGGCGCTGGATGCCGCCGGCACGCAGCCGGGCGACCAGCGGCGCCAGCCGTTCGCGTTCGATGGCGGCGAGGGCGTCGCGCCAGGCGAAGGCGTCGCCTTGCTGGGCAGGTCCGCGCAGGCGCTCGTCGATCAGCAGGGTGCTTTCGCCGCTGACAGGCTCGACGGCCGACTGCCATTGAATGCCGGCGTGGCGCGCCAGGCCGCGCGCTACCGTACCGCTACCGCCGACTTTTTGGTAGGGGCCTGTGGTGTGGGCGTGGTTGGCGGCATGATTGGCCGCCGTGGGCGAAGGCAAGCGTCCCGCGCCCCAGAACATGAGCGTGTTGACGGTTGGCTCGCCGGCTGCCTCGCGGCGGCGGTTGAGATCAAGGCCGTGCAATGCCATTTGTGCGTCGTTGGCCAGCCGAATCCAGCGGGCGGCATCCGGCCCGCGTGGTAGCAGCGCAGCCGGGCCTTGGCCGCCGACCGTGGTTGGCAGCGCGGTGGTAATGGCGGCGGGCGCGGCGAGTTTTACGTAGCCCTCTCCGCCTGGGCGTAGCAAAAAATGGCCGACGGCTGAAAAAGTCGGCGCTAGCGACACGGCAATGGCGGCGATTTCGTCGGCGTCTAGGGCGAGACGGGACGGGTCGGCGAGTTGGGGGTGGCCGTGCGCGAAGCCGATATGGGCCGGGTCGGCGCAAATCCAGTGCGTGTCACCGAGCGCTGGGTTTGGCGTGCCCGGCACGTCATCCTCACCGAGCAGGCGCAGGGCGGCCAGTGGCGGCGCGGCGGTGTCATGGCCGAAGCGTCCCGCCAGCCAGTTTTCGAAGCCGAGTGGAGCGGAATGGACGCGGCGCGCACGACCCAGCAGCCAGGAAAGCGCTGGCAGATCGAGATCGAATACCACGTCGGGAAGCACCCGGGCCGGCCACAGCAGGCCGGGCAGTGCCAGATGAACTTGCATGGGGTCATGTTAACATGGCCCCATGTTCCCATTCAGCTACGAACTTTTCATCGGCCTGCGCTATACCCGCGCCAAAAAGCGCCTGACCGGCCGCAACCACTTCATCTCCTTCATTTCGCTGATTTCCATGCTGGGCATCGCGCTCGGCGTGGCGGCGCTGATCGTGGTGCTGTCCGTCATGAATGGCTTCCAGAAGGAGTTACGCACGCGGATTCTCGGCGTGGCCTCGCACGCCCAGATTTCGGGTGCCAATGGCGAATTGGCCAACTGGCCGGCGACGGTGCGGACCGTCGAACAACATCCGCGCGTCCAGGCTGCCGCGCCGTATGTGCAGGCGCAGGCCATGCTGTCCTTCGACCAGAATGTGCGCGGCGCCATGGTGCGCGGCATCCTGCCCGAGGCCGAAGAGCGGGTGGCCGATTTTTCCCGCTACATGAAGAGTGGCCAGCTACGGGCGCTGCGCGAGGGCGAATTCGGCGTCATTCTCGGCAGCGAACTGGCGCGAGCCTTGCAGGTGATCCCCGGTGACAAGGTCACGCTGATCGCGCCGCAGGGGCTGGTGACGCCCGCCGCCGTGTTGCCGCGGCTGAAGCAGTTTGCCGTGGTCGGCATCTTCGAGGCCGGCATGTTCGAGTACGACTCTGGCCTGGCCTTGATCCATATGGGCGACGCGCAAAAGCTCTATCGCATGGAAGACCGCGTTTCGGGCGTGCGCGTCAAGGTCGACGATCTCTTCGCCGCGCCGCGTATCTCCCGCGAACTGGCGCGGCTGCTCGACACTGATGCGATGGTTTCCGACTGGACGCGCAATCACGCCAATTTCTTCCGTGCCGTGCAGATCGAAAAGAACATGATGTTCCTTATCCTGCTGCTGATCGTAGCGGTGGCAGCCTTCAATATTGTGTCGACGCTGGTGATGATGGTGACGGACAAGTTGCCGGACATCGCCATCCTGCGCACGCTGGGCGCGTCGCCCGCCAGCATCATGGCGATCTTCATCGTGCAGGGCACCTTGATCGGCGTCATCGGCTTGCTGCTCGGCGTGGCCGGCGGCGTGTCGCTGGCGCTCAATGTCGACGTGGTGGTGCCTGCCATCGAACGCATCTTCAGTGTCCAGTTCCTGGCCAAGGACGTCTATTACATCTCCGACCTGCCCTCCGATCTGCACTGGAACGACGTCGGCGTGATCACCGGCGTTTCCTTCGTGCTGACTTTGCTGGCGACTCTCTACCCGAGTTGGCGGGCCTCGCGGGTGAATCCGGCGGAGGCGCTGCGGTATGAATGAAGCGTATTGATGCCAGTCAGCGCAGTTGCAATGAAATCAGCGGTGGCGGCCAGGGGTTGCATTGGGACGATTTGGACGAAGATATTTCCGTCGCGGTTCCACAGGCTGGACGTGGTGACTTGATGCAGGGCATCGCCTTTCCGTCCAGTGTGCCGGGCAAGATATTGGCGGCTTGGCGCCACGGCTCGACCCCGGCGGAAATCGACGATTTGGTCGACGCCCTTTCCATTCGAGCCGAAGTCATTGTGCCATTGCCGAGCGGGGGAGCCCGACTTGCGCGAGGCTGATGAAAGGGTGATTTCAAACGTTGGAGAGTTTCCATGCCATTCGATATATCTGTGCTCCCTGTCTTCCTTGCGGTGTCTGTTGTCTTACTCGCCACACCCGGTCCAGACGCCGCTTTTATCGTAGCAACAGGCATAAATGAAGGACGCCAGCCTGCGCTTTGGGCATCGGTCGGCATTGCTTTAGCGATGTTTGTTCATGCTGTTCTCGCCGCTGCTGGAGTAGCTGCGATTGTGGCAGCTTCGCCGTTGGCGTTTGACGTTATTCGATTTGGTGGTGCGGCCTACCTCATCACCCTCGCAATCAAGTCATTCCGCTCAGCACCTTTCATGGCTAGAGACCAAGCAACATCGCGGTCACCCATAAAGAATTTTCAGCGGGGATTTCTAACTAACTTACTAAACCCCAAGGCCATCTTGTTTTCAGGCGTGTTCTTGCCCCAGTTTGCGACTCCCGCTTATGGTCCGATATTCCAGCAGATTGTAGGATTGGGGGCCGTCTTGGCATGTCTTGGCTTGCTGTTCCAATCTGCGTTGTCGATCGCCAGCGGGAGCCTCGGTAAATGGTTGTTATCCAGTCCTCGCCACCAACTGGTCCTTGAGAGACTTATGGGGGGTGTGTTCATTGGACTTGCGGCCAGACTGCTCATGATGGAGCGCAAGAGCTAAACGGCGGCTTTTTGCGGAGCGTAACGTCTGCAGTGGGTCGTATGCCGCCGCCGAAATTTTTTCACATTACACCTCTGGATCACATCATGACTGATGCTGTTATTTCCTGTCGCGGGCTCTCCAAATCCTTCCGTCAGGGCAATGTCGAACTCCCCGTGCTGACCGGTATCGACCTGGAAGTCGGTGCTGGCGACACGGTGGCCATCGTCGGCACCAGCGGTTCCGGCAAGAGCACGCTGCTGCACCTGCTGGGTGGACTGGATGCGCCGTCGGCCGGCACGGTGGAGTTGCACGGGCGCGATATCTTCAAGGTCGGCGAGGTCGAACGCGGTCGCTTGCGCAAC
Organism: Sulfuritalea sp.; assembly: GCA_020048435.1. GTDB lineage: Bacteria > Pseudomonadota > Gammaproteobacteria > Burkholderiales > Rhodocyclaceae > Sulfurisoma. Next base: position 19,390 of record JAIFMO010000069.1, read on the forward strand.
GCGGCGCTGGGCTTCGTTTACCAGTTTCATCACCTGCTGCCGGAATTCACGGCGCTGGAAAATGTGGCGATGCCGCTGCTGATTCGTCGTATGGACAAGGACGCGGCCGAGGCGCGGGCAGCGAATGTGCTGGCCGAAGTGGGCCTGGGACAGCGTCTGCAACACCGGCCCGGCGAACTTTCCGGCGGCGAGCGTCAGCGCACCGCCATTGCTCGTGCGTTGGTTACCAAACCGGCCTGTGTGCTGGCCGACGAGCCGACCGGCAATCTGGATCGTCACACCGCAGATGCCATTTTCGACCTTATGTTGAGCCTCAATGCCGCCCAGGGCACCAGCCTGATCATCGTCACCCATGATCCGGCACTGGCGGCACGTGCTGGCCGCATGCTGCGGCTGGCAGATGGCATTCTCGTTTAGCCCAAGTCCGGAAACCCGCTCGTTCCATTCGGCAATGAGATAACCCACGGCATAGGGTCGCCACGACCTTCGATACTGTGAAACAATCAATCTCCCGCCAGCATTGATTGCCTCGCCATGACGCCCGATAGCGCTGCACCTAATTCCTTCTTTCTCGGACGTCAGCCCATCCTCGACCGCAAGGGCGATACCGTCGCTTACGAGTTGCTGTTTCGCTCCGGTGAAGGTAATGCTGCCGCATTCGACAATCACCACGAGGCCACGGTGCATGTCGTGGCCCGCGCCTTCAGCGAACTTGGCCTGCAGTCGGTCCTCGGCGAACACTTGGGCTTTCTCAACATCGATGCGTCCATGCTGGCCTGCGAACTGGTCGAAGTGCTGCCGCCCGAGCGCATCGTGCTCGAACTGCTCGAACATATCGAATTTAACGATCATGTGATCGAATGCTGCCGCGTACTGAACAACGAAGGATTTCGCTTCGCGCTCGACGACATTACGGTACTCGAACCCGGACATGAAAAAGTATTGCCCTACGTAGACTTCGTCAAGGTCGAGGTGCTGGGCATGCCGAATGACTCCATCGTCAAGTTGGTGCAGCAGATCAAACCGCTCGGCCTCAAACTGCTGGCCGAAAAGGTGGAAACCGTCGAGCAGGCGGAATTCTGCGCCAGCATCGGCTTCGAGTATTTTCAGGGCTACTACTTTGCCCGGCCGCAGGTGTTGCACGGCAAGGCGGTGCAGCACTTCAATCCGCACCTGACGCGACTGCTGCAACTCGTGTTCACCGATGGCGGCCTGAGCGATCTCGAGGCGGTGTTCAAGCAAGACCCGAAGCTGATCTACAACCTGTTGCGTCTGGTCAACTCCGCCTCGGTCGGCACCCGTACACGAATCAACTCCATCGGCCAAGCCATCATGCTGCTTGGCCGCAAGCAGTTGCAAAGCTGGCTGACACTGTTGATGTTCGCCCATAAGTCCAGCGGCAATTTCCCCAACCCGCTGGTGATTCTCGCCGCCAGTCGCGGCAAGACCCTCGAACGGCTGATTGCGCTGGACGGCCGCAGCCGCGAAGAGCAGGAGCAGGCCTACATTGCAGGCATGATGTCGTTGATGGAGGTTGTACTCGACATCCCCCTGGCGCAGATTTGCGATGAACTTCACTTCGGCGCCGATATTCGTGCAGCCCTGTTACACCGCGAAGGTAATCTGGGACAGCGCCTCGAACTGGTCGAAGCTACCGAGCGCTACGATACCGATGCCGTCGTCCGGTTGCTCGTAACACTCTCGCTCTCTCTTGAACAACTGACCGCAGCCCAGATCGAAGCCATGACCTGGGCGAACAGCATCGGCAAGGAATAACTCCTCTAAACATTGACGCATAAATGCGATAAATCGCCGCATTTGCGCAATGAAATATAAGTGATAGCTTATTCTGTATATTAGTTGGCGCTAATTCACTTCAAGGCCGAACATGCGCAAGACTGCCGTCAGAAAATCCGTTAAGGAAATCGATGCCGCTTCCACCGTTCCGGACAGCGAGCCTGCCAAGTCCCCCAATTCTGCCGCATCCGTCAGGGCAAAGAAATCCACGGGCGTGAATCGAACAGCCCAGCCCGTTCAGCAAACAACGACACCCAGGATTTCCCTGGCAGCACTCGCGACCATGGGCACCGTGGCCGCCAAAACCTCCGACAAAGCCAGGATCGCCAGGACAGCCAGAGCATCCAAAGTCAGCAAGCCCGCACCCGCCGTCAAGTCAGCTAAAGCAGCGATAGTTGCCGATGTAATGGCAACCGAGAAAATTTCAGATACCACCAGTTCCGGAAGAAAACTCAAAGGAATCAGGCTCGCACCGAATCTGGATGTCGTACCGCATGTAATCCCGTTGCAGCCAGCAACACCAACAGCGTCGCCGCAGATATTGCCGGTAGTGCCGGCACCCGTGGTTATGCCCGAAGGCCTTCCGCCTTCAACCCCAAAATTACGCGTGAAAATCCGGCCGGCAACCCCGGCGGCTTTGTCGGCGCCATCCTGCCTCGCTACCCTTTGGGCCTGCTTGCGGAACCCGCCCAGCGGGGTGTTGGCAACGCTGGCGGCACTGGCAATTGCCTTGGCGGTGCTTGTTTCTACGCAGCAGGGCAGTCAGGGCGATGCGTCATCCATCCCGGTTGCGGCGCAAACTTCCGCGGCGAACGGATCCAACGGCGAGCCAGTGAATTACGGTCCGGGAGCGTACCATCCCGAAGCGCGCCCCTACGTCGGCGTCGGCCCGGGCTATGCTAGCCATTACAATTATCGCTAATAGCGCACTGGCTTTTCCGGAATATCATCCACATGGGAGCACGACGTCTTGAGCCAATTTGGTGAAATGCTGGATCAGCGGCTTCGAATTAGCGCCGACATGAACATGGATGGCCTGGTCACGATTTCAGATGCCTGGCTTTGGCTGCAATGGCTTTTTTTCTTGCCCGGAGACTTTGCTGCAATGGTGCTATTAGGCACCCCCATCGGTGATTTTTTCGAGATTACTCTCGGGTCGATCCAGGGGGTGGGGAGCGGGGCGCTGTCTTTCTGCGTATGGTTCGTTGTGTTTGAGAGTCTTTTACAAGAGTAATCCCATGAAGAACCTTACCGTATTGATTCGCGCCGAACTGGAAATACCCGACGAATGGGAACTGGTGGAGCATCCATCCGGCATGCAGGTGCTCAGGGTCGGCGATCAATTCGTCGATCTTGATATCGCGCCATTGACAACGAAATCGACTGCCCCGGACGCCGAATGGTCGGATGCCGACACCGAAGTGATCAACGAGGTACTCGATACCGTCGTTGGCATAGAGACAGAACTGGAAATCCGAACGCTCGGCGAGTAGTCAGGCAGGCCGCACGAATGACGACGAACGCGGTCGTGATCCGTGGAGGTCGTTACAACTCGCTCAGCGTGTGCCCGAATGCCTCCACTTTCTGCCAGTCGGTGAACTCGACAACCGTGGAAGGATCGGTTGGCCCGTGAGTGAGCAGCATGATGAAGCGAATCATCATGCGATCAATGGGGCCGTATATCGGATAGTTCAGCTTGCCCGCGAAGACCGCCAGGTGCCGGGGACGCCAGGCGATTTGCCCGAGAAACTTGCGTAGGTATGGATTGGTTTCCGGCTGATTCTTTTCGGGCTTGCGGGCCACGATGTTAACGGAGAAAAAGGCATTCGGCCTGCTTTCCAGCAAAACTCGGTGCTTCCGGATGAAATCGTAGACCTGCCGGCTGTGCTTGCCATAGTGGATGCTGGCGCCGATTACGATCTTGTCGAAACCGGGCAGATCGTCCTGATTAACCGCGCTGATGTCCGCCAGCGTGACCGCGTGGCCATGTTGCTCGATCACCTGCTGGAGCACTCGACAGATCTTGAGGGTGTGCCCGTCGATGGTGGAATATAAAATCAGGATTCGGGACATGGCTTCTCGGTCGGTAATAAATTCAGCGTTCAAACAGGGCAATGGATTCGACATGCGAGGTTTGCGGGAACATGTTGCCGATACCCGCGCCACATAATCGATAACCCTGTTCATGCACCAGCACGGCGGCGTCGCGCGCCAGCGTGGCCGGACTGCATGATACATAGACGATGCGCCGAGGGTAAGGTTCGGCCAGCGCCTTGACCAGCGCCACCGCCCCCTCGCGCGGTGGGTCAATCAGCATCTTGTCGAAGAAACCGAGCGCGGCGATGCTCTCTGGCGTCGCTTCAAACAGGTTGGCGACATGAAACTCGGTTCGCGCGGCCAGACCGTTGGCCTGTGCGTTGATCAGTGCCTGTTCCAGCAAGACTTTGCTGCCCTCTACGCCTACGACCGTTGCGCCATGACGAGCAATTGGCAGGGTGAAATTACCAAGACCGCAAAACATGTCGGCGACGCGCTCCCCCGCTAGCGGCGCCAGCAAGCTCATGGCACGTCGCACCATCATGCGGTTGATGCCAAAATTGACCTGGGTGAAATCGGTCGGCCGGAATTTCAGGTTGATATCAAAGTCGGGTAGTGCGTAAGTCAAAGGTCCGGCATCGGCCGGATGGAATAGCGTTATCGTATCCGGTCCGCCGGACTGGAGGTAGAGCACCACGCCATTCCTGTCGGAAAATTCACGCAAGAGCGTTTCGTCCGCCTGAGACGGCTGCTCAAGAACGCGCAAAACCAGTACCGTCAGCGTGTCGCCAGCAGCCACCTCTATCTGAGGCAATCGATCCGGAATCGACAGGCTAGCCACCAGTTTTCGCAACTCCGGCAACAAGTCCGCTACGGCCGCCGGCAAGACCTTGCACGTCAGCATGTCGGCGACATAGCTGCTGCGTCGCTCGCGGAAACCCACCAGCACACCGCCCTTTTTCTCCACAAATCGCACCGACAACCGTGCGCGGCGGCGGTAGCCCCACGCCGGGCCGGTGATCGCGGGAAACACCGTTTCCGGCCGCAGGCGCGCGATGTGCCACAGCGCGTCCTCCAGCACGCGCTGCTTGACCGCGGTCTGCGCGCCCGCGTCGAGATGCTGCATGCTGCATCCGCCGCAAGTACCGTAATGCGGGCATAGCGGCACAACCCGCTGGCTCGACGCCTTCTGGATGCTGTCGACGCCCGCCTGCTCGTAACTCGGCTTCTTGCGATAGCTGGAATAAGTTACGCGCTCGCCCGGCAAGGCGCCCTCGATGAAGATTGCCTTGCCATCGACATGCGCAATCCCGCGTCCTTCGTGGTCCAGCGATTCAATGATGGCTTCGGCCATGATGGTCGTCCGCAGAAAAGGCGCGATTATAATGGCCGCATGATCACGACACTTCTTGGCGGGCTGACGCCCGAACAATTCCTCGCCGACTACTGGCAGAAGAAACCTCTGCTGGTGCGTGGCGCTGTTCCCGGTTTCACCGGCACCCCCGACCTGGCAGGACGCGATGACATCCTCGCCTTGGCGGCGCGCGACGACGCCGAATCGCGCTTCGTTTCCCAAGCAGATAATCAGTGGACGCTCGAACACGGCCCATTCAACATCGCTTCCCTGAAGCGTCGCAAGAAGCCATGGACGGTGCTGGTGCAAACCGTCAACCTGCTTGACGAGGCTGGCGAGCGCCTGATGCGCGAGTTCGACTTCATACCCTATGCGCGACTCGACGACCTCATGGTCAGCTACGCCAATGATGGCGGTGGCGTTGGCCCGCACTTCGATAGTTACGACGTCTTCCTGTTGCAAGGTATTGGTCGTCGCCGCTGGCGGATTGGCAAACAGCGCGACCAGCGACTGATCGACGGTCTGCCCGTGCGTATTCTTGCCGACTTCCAACCGTCACAGGAGTGGTTGCTAGAGCCCGGTGACATGCTTTACCTGCCGCCTGAATGGGCGCATGACGGTATCGCCGAAGGTGAATGCATGACCTGGTCGATCGGCTTTCGCGCCGCACCGGCCCAGGAACTTGCCGAGCAATTTCTTATGTTCATGCAGGATCACATTGACCTCAAGGGGCGCTACCGCGATCCCGATCTACGCCGACAGACGCACCCGGCCGAAATCAGCGCCGACATGATAGGGCAGGTCGATAAACTGCTTGGCAACATCCGCTGGCAACGCGATACCGTGCGAGACTTTCTTGGTTGCTCGCTCACTGAACCAAAATCTCACGTGGTTTTCGATCTGCCGCTCAAGCCGCTATCGTTGCAGCAATTTTCCAAAACCACGCGGAGCCGTGGCCTGCGCCTGGATGCCCGCTCTCAGTTACTTTTCGCGGGGCAACATTTCTATTTGAATGGTGAAGCCGTTGCCATTCCCCGCGAAGACCGGAAAGAGCTGCGCCGACTGGCCGATGCACGGGAACTGCAATCAACAAGCGCAATAAGCGATGCCTGCGTCGCGCAGCTTCACGAGTGGTATCGTTACGGCTTCATCGTCCCAGGAGACTTGCCCCATGACGCAACCATCCAGCGAACCCGCCGAAAGTAAAATTTTCGCCAGTGAATCCGACTACCGCGCCGCCATCGATGCCACGCTCCAGTTAGCTGAGCACGAGGTGCGCATTTTTGATGCGGACCTTAATCGAATGGTGTTTTCCGATGCCGGTCGCGTTGCATTGTTGGCGGCTTTTATAACAGGGCACGCAAGCCGCAGGCTCAAAATCGTGTTGCATGATGTCGAGCTATTGACCCTTCGTCTGCCACGCCTCGTGGCCTTGATCGGCCGTCATGTGCATCAGATCGAGATACGGAAAACGCCCGATCATTTGCACCATCTAGCGGATCCGGTTGTCCTCGCCGACGAGATTCATGGAGTTCATCGATTTCACTTTGATCATCCGCGCGGCAAGAAAATGGCCGGAATAATTGAAGTTCATCCGCTTTGGCAGCGTTTTGACGAACTGTGGGGGGCCAGCGAACACTTCACGCCAACATCGCCCGCCGGGTTGTAATAATTCACCTACGCCAAAAGGATACTGTTCTCGCGACATAAAATCGATATAATGCCGCGCTGACCTTGTAGTCATAATTTAAGAATTTCTTCAACATCAATACCTTATCGATAAAGGAAAATTTAGATGAAACAATCCCTCCTCGTTGCTGCGCTCGTCGCCCTCGCCGTTTCTGCTTGTGGCAAAACCGAAGCCCCGGCTGCTCCGGCTCCTGCTCCCGCCCCGGCCGCCGCGCCGGCTCCCGCTCCCGCTCCCGCCCCGGCCGCTCCTGCTGCCGCTCCCCAAGCTGGCATGGAAGGTCAGGCTGGTATGGCTGGTATGGCTGGCGCTCCTGCTGCTGCTCCCGCTACCGCTCCCCAAGCTGGCATGTCCGGCATGTCCGGCATGGAAGCCAAGAAGGAAGAGCCGAAGAAGAAGTAATCCGGTTTTATTCCGGACAGAAAAAGGCCAGCCGCGAGGTTGGCCTTTTTCTTTGTGCAATGCCGGTATCTATCGCCGCGCCGTCAGCAAATCTGCCGCCAGTCGAAACCGTTCGACTGATCAGCCACGGCAATATCTTCCGGTATGCAGGAAAGTGGCCGTGCGAGGGCTAAACGGACAAGGTCTGGCGTATTGTTCTTATCGCTCAAATGCGCGGCAACAACATGTTGCAATCGACGACGATCAATATGGTCGAGCAGCGAAGCGGCCGACTCGTTGTCAAGATGCCCAAGTCGCCCGGCGATGCGTTGCTTGAGCGACCAGGGATAGGCGCCTTCCCGCAACATCCGGGCGTCATGGTTGCATTCCAGCATGAGCGCATCGCAGCCATCCAGCACGTCAATGATGTGCGGTGTAATGTAGCCGACATCGGTCAGCACTCCCAGGCGCCAAAGGCCATCGCAAATCACGAATTGTGTCGGCTCGCGGGCGTCGTGGGGGACCGGGAAGGGAAGAATTTCAAGATCGCCAACGCTAAACGTCGTGTGGCTATCGAAGAGGGAAATGTCAATGTGCTTCGCCAGGCCCGTCGCAACGCCAGTGCCATGGCTAAGATGAACCGCAAGTTCGAAGCGGGCCGCACAGCGAGCAACGCCGCCCACGTGGTCGCCATGTTCATGGGTGACAAGGATTGCATCGATATCGCCCGCGGTCAGGCCAAGCCGACCGAGCCGCGAAGTCAATTCACGCGGCCCAAAGCCACAATCGATCAGAACACGCGTGTGACCCGATTCAACCAGCAGCGCATTTCCTCGGCTACCACTGCCGAGGGAAGCGAAACGCATCGCTACTTCAACTGTTCATGCAGAAGGCCGAGAATCTTCTTCGACGTTTCGGATTTATCCACGCCACCCTCGCGAGTCAGCACTTGGACCGTACTGGCGGTGCCGCTACCTTTGACATGGACACTATAGCGAGCATTGGGGTCGACTTTCGGTGTATCGCTTTTCCAGAACATGAGCTTGGAGGCGAAACCGCCCTTCTTGTCCTTGTCCATGGTGGGCTCTGGATCAACGTAGCGAACAAAATACATGCCTTGGGCCCGGTCACGGTCTTCGACGGTAAAGCCGACGCGATCAAGCGCCAAGCCAACTCGGCGCCAAGCCCGATCAAATCCTTCCTGCATTTCAAGCGCGCCGCTACCATCGGCTGCCCGCGACAGTTTGGCTTTTTCCTCGACGACAACCGCCTTGGCCGCCTGCGTCTTGCTCTGCGCTTCCGTCGCGCCCAGCCGCACCATCAGGCGCCGCAACATCTCGGCTTCGAGTTCGGCGTCGGCCGCACGCGGTTCCCAGCGCGTTTGATCCTTGCCTTCGGTAACATAAACCTCGTACATGCCGCGATGGCTAATGTAGACCTCGGTAGCACCGGCTTCGGCGCTTTTCTCGAGGCGAGTGCGGAACTTGTCGCGTTCGGCCGTCGAGTACAGCGAATCAAGCACCTTGCCAAGGGCGCTACGGATGCCGTCTTGCGGCAACTTGGCGCGGTTCTCGGCCCAATCCGTTTCCATGACGCCCGCTGCGGGGGTCTCGACGTTGACGATGAAGCCGATCTCCTGCCAGAACTCCTTTATGACCGGCCAGAGTTTATCGGGCGAAGTACCGCTCACCACCAGCCAGCGCTGATTGCCAGAGCGTTCGACACGCATCTTGTCAACCTGTGGCAGCACCTCCGTGGCGGTCGACGTGCGCGATTGCCCCCCTCTTTCACCGGCATAAGTCGAGAAACTGGCCGAGCCTTTCGAGCCTGAGTCGGGAACGGCGTAGCGATCATCACGCGTGGGTTGCGTCAGATCGGGTGGGATGTCGAGTGGCGGCAGCTTGCCCGACGTCTTGTAATCAATTTTTTTAGACTCGACGATGGAGCCACCGCAGCCGGTCAGCACGATGGCAAGAGCGGCGACCAGCAAAAGGCTGAATTTCTTTGACATGTAATTCCTCAGGCGGAAATGCCCGCTTCGCGCAAGGCAGCGCGAACACGGTCATGGAATTCGGGCGACAAGGGCGTCATCGGCAAGCGCAACGCGCCACCGATCAGTCCCATTTGCTGACAGGCCCACTTGACGGGAATCGGGTTGGCCTCGACGAACAGATGCCGATGCAAACCCAGAAGACGGAAATTGATCTCGCGGGCCTTGATCACGTCACCGGCCATGGCGGCTGCGATCATTTCGTGCATCAGGCGCGGTGCGACGTTGGCCGTCACCGAGATCGTGCCCCGACCGCCCAGCAGGGTCAGCAGCATGGCCGTGGCATCGTCGCCACTGTATACGGCAAAATCGGCGGGGGCGCGCTTGATCAGGTCAGAACCGCGCTCGAGATTGCCGGTGGCGTCCTTGATGCCAACGATATTCGGAATCTGGGCCAGACGCAGCGCCGTGTCGTTCGTCATATCGGCGACCGTGCGTCCTGGCACGTTATACAGAATTAACGGCAGATCAACGGCCTCGGCAATTGCCTTGAAGTGTTGGTAGATGCCTTCCTGCGTCGGTTTATTGTAATAGGGCACCACCGAAAGATGCGCGGCGGCATCGACACGCTTGGCAAAGCGGCCCAGTTCGATGGCCTCGGCGGTGGCGTTGCCGCCGGTGCCGGCAATCACCGGCATGCGGCCAGCGACGTGCTGCACCGCTACTTCAATCAGGCGATGATGTTCCTCGAAATCGACCGAGGGCGACTCGCCGGTCGTGCCGACCACCACCACGCCATCGGAACCCTCGGCGACATGCCAGTCGAGCAAACCCTTGAATCGCGGCAGGTCGAGACTGCCGTCTTCGTTCATGGGCGTGACGATGGCGGGAATCGAACCTTGAATCATGGAATACATCCGGATGGGGAATATTTGAATTTTAACCTCAACAGGCCGGCGATTAGACCTGCCGGCAACCGACAGCTTGTAACACTGTGTAATGCGGACCGTTAATGCAGATCAGCCAGAACCTTGATGTGGGTTGCGACGCTGCGCGCTAGCGCGGAAAGCGAATAGCCGCCTTCGAGCATCGAAACGATGCGCCCCCCGGCTGACTCGCGCGCAACCGCCACCAGTTGCTCGGTCACCCAGGCGTAATCGGCCTCAAGCAAGCCCAGAGACCCCATGTCGTCTTCGTAGTGCGCATCGAAACCCGCCGAAATGAAGATCATTTCCGGTGCGTATTCGCGCAAACGCGGCAACCACACCTCTGTCACCACCTCGCGGAAGCCGTCGCCGCGCGTGCGTGCCGGTAGCGGCACGTTGCACATGTTGGGCGCCTGATGTTCCGCGCCGCAATAGGGGTAGAACGGATGCTGAAAGGTGCTGACCATCAGCACGTTCTCGTGATTGGCAAAAATTTGCTCGGTGCCGTTGCCATGATGGACATCGAAATCGATCACCGCGACCCGCTTGAGGCCCCACTGATCAATGGCATGGGCCGCCGCCACGGCGATGTTGTTGAAAAAGCAGAAACCCATCGCCTTGGCGCTTTCGGCGTGGTGGCCGGGCGGACGCACGGAGCAAAATGCATTTTCCGCCTCGCCTTTCATCACCAGGTCGGTGGCGAGAATGCCGGCGCCCGCCGCCCGCAACGCCGCCGTCCAGGTGCCCGGACTCATCGCCGTGTCAGGGTCGACATGGTGGATGCCGGTCTTGGGCGCGCTCATTTCCAGCGTTTTGATGTAGCGCAGGGGATGGACGCGCGCCAGTTGTTCGGTCGTGGCCAGCGGCGCATCGTGAAACTGGAGATAGAGATCCAGCTGGGCCGCGATCAGGCGATCCTGAATAGCCGAGAGGCGATCCGGACTTTCTGGATGATGACCGCCCATGTCATGGGCAGAACAGTCACGATGCGAAATAAAGGCGGTGGTAGTCATCGGAAACGAATGCCATACAATGATGAAGAAGGCAGCATTATCCACCGATTGAGGCGCAACGCAGGCATGTTCTCACCCACATCACGGAAGCCGCTTGACCACATCGTGCGAACGGCGGGCACGGTCATACTGGGCAAGGAAACGCAAATTCGCCTGGCGCTGGCCTGTTTGCTGGCGCGCGGCCACTTGCTCATCGAGGATTTGCCGGGCGTTGGCAAGACCACGCTGGCCCACACGCTGGCGCGTCTGCTCGGCCTGGCTTTCCAGCGCGTGCAATTCACCAGCGACATGCTGCCGGCCGACATTCTCGGCGTTTCCGTTTTCGATCGCGACAGCGGCGCCTTCCGCTTTCATCCCGGCCCTATCTTCAGCCAGCTAGTACTAGCCGACGAGGTCAATCGCGCCACGCCCAAAACTCAGTCGGCACTGCTTGAGGCCATGGAAGAGCGACAGGTCACCGCCGAAGGTGAAACGC